>CATKEF010000072.1 GCA_949747905.1 uncultured Eubacteriales bacterium
CTCGGGATAAAGGAAACTTTTTTAAACTAACTCAGACTGGACAATATGGCAAGGTTAGCCGCCACGTCTATATTGCGCACGGTAAAACCTTCCGGAACTTTCAACAGCACGGGTGCGAAATTGAGGATAGAACGAACTCCGCAGTTTATGAGAAGGTCGGCAACGCTTTGCGCATATCTCGCAGGTACGCATATAACGGCAAGTTTAGCGCCCAGAGCCGCTATGCCCTCGCACGCCTGCGCCGCGTCCATAACGGGTTTTCCGTCTACCTCGGTTCCGATTTTATTCTTATCGTTATCGAACGCCGCGACCACGTCGATACCGTAATTTTTAAAGCCCCCGTAAGATAAGAGAGCGCAACCCAAACCGCCCGCGCCGAAAATTACGGCGTTCTTTCTGTCGTTACATCCGAGATAATCTTCAAGCGCGGCAATAAGCTCTTCTCGCTTATATCCCACTCGAGTCCTTCCCTGAGCGGAAGTGTACGCCAAATCTTTACGCACCAGTACTTCACCCATATCCAACGCTCTCGCTATCGCGCCCGACGAAATGTATTGGTCACCGTCTCCGGAAGTTTTGAGATAATTCAAATATACAGGAAGCCTTTGAAGACTTGTTACAGGTATATCGCTCTTCATGATTCCAACCTTATTCCATAATCAGCGCAGCCGCGCCGTAAACTCCCGCTTTATTGCCGAGAGTCGCACATTCTATTTTAACCGGCGCATATTCCGTACCGCCGAAAAGTTCTTTATTCACCAGTTTTTGCAAAGGTTCGGTAAGACGCGTCCCCTGAGCCGCCACTCCTCCGCCGAGCATTACCACCTGCGGACGAAAAATATTCGCGATATTCGTTACGCCGCAGGTAAGATGGCTTAAATACCAGTCGACTATTCTGCGCGCCGTGCGGTCGGTATCCATATACTCGAAAGCCGTTCTGCCGTCCGCCGTGTCATGAGTATACGTCTTCCACATTTCTGAGGAAACATCCTCTTCCATTTCGTAGCGGGTCTTGTTTGTCAGAGCACGCGCAGAACAATACGCCTCGAAACATCCGCGTCTGCCGCACGAACACCTTGTCCCGTCGCGCTCGATAACCATATGACCTATCTCCGCGCCCGCGGATTTAAAACCTTCAAACATCTTTCCGCCGATTACGATTCCGCCGCCGACTCCCGTGCCGAGAGTAATAAGAACGCTGTCCGTATATCCTTTCCCCGCGCCGAATTTAGCTTCTCCCAAAGCCGCGGCGTTTGCGTCGTTACAAAGTTTGACTGGCACGTTTAATTTTTCCGAAAGAAGTTTTGCAAGCGGATAATCTTTTAATTTAAGATTTGCCGCATATATCACCGTTCCGTGCTCGCTGTCAATAATACCCGGGCACCCGACCCCGATTCCCGCGAGTGCGGAAAAGACCGCGCCGCTGTTCAGCACAAGCCGCTCTGCAAGTTCTTCTATACAATCGGCAAGTTCTTCGCCGTACAACGTCTGAATTTCTCCGGAGCAAACGGATTTTCCGTTTTCCGTAAGCACTATTCCTTTTACTGTTGTACCGCCTACGTCTATGCCAAGATAAAGTTTCATACTTCCTCCGAAAAATATGTAATAATTTAATGATAAGCATATAAATTATACACCCGTTAGCGCTTACCGTCAAGGGGGTGAACGGAAAATAATTTAAAAAGCGAAACGGGGGCACGCAACAAAACGTGCCCCCGCTCCTAATCTTAAGTACAACCAGTTAAAAGCGGCACTAAACCTCTTTTACGCTCACAATAAATTTCTGACCGTTGAGCAAAGTCATTTCCGTACTCGGTTTATCGCATTCGAATCTGGCAATGAAAGTATCTAAAAGCAACAAATCGATTTCTCGTTTTATTTCGCTCAACTCTACTTTTTCTTTAACGTCCATTATGCATTCCTCCTTAGAACTTCACGTAGCGTAATTAAGGTTACACTTACTGTGTATCTAAATTATATCATTTATAGATTAACCATTCAAGTTATTATAAAAAAATAAAATGGGGAATAATGTCTACTTTGAAAGTAATTTGTCGGATAATGGCAAAACCCGCTAAAACGCTCGACGCCTGTCGTAAAACATAATCAAAACGCGAATATTGATGATAATATAAATTCGGAAATGAACCTGCCCGTTTTTGCTGTTTTTTTGTCGTTTCGACTTTTTGACCGTTGTTGCCGTTCTGTACAGCCACCCGCTTTGTCGTCATTACTATTTCATTCAGAACGTTTACGTCATCCAGAACGTGTTTGTCACCCCGAGTTACACGGGGAACCCTTCGGCAAGCCTCGGGGTGACAAAATGCGCTAAGAGTGACAAATGGTGCGGCATTCAAGTTGACGGAAGAAACACTCAGAGCGACGGTGAAATGTTGTTTCAAGCATTTTTTGTCTGTTTTGCTCTATTTGTCATTCTAAGCGCTTTCTGTTATTCCAAGCGGAATGTCTGTCTTTCCGAGCCGCAGGCGAGGAACCGACGAATTATCACTGTTTTTATTCCAGCTCTTCAAGCTCGTCTAATGTAAGCGAAAAACCCTCTATAAAGTTCTCGAAAAAGTATTCGGCTTCCGGCATATTGCGCGAGTGCAAATCTTCCTCTATGCTCTTTTTGGCGCGCACAAACTCCGCATTGTTGCTGCGCAACTCTTCAAGACACTTTACATACGCCGCAAGCCTGTCCGCGGCTTTCATAAGTTTGTATTCGATACAATTTTCGTCCGGTATTACGCTTTGTTCTATTTCATCCCGCATTTCATCGGGCAAGGTATTCAAAAGTCTTTTGCACGCGCGGTGCTCGAGTTCTTTGTATGCGCCCTGTATGGAATTATTGAAATACTTTATCGGCGTAGGCAAATCGCCCGTCATAACCTCACTGCATTCGTGATAAACCGCGTATAAAACGGCTTTACCCGCATCCGCGTTTCCGCCGAAAATCTTGTTGTTGACGACGGCGAGCGCATGCGCGAACATCGCAACCTGCTGAGAATGCTCCATTATATTCTCGTCGCGCACCGAACGCATAAGCTGCCATCTCTTTATGTATTTCATTCTGTCCATATAGGCATAAAAATTGTAACCCATAACCTGCTCCGAATATAAAACGTTTTTTACAGTATACATCATTATGCAACAAAATTCAATTGACTTTGGACGGAAATTAAATTATAATCAAATTAACATAATACCGTCGGGGGTGCCTTGAAAATTATCCGAGGCTGAGATTATACCCTTTGAATCGGCAACGTAATGGTTGAGCGATAGTACAAAGAGAATTTTCGGCGTTCCCTGAATTTTTTACGGGGAGCGTTTTTGTTTTTCGACGGTAGAAGGAGTTTTATGTTTATCTCCCGTCTTCTGGAAGTTTCAAAAGAAACGACCGACCTCGTAACCTGGATTGCAATCGGCGCCGTCGCACTGCTTATTGTAATTCTTGCCGTCACCTGCGTTTGCAACAAAAAGTTTTCCACAAACGAAATCGCTTACGCGGGAATCTGCCTCGCCGCATCGTTTGCGCTGTCGTTCATCAAAGTATCGCCCGTGCAATACGGCGGCTCGATAACGCTTGCCAGTTTCGTCCCCATACTCGTATACGCTTACAAATTCGGACCGATAAAAGGCACTCTCGCGGGACTTATATTCGGACTGTTCAATTTCATTTCCGGTCCGTATATCCTCACGCCTTTAACGTTTATACTCGACTATATGCTTGCGTTCGCCACCATTGGACTTATGGGGTTTGCGCCGAAATTCGGAAAACTTTCCGTCGCGGCGAAAGTTTCTTCAGGTACGGTCATCGTGTTTGTCGCAAGATTTATATTCCATCTCATTTCCGGTTTTATATACTTTGCGGAGGATGCGGTCTGGGCGGATATCCCCAGGACGAATATGTTTGTTTACTCGTTCATATATCAGTGCGTATACCTGCCCGCCGACTGCGCTATCTGCGTCGGTGTGCTTTTCGCTTTGGCAAAAACGCGCACTTTGGAAAAACTTTTGAATTTAATGCAGAAAAAAGAGATTAAGCCCGTCTCCGAAAACGAAGCTTGCCGGGTTGTTGAAATATTGCCGGACGATTCCTCGACAAGCTCGGAATGATACAGTCGCCGCGGAATCTCATTATTTTGTTATATTGTGCGTCGTTTTTCACACTTTCAGAGGCTTGTCTTTTCCGTCGCACCGAGCACATTTTGTCACCCTAAGCACATTTTGTCACTCTTAGCGCATTTTGTCACCCTGAGGCTTGCCGAAGGGTCCCTCGCTCCGCTCGGGATGACAAAAGGGCTCTGAACGACACTATTGTCATGTTGAACGCAGCACCCCTCAAACGTCTTGTTGAGCGTAAGCGAAACATCCGTTTCTTCACTTCTTTGCAAAATCAAAAAAAAACAACGCCGTGCGGCATGCCGCACGGCGGTTTTAAACAAATTGCAATATATCCACAAGCACAGCAAAACCGAGAATCAAAATAAAGCCCACAGCGTGTATGACCGCCTCTATCTTTCTCGGAACGGGTTTTCGGAATATCCACTCGATAAGGCAGAACACAACCTTGCTTCCGTCCAGAGCCGGGATTGGCAACAAATTGAAAACAGCGAGATTGACCCCTATATATGCCGCAATTTCAAGGAAACTCTGCACGTTCTGTGCGGCGATTTCGCTTGTAAGTTTTATAGTCGTGACAGGTCCGCCCATTGCGTCGAGCCCCAGCCTGCCGGTAAGAAGTTCGCCTAAAACCTTGAATATTGTGCCCGCTATTCTGAAAGAATACGCAAACGAATGTCCGAGCGTGGTAAAGAAACCGAATCTGTAATTTGTTACGCCTATCTGAAAATAACCTTGACCGTCCACCTCTTTGGTGGATATTCCGAGCGCATACCAGACTTTATGCGTTTCAGAAGAACTTTGAATATCGCAGTCCGAGCGCATTATTATTTCTCTTTCGACTTCGCCGCCCTCGCTCTCACGGTACAGCCTGAATAAAACTTTATCGCCCTCTTTTTTGCCGCCGAGCGCGCTCATAATATCGGTTACCAGATATATATCTTTCCCGTTTGCCTGCAAAATTACGTCCCCTTCACGAAGTGAGTATTCGGCGTATATTTCTGGATTGCTGCCCTCATATGCCGCAATTCCGCCCACTTTGAACACAGGCTGCCCGAACGAGAACATTGAAATTATAATTAGAAACAGTGCAAAAAGATAATTGAAAAGCGGTCCCGCGATAAGCACTAAAACGCGCTTCCACGGAGCTTTATTGTTGAACGAATCTTTATTTTCGCCGTCGGCGTCCTCCCCGTCGAAAGCGCAGAATCCGCCGAGCGGAAAAAGACGGACGGAAAAGGCTTCCCCGCTTTTTTTCGAAACGCGCCTGAACAGTTTGGGACCGAAGCCGATAGCAAACTCGTTAATTTTGAATTTTAACGCCTTACCGGCAAGATAATGACCGAACTCGTGAACGGTTATCATCACCAGCAATATCATTATTGCAAGCAATACCGAGCCGATAGCGGTCATTACCGAAGAAAACGAAAGTAAATACATTATACCGATTTTTTACAGACGATTTCCCGTACTGCCGCAAAGGAAATCATCTTGCCAATTTAAAAATAATTTTCTGCGCTTTCCAGCGCGCGGCGCCGTCCACCTCTTCCAGCTGTCTGAAACTTACGGCTTCGTCGCGCGGGGTGGTATCCATGACCCCCGCAACCACGCCGTAAATATCGGTGAAACCTATTTTACCGTCCAAAAACGCTTTAACGGCAATTTCGTCCGCGGCGTTGAGCGCACAAGGGAGCGTCCCGCCTTCTTTGCCGCATTTTAGCGCCAAATCGTACAAAGGATACTGTTTGCGTACAAGCGGCTCGAACGTAAGCGAAAAAGCCTTTTTGAAATCGAGCGGCTGCGCCGTAGACGGCAGTCTGCGAGGATAGGTCAGCGCAAGCCTTACGGGGATTTCCATAGTCGGAGTTCCGAGCTGAGCAAGACAAGCCCCGTCCTTGAACTCCACGACGGAATGTACTACGCTCTGGGGATGGATAACCGTTTCGATTTTGGAATACGGCGCGTTGAAAAGCATATGCGCCTCTATCACCTCGTACGCCTTATTTATAAGCGTAGAGCTGTCAACGGTAATCTTTTTGCCCATCTTCCATGTGGGATGGTTGAGCGCTTCCTTTGCAGTGACCGTTTTGAGTTTTTCGGGCGTATAGCCCCTGAAAGCTCCGCCGCTCGCCGTTATGACAAGACGCTTGAAGGACGCTTTCTTGTCGTATCCGAGACACTGCCAGATTGCAGAATGCTCGCTGTCCACGGGAATAATATCAACTTCGCAACGCTTTGCAAGCGATGAAACGAAATCTCCGCCGCAAACAAGAGTTTCCTTGTTGGCAAGCGCAAGCTGCTTACCCGCCCTGAGCGCCTTTACGCTGTATTCCACTCCCGCAAAACCGCTTGCGGCGTTGAACACAAGGTCGGCGCTGCCCCACTCTGCGGCTGAGAGCGCCGCTTCTTTGTCCTCGGCGGCAAACGCCGCGAATTCCGGTCTGAACTCGCGAACCTGCTTGGAAAACTCCGTGGAAGAATTTCCTGTGACCAGAGCCACAATCTTGAATTCCTCTCTGTTTTTGCGCACCACGTCCAGAACCTGACGTCCGATTGAACCCGTAGAACCGATTAACGCAATCTTTTTCATAAACTATTATACCCGAAAAAAATTATTTAATGACAAAATTGCCGCTTACGAGCGGCAATTTTATTTTTTATAAAATAATATGAAACACTAAATTATAATTGTGCCGAAACTCAAAAGCACTACTGCGCTGCAATACAACATGCTGTCGAATCTGTCCAAAATTCCGCCGTGCCCAGGGAGAAGATTTCCCATATCCTTGATGCCGCACTCCCTTTTTATCGCGCTTTCGAACAAATCGCCGACCTGCGCCATTATTGCCGTGGCGAAACCCACGAGAATAAAGGTCACTACGGGATGAATTTTCGTACTGGTGAAAGTGAGAAACACACCGTTTATTCCCATCTCGAACTCGGCTCCGTTTACTCCGCCGCCGAGATAATAGATTATGAGATAAGCAAGCAAAGCGCCCGCAATACCGCCCAAAACTCCGCCAACCGCGCCTACTACCGTCTTATTCGGTGAAAGCTGAGGAGCAAGTTTCGCGGGAATCCATCTTTTGAACAGCGTACCTATCGCAAACGCACCGGTATCGGTCAACACGGTGCTCATAAATAATAAAAGTATAGCCGCCATGGAATTCTTGGTGAGATGGTTAATAGCCGCCATCATAGACGACAGAACTCCGCAATAAAGCATACAAAATATGCAGTATATCGTTCCCTTGACCGTGCTACGCCTATGGTCGAAAACAGAAGTCGCGCACAAGAACATCACATATACGGTAAAAGCGCATGCAACTGCGAGGAACCCTGCGTTCATTGTAAGCTGTACGCTCACGTACAAAGGTATCACAAGCGCGCAGAATGCGATTGTAAACGCACGCTGAGGCGTTGAAATCTTCTGTTCGGGCGCGGCGGTATGGTCGATTGCACGCAAAAATTCATAGCTGCCGATAACCGATACGGCGCAGAATACGATGTCGAAACCGAACGCCCCCCAATTGCCGGGCACAAGCCACTTAAGCGCGCAAAGCGCCACCCATACGGTGACATAAACCGCCGCCGTCAAAATTCTTTTCTGTTTGGAGCTCAAGCAATGTCCATTGCGCTTCTCTGTTTTTTCCGTAACCAAAAGTTATCTCCTTAACCGCGTTAACTACGCGGAATTATCTTATTTTACCAAACCTGCGCTCTCTGCGCGAATATTCCTCGATTGCCCCGTCGAATTCGTCGTCCGAAAAGTCGGGGAAAAGTACGTCCGAAAAATACAACTCGGCATAAGCCGCCTGAAAAGTAAGAAAATTCGAAAGCCTTACTTCGCCGCCCGTACGGATAATGAAATCGGGGTCGGGTATGCCGTCGGTATACAGCAAACGACGGAAACCGTCTTCATCGAGTTTGACGCCGCTTTCAGCCGCGGCGTTGACCGCCCGTAAAATTTCCGTACGCGAACCGTAATTTATAGCGAAAATCAACGTAAACGAAGCGGATTCGGGCGAATTGCTTTCGCCGTCGCGAAGAAGTTTTTCTATATCTTCGGGCAAAGCGGACAAATCGCCGATTACTCTGACAGCCGCTTTATTGGCGTAAAGTCTCTTTACGTTTTCGGTGAAATATTTGCGGAACAGCGAGTATAACCCGTCGAGCTCCTCGCGCGGACGCGAAAGATTTTCAGTAGACAGCGTATAAACCGTAAGATATTTTATACCGAGTTTCTGCGCATGCTCGGCTAAGGCAATCATTCTGTTCATTCCCGCGTTGTGTCCGAAGGAACGGGGCATAAGTCTCTTTTTCGCCCATCTGCCGTTACCGTCCATTATCAGCCCTACGTGCGCCGGTAGTTTTGCATTATGCATCAAACGGTCATTATCTCCTTTTCCTTGGCGGCGACTGCCGCATCGATTTCGGCAACCGCTTCGGAAACGTATTTTTCCACATCCTTTTCGCAGGAAGCGTACTCGTCTTCGGAAATAGTCTTATCGTTTTTAAGTTTTTTCAACGCTTCGAGCGCGTCGCGACGGATATTGCGCTCCGCAACTTTGGACTCCTCGCCCATCTTGCGTACCTGCTTGGAAAGCTCCTTTCTGCGTTCCTCCGTAAGCTGAGGGAACGCAAGACGGATTACCTTTCCGTCGTTTGTAGGCGTTATGCCTATATTCGAAGCCTGCAAAGCCTTTTCAATCGCCTTTAAAATGGATACGTCCCAGGGAGAAATCACAAGACATCTGCCCTCCTGAACGGAAATATTGGCAGTTTGATTTACAGGCGTGGCAGCGCCGTAATAATCGACGGTGACTTTATCCAGAATGTGAGGGTTAGCCCTGCCCGCACGGACGGCGGCAAATTCCTCTTTCAGTACGCTTATCGTCTTTGAAAGTTTATCGTCAAGCGTGAGAATTATTTCTTCAACCTGTTCGTTATCTATCATATATATGCTCCGTTTACCGTATTTATTTATATTCCGACGGTTTCCGCCGTTTCTACCTTTTCCTCGTCTTTAACGTCCGCATTTACAGACGGTATCTTTTTCCCTAAAAAACTTAATACCGACAATACGGATGTAACGACCGCCATAACTATGAACGCGGCAAGCTGTTTGATAATCGCCGCTGAAACACCGGAATACAGGATATAGCACGCAGACGTGTACGTACTGCCGTTATAGTAAGGCTCACCCGCCTGATAATACTTATCGAAATTCTCCCGATACCAGGTCATAAATATATTTTCCGACACGAGGAACATTACGATAAAAGCCACCACAATCACTACAACCAGTAACGCTCCCACGGTTTTTACAATCTTGTTGCTTAACACCAAAGACAGACCTCCGATGCCGCACCCCGCAAACGAAACAATTGCGGCAACCAAAAGTAAATCAGCCAAAGGCTTCTGCAAATCGGTATATTTTTCGTCCAACGTAGCGCCCGGAAATGTTCTGAACGCCGTAAAACGCGAAAGTTCGATAGCATTTTGCACGAGCGAAAACGAAAATATAAATACAGTAACGAGCATCAGAAAACCGACTATGCCAAGGATATCCCTTTTCCCGAGTCTTTTCATTATACACCTACAAACCTAAAATACCTGATAATTTCAAATATTGCTATTATCTATAACGGTTCCGATTTTTTCGCCGCAAATGGCTTTTATAATGGAGTTTTCTTCCTCGAGCCCGAATGCAAGTACGGGGATATTGTTTTCCATACACATCGTAGCGGCAGTGGTATCCATTGCTTTTATCCCGTCTTTAATAACGTCCAGATAATTTATATGGTCGAACTTAACCGCTTTTTTATTGAGTTTGGGGTCGCTGTCGTAAATGCCGTCGATGTTTTTAGCCATCATAAGCACTTCCGCCTGAATTTCGCAGGCGCGCTGCGCAGCTGCGGTATCGGTGGAGCAATACGGGTTGCCCGTTCCGCATGCCATAATCACGACTCTACCCTTTTCGAAATGGTGCAGAGCTTTTCTGAGAATATACGGTTCGGCAACAGAGGTCATAATAAGCGCCGTCTGTACGCGGGTGGGTATTCCGCGCTGTTCCAGAGCGTCCATCATAGCGAGCGAATTCATAACGGTCGCAAGCATACCCATATGGTCCGCAGTCGTTCTGTCCATCTGCTTTCCCTGTCTGCCGCGCCAGAAATTGCCTCCGCCTATGACGAGCGCAACTTCCACACCCATGGCATGCACTTCGGCAATCTGCTCGACAACGCGCGAAATTACGCTTTCGTCAAGTCCGTGACCCTGTTCCCCGGCAAGCGCTTCGCCCGAAAGTTTGATTAAAACCCGCTTATATTTAGGTTTCAAGCTACAACTCCCCTTATAAAATTTTATTCTTTATAAATTATAACAAATAAAAAAACAAAAAGCAACCTCGTATATATAATTATTGCCTCATAGCCGATATTTTTATCAACATATTTTAAAAACCGCAGTTCGGAATCTTCCGTGCCGCGGTTACTTTATAAACTTTATTTATGTTTCGGGAAAATTACGTCTCATCGATTTATTTGTAACGCTTTACGCGCCGTCTTTTCGTCGCCGTTGTATATATATTTCTTACTCAAATTGTTTTTTGCCACCATATCCATTTGTATGTCTTTTCCGTCACTTTGCCACCTTTATCACTCCTTACCGTTAAACTTGAATCAGATTGATGCCGTTTTACCACCCCGAGGCTTGTCGAAAGCCCCCTCGCGTTGCTCGGGATGACAAAAAGGCTCGGGACAACTCCATTGCCATGTTGAGTGTTGCGCCCTCCAGGTTGCCATGTCGAGCGCTTTTATATGCCATGTCGAGCGTAGCGAAACATCCACCCTCCATTGCGTTTAAAACAAAAAAATTCCCCGAAAAATTCGGGGAATTCGGATTTTCAACCGTTTACTTCTTCATTGCTTCAATCTGCTTTGCAACTTCGTCCTGAAGGTTCTCGCTCTTCTTTGCAAGACCCTCGCCCATTTCGAAACGGGCAAATTTAACAACTTTGAACTTATTGCCGATTACCTGCGAAACCTTCTGACTGTCGTCCTTTACGAAAGGCTGGTCCATAAGACAGTTTTCCGAGTAGAATTTACCGAGCTTGCCGGAAACGATTTTTTCGAGAATTTCCTTGGGCTTATTGGCGTTCTTCGGGTCGTTCTGCATCTGAACGAGCATAATTTCCTTTTCTTTTGCGATAACTTCCGCGGGAACCTCCTTCTCGGTTACATATCCCGGATTTGATGCCGCAATCTGCAGCGCCACGTCGTGAAGCGTATCTTCCGCGCCGGCAGTGAAGTCGGAAGCGTCAACCATAACGCCGACTTTGCCGCCCATATGAATATAAGTTTCCAATTTTCCGCTCGACTGATAAATTTCAAAACGGCGCACGGAAATCTTTTCGCCTATTATTGCCGTCATATTAGTTATATATGACTTTACGGTTTCGTTGCCCAGTTTGCATTCGAGCAATGCGTCAACGTCCGCGGGTTTTTCCGTAGCGACCACTTTCGCAACGTCGTTCACTATACCGTGGAACTTGTCTCCGCGGGAAACAAAGTCGCTCTCACAGTTAATTTCAAGCAGAACGCCCACGCCGCACTCAGCGCAGACATATGCGCCTACCACGCCTTCCGCGGCGATTCTGCCTTCCTTTTTAACGGCTTTCGCTATACCGCGCTCTCTCAAAAGCTCGGCCGCTTTTTCCATATCGCCGTCAGCGTCAATCAAAGCCTTTTTACAGTCCAACATACCCGCGCCGCTCTTGTCGCGCAGCGTCATTACGTCCTTTGCGGTAAATGCCATAATTATATCCTCCTTACTCGGCAACAGCTTCATCAGCCGCTTCTGCTTTCTTTTTTCTTGTTTTCTTAGCGGGAACTTCTTCCTTGACCTCTTCCACAACTACGGGTTCTTCGGCCGCAGCCACTACTTCTTCGATAGACTCGGGAACAACCGCTTCCTCTACGGGAAGCACGGGCGTTTCGCCCTGATTTGCTTCGATAACCGCGTTTGCGATAACGGAAGAGATGAGCTTTACGGCTCTTATAGCGTCGTCGTTGCCGGGAATCACATAATCGATAAGGTCGGGGTCGCAGTTGGTGTCGGTAATTGCTACGATGGGAATATTGAGCTTGCGCGCTTCCGCAACCGCAATATCCTCGTTGTGGGGGTCAACTACGAACATAACTCCAGGGAGCTTGTTCATTTCTCTTATACCGCCGAGGTTTGTCTGAAGTTTGTCAAACTCTTCTCTGAGTTTCGCGACTTCCTTTTTCTTGAGCAGCTCAAACTCGCCGTTGGCTTCCATTTTCTCGATTTTAGCCATTCTGTCGATGCGCGAACGGATAGTCTTGAAGTTGGTGAGCGTACCGCCGAGCCAGCGCGAATTAACATAGTACATACCGCAACGCTCGGCTTCTTCCTTTATTGCGTCCTGAGCCTGCTTCTTGGTTCCGACGAAAAGAACGGACTTGCCTTCCTTCACGGATTCGCAAACGAACTTATACGCCTCTTCGATTAAATCGACCGTAATCTGCAAATCGATAATATGAATATCGTTGCGCGCCGCATAGATGTACTTGGACATCTTGGGATTCCATTTTCTTGTCTGGTGCCCGAAGTGTACGCCCGCTTCGAGCAGTTGTTTCATTGTTATAACCGCCATAATTATTCCTCCGTTTTACCTCCCCGAAGACGCGGCTTTCACGGCGCTTTACTGCGGTAATGAAAAAAATTTTACCGCCACGGAGCGCCCGCCCCTCGGGTGTGAACTTTATAGCTAAGCTATTTTAGCAAAAACCGCCGTATTTGTAAAGCCTTTTTAAACCCGTTTGATAAAATTTTTCGCTTGCCGCCGTCTCTATTTATCGGCCGGAATCGTTGACAAACCGTCCGTACAAATATAAAATAAGCGTTATGAAAGAACAAAAAGCAAAAGTTGCCGTAATAACGGGAGCGACAGGCGGAATAGGACTTGCTACGGCGGAACTCCTCAAAGAAAAAGGTTACACCGTATACGGTATAGCGAGAAAACCGTACACGGGCGACAAATTCCGCTGTTACTCAGCGGATATATGCGATTTTAACGCAATAGACGGTATATTCGAAGAGATATACGAACGCGAAGGGGCGCTGGATATTCTTATAAACAACGCAGGCATGGGCATTGCGGGCGCGATGGAGGACACTTCCCCGAAAAACGCGGAAAACATCGTAGCCGTAAATCTTACCGCCCTTTGCGTGCTCTGCGGAAAAGTCGTCCGCCATATGAAAAAAAGCGGAGGAAAAATTATAAACGTATCTTCGGTAGGCGGCATTATGCCTCTGCCGTATCAGGCGATGTACTCGGCGACCAAAGCGGGCGTTGAAGTTTTTTCGAGAGCTTTCGCAAGCGAAGTCGCACAATACGGAATAAAAGTCTGCGCCGTTATGCCGGGCGATACAAAAACAGGTTTTACCGACGCGCGCGTGTGCGAGGGCGAAAACGCCCAAGCTAAGCGGGCGGTGAATAAAATGGAGAACGACGAACGGAACGGGAAAAGCCCGGAAAGTGCGGCAAAAGCAATATATATGGCGGTCAAACGCAAAAATCCGCCGCTAAGAGTATCGGTAGGATTTCTTTCGAAAACAGAAGTTTTCCTTTCGCGGTTTTTATCCGTAAAAACCGTTAACCGCATAATATACGGCATTTACTGCAAGTAATTTAAGATTCCTCACTGCGTTCGGAATGACATAAGTAGCTAAGGATGACATAAGTAGTTCGGAATGACATAAAAATTTCAGGATGACTTTTCCAGTCATGTTAGCGCAGTGCCCTCTCAGTTGTCATGTTGAGCTTTTCTTTGTCACCCTGAAAACAGCCCCTGTCACCCCGAGCGGAGCGAAGGGTCCCTAACGTTGTTCGGGATGACAATAGGGACCCGAAATAGCAAAAAGAGCTTAGAATAACAAAAAGCATTTAGGATGACAGGCACCGTTTAGATTGGCTCACTGTATCGCTATGTTGAGCGCGTTTCTTTGTCTTGTTGAGCGCAGCGAAACATCTTTTCTTTATTTCGTTTACAAAAACGCCCGGCACGACAAAGATGTACGAGCGGATAAAAAACAAAAAAACACGGGGCGTGGCTTTATGCCGCGCCCCGTCTCGATTAACAAATTTTATTCCTCTTCCGCTTCCTGCTGATAAAATTCGAACACTTCTTCCAGAAGAGTTTCGTCCTCTATAGGTTCCAAAGTTTCCTCTTCCTCGTTGAGTCGGAAAATTACCACTTCATCCTCCGCAATCTCCTCGTTCGGTTCCGCGGCAAGCAACAGAGTATATTTTTCCCCTTTGTATTCCGTCACGTCGAGAAGTTTGAAATTAATTACGTTTCCGTCGTCGTCAACGAGTTCGATAATTTCGTTATCCTCGTCGGGCAGTTCCAAATCTTCGCTCATTCCCTTTTACTCTCCTTTTTTCTTTTTAGCCAGATAGCCGTCCAATATGTTTGCCGCAGCAAGCGCGTCCACATAAAATTTGCGTTTGCCCCTTTGCATGCCTTCGCTGATTAACGTCTCGTGCGCCATCTTCGTGGTAAAACGTTCGTCCTCGCAGACTACGGGAACGGACACAACCTCTTTCAACGCGTCGATAAATTTTGCGGTTTTTACCGTCTGCACCGATTCGGTGCCGTCGAAATTCACCGGCAGTCCGCAGACTATAACCGTAGCGCCCTTTTCCGACGCTATACGTGCGATTGCCGCCACGTCCTCCGAAAATTTCCTGCGGAAATATGTCTCGGACGGCAGAGCGTATGTATTAAAAGGGTCCGAGACCGCCACGCCTATTCTTTTATCGCCTATATCGAAAGCGACGTATCTTTCCATAGACATATTATAACATCAATGCCGCCCGATTACAAGCGTTTAAACAGCCGTTCGCAATGGGAATAAATGTTCTTTTGATTTTGCCCCGAAAAAAGTAATATTGCCGCAGTTTCCCGCGGCAATATTACGATTAGTTTTCGCAAGCCTGAGAGTCTTCTCCACAGCTTTCGAGTTGTTCCAGCTTATTGTCGATATACTGTTCGGCCTTCTTCATCATGTCTTCCTGATTCTTTTTGACCAGGTTGAGAAGTTTGCAGTTATTAGCGACTATAAGCGCGCCGCCTGCCATACCTACGGCAAGCCCGAGAATAAACTTTTCCACTTTCTCTCCTTGTAAGAAGCGCATTTGCGCTCTGTTAACAGTATGCCACCGACCGGAAAAGTTATGATTGTAAAAATATGTTATTTCAGTCCTGAAGATTTTTAATCTGCAATTTCAAAAGCGCGTTCTCGTCCGTAAGACGTTTTAAAACGGTTGTAAGTCGCTTGTTTTCCTCTTTGAGCGACGCTGCGAGTTTGTCGTACAACCCGTTTATTTCCTCTTCTATACGTTTCTGAGCCTCGTCCGTGCTTCCGAAGCCGCACTCTTTAAGCAGTCTTTCAAGTCTTTCGGGCTCTTTATTAACCACGTTGCGGTACTTGTTCTGATAGCGGAGCATAAGCCTGTCATCGCCCTTGGCGAGATTTAACACGGCGCGACGCACCGACACTCCTTTACTCTTCTGTTTAAGTATTTCGCGCAGAATACCGTCGGTTTCCGCTTCGGTAAACGGGACTATTTTTTCCGCTCTGAGATTTTTACCGCGCAAAATTTTCTTGACGCGGTCGTCGCCCGTGCTGCGAAGAAGGGCGTAATAGTAATTTCTTACGCTACCCTTCGCCCTGCCTGTTTTTTGCGCATAAGACGAAAAAAGCCCCGATAACGTTTTACCCGATTTTCTGCCTTCGCTTATAAACTCAACAAGATATTTTGCCTCATCTTCCGTATAGCCGTTGATTTTATTCATATAAATCCTCCATACGGGGTTTATATTGACATAATTTCGGGCTTATATACATTAAATAATAAAAAGACGATTTCAACTTATATTTTCTTAAACCGCGGACACATATATGAGAGTATACTTTTTATCTTACAAACCCGCCATTTTAAAGCTCAACGGCTTATACGTCGGCGGAATCGACCTTTTTGAACGGCATATCGAAATCGACATTGCCGACAGCGTTCATGCGGAAATCGTACCGGGCGAAAACCTTCAGCCCGTAAATTTCTTTATAAACGAACAGCTTCTTTTTCAACCCCCTCCCTATCTGGACGTCTATCTGATGGAGGGCGAAGCTCTGATATACGTAAGAGAATACGGAAACAAAAACGTGAGCCTTTCTCTTATAGCGCAAACACGCTTCTGCGGCAATCTGATAACCGTATTTTCCCAGGGAGGCGTTTTTCTGTCGTCGGAAGGAGCGGAATATTCTCTTTTACCTCTGCCGTCCAAATTTATTCGGGCTGAATTCGAGGAAAAAACGCTCGCGGGGATGCCTGTTCTCGCCGTTCGCGGCGCGAATTCGCTTTTAATTATCTCCGACAGAGGCAAAAGATTGTTTATGAATGACGTGGAAAGCGCCGAATTCGGCGAAACTCTGGAAATAAGGGCGGCATTCGAGACCTGCACGGCGGCAAAAGCAGAATGCAGTTACGGATACGACGGCGATAAACTTTCGCTTTTGAAAAGCAAAACGGTGGAAACGCGTCCGCCCGAAAAAAATATTCTGCACTTTGCCTTCTTCGAAAGCGTTCTGACGTGCGCCGACTACGTTAATTACTTGGACGACGAACTCAAAGCCAAGGCCGGAGCATTGAAAGATTACCTTGGCGATTTCGTAAGCGTAACCGTACCCACGGAAAAATTCTATGCCGAGCACGGCGATATACGCGCAGCCGGGCTTGTATATCCGAAAGCGGCAAATCTTTTCGAAGTAAGATATTTTGCCGTCGACATAAGCGGCGATAAGATAACAAACGTTTTTCCAGTGGAATAGAAGGTATTCTTTCGGATTCCTCGCCTACGGCTCGGAACGACAAATGAGGTCAACGAAAGGCGCCTCTCTTCGCTCGGCGACGAAGACGCACGGGAAGACGTTCATCCGTCACCCCGAGTCTTACCGAAGGGTTCCTCGTTTCGCTCGGGATGACAAACCACTTAACATTCGGGATGACTGATGTGGCGGTACGAGCGTCAAATTGAGCGTCAGCGAAACATCCGTTTCTTTACTTCGTTCGGAATGACGAATATACTCGGGATGAAAAATATATCCGGGGTGGCGAAAACACTTGTGACGGGACTTTTTAATGTCATGTTGAACGAAGCGAAACACCGAATATCCTTAAAAACTATTAATATGTAACATAATCACTAAAATTCACAATTCAAAGCCCCGCGGACAATATCCGCGGGGCTTTGAGTTTTGATTATCGGAATATATTTATTTTCTCAGTTCGAGTTTTGTTCCTTCCATATCGAAAACAGCCGTGTTGCCCTGAAAAACCACCTCAATACTGTTTCCCTCCGCGAGTAAATAATATTTGCCGTCCTTTAATTCCCAGATTCCGCTGACCCCGTTTGTTTCTCCCATATTTATTACAAGTTCGAACGTATTGTCATCGTTGACGGTAAGAACGAAAGCGTCCTCCGTAAGGCTCACGCCCATAAATTTTTCACCGACCGAGATATCTACGTTTACGCCGCCCGTAATAACGGACATCTTGGAAAATTTATACGTCCCTTCAACGCCGCCGGAGCATGCAACCACACATACGCAGAGAACAAACGCCGCTATCGCCGAAATAATTCCCGTTAAAACCTTCTTCATAATTTTATCTCCTGAAAATATTTTTGTGTAATATTTTACACACTTTCTTATATTATATGCGTAATTTTGGTAATAGTCAAGTAAAAATGAGTAATATTTTTCCATACTGTTAATAACGGAGTGGGAAATATATGTACAGAATCAAACAACTTAGGGAAGAAAAAGGCATAAGCCAGCGCGCGCTCGCAAAAAAAATCGGCGCAAGCGCCAAGGCGGTCAATTTTTGGGAAAGCGGGAAAGTCGAACCTTCGGCAAAATTTATTCTTGCACTTGCGGACGCATTCGAATGCACGACCGACTATATTCTCGGACGAGAGGACGATATGGGAAACGTAAACGTTATGCGGGAACTGACGGAGGACGAAAAAGTCATTCTGAACGTTTTTTCCCAAATGGAAAAGCGCGAGAGAAACGAACTTATCGATTTTGCAAGATATCTGATTAAAAAGTCGAATATATGAAAAAAGCTCACGGATATATCCGTGAGCTTTTTTATTAAAAACAACAGACAGCCGTCAGCACCCGCGGGAACCGCCGCCTCCGCCACCGCCGCCGTGGCTTCCTCCGTGTCCGCCGCCACCGCCGCCTCCGCGAAAACTGCCCATAAAAGAGGAAACGGTACTTGAAAAAGGCGCGCGCGAACACCGACTTACGCAATATACAAACGTAAACGTGGTAACGCCGCTATCAAGAATTTCGGGAACCTTTATTTCAAGCGAGGCAAAGCGTTTCTGAACTTTGTCGCTTATATTCATTATCATACAATAAGGAAGAATTTCGGAAAAATATTCGGGATTCTCATCGAACAACAGCTGTATTCTGTTGAGTTCGGCTTTGAGAAGGAAGTTTCTGAAACCGCGCATTTTTCCGTAATCGGACATTACTTCCGGCGTACGTTTTACAAAAAAATGAGGAAGAATGAAGGTACAAACCGCCCACCAAACGGGAGCTATGTACATCAAATACGCATAATCGTATATGGGAAGCGCTATGCCCAAAAAGAACGCACCGTAGGTTAAACCGTAAAACGATATCGGGAATATCACCAAAAGAGGCATTTTCGATTTATTGAATTCCGTTCCCACAAATGTTCCCGCCGCCCAGAATAACGCAAACAGAACGGTAAACCATGCCTCTGTAATAATTGCGAAATATACGAGCACGGCGACCGACGGAAGAAGCGAAATCATCGGTAATGCTATTTTCGCCTTGTCGGTATTGACTTTAACGGGCGTCGGCTTTTTATCGGCGCGGGCTTTCATCCTGTTAACAAGCAGGCTCAGCTCTTCCTTATCCTCTTTGCTTGCTTTTTTACGGTAAAAAAGCGTTGAAAATATGTAATTGTCTCCGCCTATCCCCGAAAACAATTTATTGAAATAATTTCTCTCGTCCGCATTCTCGAAATATTTACCGCCCGTCTTATTATTGCTTTTCGCGCTTTCCAACGGTATAAGAGAAGTGATTATCATATCGCGGCGTCCGTCAGGCTCTATTCTTACTATACCGTCGTCCGCCCACTTTAAAATTACCGCAGCGATGTCCTTATTCTTTGCACCGTTATGCCAGATTGCGGCAAAACGCATAACGGACATGCCCTCGGGCGGATAGAATTCAACCGTTTCGACGGGTTTGCGGTCCGTGTTTTTAATTACAAGCCAAACGCACAACGCAATTCCCGCAACGGCAAGCACCGCAAACGGGATATAGAACCAGAAAAACGTCCTCGAAACGTCAAAATATCCGTCCGGCAAAATAGTCTGAACCGTAAAGCCCTTCCCTTTTTCAAGATTCAGAACTTTCAATGTTATGACGTTTCCGTTTATTTCGGCAATCTCTCCGCGTTGCGGTCTCCAGTTATTTCGTAACCCCGTACGATACGACGTGCGGGAAAGGTCGGTACCCTCGGGGAACGTAATTGTCGCCGTAAGAACGTCCACTTCGTTCATTGCGTAACCGAGAACGTCGAAAATAAAGTCGTCGTATCCTTCGACCTTGTCGTCGCTCATATCGTACACATAGGAAAGAACGAAGGTATGCGTGCTGTCTCCCTCGAAATACCCCGAAGGGTTCTGCATTTTTACGGAGTGGAAATTTCCCTGGTCGTACAGTTCTCGGGTAACCTTTGCTTCGCCGCCGTCCAAAGTAACTTTAACGTCGGTAAGCTCTGTTAAAAAATTGCCGCCCTTTACAGTCGAACCGTCTATTATTCGCGTAGTTTCGGTTATCCGCTGAATATCGCGTATAATTCCCGTATTGACGTTGCCGTAACGGAAATATACTTCCAGCGTCTCCGTTATCGCGTAAGTTTTATCCTTGCGCACTTCGACCTGCATGTCGACCGAACTGAAACTGTAATTGTCGTCTACGCTGGCATTGTAGTTGTTGTCTGACGTATCGGCGCTTGCGGTCATTCCAGCCCCCGCTCCGCTAACCGTAAAGACGGCAAACGAAACGCATATCAAAAGAGCCGTTAAAAACAGTAGTTTCACCGAATACTTTTTTATCATCTCTCTCCTCTTTTAACAAAATCCTGCATCATATTGTAAGTAGCTTGCGAAACAGCGTGCTCGAACTCGCACGCATCCGCGTCGGCGTCCGCGGAATTTACTCCATGCAATTCCAGAAAACGCCTTATCGTGCAATGCCTGGAATACACTCTCTCCGCATATTCCGCTCCGTCTTTTGTCAGGTATATATGCAAACCGTCAAATTCCACATACCCCTCGTCGCTCAACAGCCTGACGGCTTTCTGAACTGCAGGTTGAGTGACAGACATGCGCCGCGCCACGTCTACCCTGTGCACAAACTCCGTTTCGCGAGACAAAAGCATGATACATTCAAGATAATCTTCTTTGGACTGACTTCTTTTCATAA
>CATKEF010000073.1 GCA_949747905.1 uncultured Eubacteriales bacterium
ATTATGAAAAACAATACGTTCGGGCAAAAGTTAAAATTACTGCGTAAAAAAAGAGGGTTGACCGAGAGGCAACTCGGAGAATGTCTTAATTTCAGCAATCAATTCGTAAGTTTTTGGGAGAACGGTGAAAGGGAACCGAAACTCGATACCCTTATCGCTATTGCGAAATTCTTCGATGTTTCGGTAGATTATTTACTCGGAATAAGCGAGTTTTAATTTTAAGTTCCTCGCTTCGCTCGGAATGACAAGAGCTCGGGATGACATACCTCCGTCATGTTGAGCGTAAGCGAAACATCTGATTCCTCGCTTCGCTCGGAATGACAAGGTTGACCGAACGCACTATTGCCACCCTGAGCGAAGCGAAGGGTCCCTCGCTGTCGCTCGGGACGACATAAAAAGCTGTCGCTCGGGACGACATAAAAAGCTAACGCTCGGGATGACATGAAAGAGCTAACGCTCAGAACGACACATCCATTGTCACCCCGAGCGTTAGCGAGGGGTCAAATAAAAAGTCCTGCGTTCGCTTTAAAGCGAACGCAGGACTATTGCTTTTTTGAACTTATTTATTTGCGGTTTCTATAATTTTTTCGGCAAGTTGAGGAGGAACCTCTTCATACCTTAAAAGTTCCGCGGAGAATTTACCCTGACCGCGCGTCATTCCGCGCAAATCGGTGGAATATTTCGCAATTTCGGAAAGCGGCACTTCGGCAATAACCGTGGTTATATCTCCGTCGGTTGCGCTCTCCGATATTCTGCCTCTGCGCTTGGATATATCGCCCATTACCGCGCCGAGATATTCGCCGCTCACTGCGACTTTGAGTTTCATTACGGGTTCCAAAAGCACGGGCTTTGCGTTTTTCACCCCTTCTTTGAACGCAAGCGCAGCCGCCGCCTTGAACGCCATTTCAGAGGAGTCCACGTCGTGATAGCTTCCGTCGAAAAGAACGGCTCTTACGCCCGTTACGGGATAACCGGCGAGCACGCCTTTGAACATACACTCCTTCAAACCTTTTTCAACGGCGGGAATGTACTGTCTGGGCACCGCGCCCCCGACCACCTCGTCGCCGAACTCGAATTCGCTTTCACACGGTTCGAATCTCACTTTACAATGACCGTACTGTCCGTGTCCACCCGACTGTTTCTTGTGCTTGCCTTCCGCGGTTGCGACGGCGCGGATTGTTTCGCGGTAAGGAATTTTCGGCTCGGACAAAGCTACATCCGTACCGTAACGCGCTTTGAGTTTTTTCGCGAGAATTTCAAGATGAACTTCGCCCTGTCCGCTTAAAATCATTTCGCCAGTCTCGATACGCTTTTCGATGGAGAAAGTATAGTCCTCCTCGCGCATCTTCGCAAAGCCCGCAAAAACTTTGTCCTCCTCGCCCTTAGTCACCGCGCGCACCGCCATGGAAAGCGAGGGACGGGGGAAACGGATAGGGTCGAACTTAATCGCAGTTCCCTGCGCGCAGAGAGTGTTGTTTGTGTCAGTCGCGGCAAGTTTGTTCACCGCGCCTATGTCGCCCGCGGTAAGTTCGGAAACAAGTTCGGTTTTCTTGCCCCTCAGCATGAAAATCTGACCTATTCTCTCCTCTTTGCCGGTATCGGCGTTAAAAACCGTATCGCCCGATTTAAGTTTACCGCGATATATTTTTATATAATTGAGCTTACCCGTATACGGGTCGTAAGTAGTTTTGAACACCTGCGCGGCAAAAGGCGCGTTTTCATCGCGCGGAACGTTGATTATTTCATCCGCGTTAAGGTCGGTTGCAAGGGTATTTCTTCGCTCGTCCGCATTGGGCATATAGCGCACGATTTCGTCCAGAAGATTGATAACGCCGCGGTTTTGCAGCGCACTGCCCGCCATTACTGGAATTACGCTGCCCGTCGCAATGCCTTTTCTTATTCCGTGAATTACTTCATCTTTGGAAAGAACGCCGTCGCTGAAATATTTATCTAGCAGAATTTCGTCGTTTTCCGCCGCGGTTTCCGTAAGACTCGCCTGCATTTCGGAAAGCTGTCCTTTGAGCTCATCGGGAATGGAAATCTCCTGCGGTCCCTGCGTGGAGAACTTATAAGCCCTCTCCTGAATTGCGTTGATATAACCGGTCATCTTTCCGTCTGCAATAACCGGAAGCTGAATGGGCGCGAGTTTGCCCGCGTATTTTTCTTTAAGCGCGTTCACCGTACCCGCATAGTCGGCATTGGCTTTATCCATTCCGTTTATGAAAATTATAAGCGGTTTACCGAGTCTGAGACAGTATTCGACAACGCTCTCCGCGCCGATGGGAAGAACTCCGTTCGCACCTATTACCAGTACGGCTCCGCCGCAGGCGGCAAGCCCCTCGTGGCGTTCGCCCTCGAAATCATAAAAACCGGGCAGGTCTATTAAATTTATTTTAAGACCCTTCCAGGTAAGATAAGCTACCGAAGCGTATATGGAAAGTTTTTTAGCTCTTTCCAGTTCGTCAAAGTCCAAAAACGCAGTCCCGTCGTCGACCTTGCCCATTCTGTCCGTTACGCCGCCGTTGAAGAGCATTGCTTCGCAAAGGGTAGTTTTTCCCTCTCCGCTATGCCCGATGACGGCAATGTTTCTGATGTCTTTTGCCGTAATATTCATTTTAAGTCCCCTTATCGCGCCGAAAACGGCGTTTATGTTTATATTATAATATAAGAAAAGCCTACTTTCAATAGGCAAACCGAATTTTCCGTAAAATTTTTTACAAAAGCCCCTCGCTCCGCTCGGGGTGACAAAAGATAACTCGAGGTGACAAGTCGACGCGTCGTTCCGAGCGCGTTTTGTCGTTCCGAGTGACAGCGAAGAACAAAAAACAAAAGCCCTGCGGAACTTTCAAGTTCCGCAGGGCTGACATTTTTTATATTTAATAATAAGTTACGACAATCTCTTCGGGCGGCTCGGCGGGTTCTATGCTTTCCGCGATAAGAACGGGCCCCTGCGAACGGTAAACGTCGTTATATTCCATCCTTATTTTTGCCGTAATTCTGAGCCAGTCGCGCGTTTTCACGTTTTTTATAAGTCCTTCCGTTTTGACGGCAAAACCGTCGTACGCAATATCGGCTTCGCAACAGGTCATAATATGCCTTCCGAGTACGATAAAACCTTTCGGAACTCTACCCGAAACCGCCGCCATGCCTTTAAAACGCACCGTTTTACCTATATACTCAGACGTTTTCTCCGCCATATCACGGTAAAACCAGGCAAAATCTCTGTCCTCTATCTCAATAACCGGAGCA
The DNA here is from genome assembly GCA_949747905.1 of uncultured Eubacteriales bacterium. GTDB lineage: Bacteria > Bacillota > Clostridia > Christensenellales > Borkfalkiaceae > Coproplasma. Next base: position 3,250 of record CATKEF010000073.1, read on the forward strand.
TTGACGTCGAACGGCAACGGGTCCTCTATTTCGTCGAATTCCGTTTTACCGCCGATATATTCGTAGACAATATCGGGACGGCGGGATATTCCCCGCACGATTTTGTGAAAATCGAGTTTTTCGAACTCCCCTTTGAAACGGTTGAAAACGACCATCTGCGTCATCTGCACCTTATCGAACACTAGTTGGCGCATATTGGCGTTATAATTTATAAAGGTCGTCGCGTCGAAAAAAGTCATCATCTGATTTATAACCCAGTTTTCGGGCATAGCCTCGAAAAACTGCTGTAAAAGCCAGGTTCCGTTATACTCCACAATCACGCGGTCGGGTTTATGTTTTTTAGTAAGACTCTGAAGATTTTCAAGGTTGAGCTCATCCGGACTTTCAAGAGTTATTTTTACAACGTTTTTAACTTTGAAGCGTTCGGGCTGATATTCCTCTTCGCCGTCCTCGCAGACAAGCAGCATTGTGCGCTCGCCGTTCTCCATTCTCGGGTCTTCTAGTGTTTCCTGTATGAATTTGGTTTTCCCCGACTCCAAAAAGCCGAGAAAAAAATAAACAGATATTTCGTTCATAATACTACCGATGATTTTTTGTTGCGTTTTTCTTAAACGAAAATGATTTCAAGCCCCTCGCTCCGCTCGGGGCGACAGAAAAGACGGGGCGACAGAATAGACCGGCGACGAATAAAGACCGAATGACAGAAAAAGGACGGTCGACGGAAAAAAGCGGGGCGGCAAAAACGGGCGTCAGGATGAAATAAGGCTGTCCTTCCGCGCTGTCTGTTTCATTCCGACCCGTTACGTCATTCCGAGCAATTATTATCATTGCGCCCCTTTATGTCATTCCGAGGCTTAGCCGAGGAATCTTTGTCAATCACACTCCGAAAAGCAACGCAAGTTTTTCCTCGCAAAGTTTGCTGCCGATTACGCAAAGCCTGCCCGTGTACGCCGCAGCGCCTTCGCGCACGTCGCTCTCACCAGGAATATAATCGAAATGCAGCCACTTGCCGTCAGTACAGGGAACTATGCCCTTGGCACGCAAAACTACGCCGTACTTTTCCTCGTCGGAGAGCGCGACAAGCGCCTTTTCGAGTTCGGCTCTTTCAAACTTTTTGCCCGTTTCCACTCCCCAGCTCGCAAATACTTCGTCCGCGTGATGACCGTGCTCGTGCTTGTGTTCGTGCTCGTGGCAGCAATGTCCGTGCTCTTTATGCTCCTCATGCCCGTGGCAGCAATGCCCGTGCTCGTGCTCTTCTTCATGGTGGCGACAGTGTCCGTGCTCGTGCTCTTCGCCGTCGTGATGATGACAGCAATGCCCGTGACCGTGTTCATGTTCTTTTCCGAGTTTCCTCAATTCGCCCTCGAGCGTCGACGCATGCTCCATTGCCGCAAGAATCTCCTTGCCCGAAAGTTCGTTCCACGGCGTGGTCACTATGGTCGCCTTTGCGTTGCGCCCGCGGACAAGCTCCACTGCGTTTTTGAGTTTCTCCTCGCCCGCCTTATCCGAATGACTGAAAACTATGCATTCCGCCGTTTCAATCTGGTCGTTGAAAAACTCGCCGAAGTTTTTCATATACATTATACATTTCGCAGCGTCCACAACCGCGGAAAAAGTATTTATTTCGCAATTCTCCAACTCCGCGCTCTCGATTGCGCGCAGAACGTCCGAAAGTTTACCCACTCCCGACGGCTCGATTATTATCCTGTCGGGCGTGTACTCCTCATACACCTTTTTAAGCGCCGCGGCAAAATCGCCAACGAGCGAACAGCATATGCAGCCCGAATTGAGTTCGTTAATCTTGACGCCCGCTTCGGCAAGGAATCCTCCGTCAACGCCGATTTCGCCGAATTCGTTCTCAATCAACACGATTTTCTCACCGACGTAAGCCTCTTTTATCAGTTTCTTGATAAGCGTCGTCTTGCCGGCGCCCAAAAAACCGGAAAATACGTCTATCTTAGTCATACCGTCACACTCCGAATATTTTTATTTTATTTATATTTATAACCGCGTTTTTGCCTTTACAAACGCTTTGCGGCGGAACACACGAAGTTCCACCGCATATAATTATTTTTTATATGTAAGTTTTCTGAACGAGCCGTCCTCTTTATGTATCATAATGCGCGCGTCCTGATTATCGGCAAGCGTCTTTGCGTACTCTATCGCCGCCGCCTGAGTATCGAACAGCTTTATCGCCTTTGCGCCGCCGCCGATTTTTATCTGCCATTTTCCGTCGTCCTTGCGTTTGGAAATGTGATAAACCTTATTGTCGCTGTTTGCCGCAGACTTGGTTACTGCGGGTTTCGCCGCTTCTTTTTTGGCTGCGGGTTTCGCCGTAGGCTTTTTCTCTACAACCGCGGGCTCCTCTTTTACAGGTTCCGCCTTTTCCTCTTTCACGGGCTCCACAGGCGCGGTTGTCGACGCCGCTTCTTCCTTTATCGGCTCGGCTTCGGTTTTTTCGCTTTGATTTTCCGCAGCTTTTTTCTTTTTACCGCGGGAAACGCAGACCACTATTATAATTATAACCAACAAAACAACCGCGACGGCTATTGCAAGCCACGCCCAGTTGGGCAATACAAACATTACTTCCTGCAACCATTCCATAAAACTTCACCTTTCGTTTTTTATAATTGTATAACAAATGCACGGCAAAATCAAGCGGTTTGACAAAAATAGTAATTAAAATACCGCCGACGGACATCCGTCGGCGGTATAGACTCTTTTAAATCAATATTTGGTTATTTTTACCTGCTTGATAATCAGCGGCGTAACCATAACCGAGAACACCTGCTGCATTGCCTTGTCGGCATCCTTGTCGGAAAAGTTCTCGTTGTTGTCAACGTTCACCGTTACGCGGATAACGTCGTCATGGTCTTCGAGATACTCTTTTATATCGTCGAGGAAGTCGTTGAATGCCGAAACGTCGTCCAGACGCGCGAAAACGCAATAACTGCTTGCATTGAGAGAAGTTGACGACGCCGTCTGCACCGAGAACAGCGAAGTTGCGCTGTTGTTCTTATAGTCGGCGCCGATAACCTGGTCTCCCGTAGGGGTGACGTAAACTTTTTTCTCAGTCTCTTTTGCGTAATAATACATTTTGAGAGCGCCGAATTCGGCGGAAAGAGCGCCGTTCTCTATAGTCTGCTGTATGTTGTTTTTGAATTCGCCTATAAGAGTGGGGAGTTTGTCCTCATCGGAAACTTTCTGTTTTTCTCCTTCGTAAACGACGTTGCCGTATACGGAAGGGGTCAGTTTGCCCGCGTTGAACAAGCCGAGATAATCATCCTCTTTGCTGAATTCCGAAAAATACTCGCTCATTGCAGCCGGGTTTCCTATTTTAGCGGAATATTCGTCCGCGTCGTAACCGTATCCGCCCGCATACCAGTCGTTGGTATAATTGTGAACGATTGTATTGTCGTAGAAACCTTCGTCTGCAAGCTCGATGAAATGTCTTACGGTATTGGGATACATATTTCTGTAAAGAGTATATTCCATAACGTACTCTTTATTGTTGAACTCGTAAGTTATTTTCGCCTTGGGATGCGCGGTTTCCAGTCCGCAAGCCGAAGTCGCCGCGGAAAAAGCGACGACGGCGGCAAGCGCCGAACCTATTATAAATTTTCTGAATTTACTTATCGACATAATTTTTTCAGCCTTTTTTACAAATATACCTCTCTATTTTACTTTTAAATGCCCTGTTCGTCAAGCGTTTTGATTTGACGGCGCGAAAATTCACGAATAATTTTTGATTTCGCCATACAAAAATAAAAAACCGTGCCCGAAAAGGGCACGGTTTGATTATTTATGAGAGAAATTACTCCATAACCGCGGTTGCGCCTGCAGCTTTGAGGTCGGCAACGATTTTTTCTGCATCTTCCTTAGCCACATTCTCTTTGAGAACGCCGCCCTTTTCGACTGCGGTCTTTGCTTCTACAAGTCCGAGACCCGTGAACGCGCGAACTACTTTGATAACGTCGATTTTCTTAGCGCCGGCGTCCTTGAGGACTACGTTGAATTCGGTCTTTTCTTCAGCTGCCGCTGCGGGAGCCGCCGCGCCTGCCGCAGGAGCCGCCGCTACTGCTACGGGAGCCGCCGCGCTTACGCCGAACTCCTCTTCAAGTGCTTTTACAAGCTCGTTCAATTCAAGAACGGTCATATTTTTGATTTCGTCAATATACTTTTTAACGTCTGCCATTTTATTAAATCTCCTGTTTTTTATTTATTATAATTTATTTTATTTTGCGCTTTCAGGCAACGCCCGCCTTTTGTTTTTGTCTGATTAGTTTCCTCGGCAAGCCTCGGAATGACGGAGCAGTGTCGCGCAAGCTAAGCGGGCACCGTCATGTTGAGCGCAAGCGAAACACCTCGGAGTCCTATATGTCACGTTGAGCGCTCCCGCTCGTCATGTGAGCTTTCTTCGTCATGTTGAGCGTAAGCGGAATATCTTTCCGGATAACCCGCAAGCCCGAAACGACGTTGATAAGATTGAAAACATACGCCTTTGGCGAACGAATCAACCTTTCTGCTGAGCTATGCCGTTAAGCACACGCACGATTCCCGCAACGAGATTGTTGAGTACGCCTGCGAAATTCGACATGGGCGCCTGCATCGAGCCAAGCATTTTCGCAACGAGTTCCTCTCTCGAGGGCATGGACGCAAGAGCTTTTACGCCCGCTTTGTCCACATAGGAATTGTCGACGAACGCGCTCTTCAAAGTGATTTTCTGGTCGTAGTCTTTCGCCGCCGCAACCATTACTTTCGCCGCCGTGGTTTCATCCGCGCCGAAAGCAACCGCCGTAGGACCGTTTAAGTCTGCGTCGAAATCTTTAAAGCCCAAATCGTTAAGCGCTTTTCTCACGAGAGTGTTCTTGTAAACCTTGTACTCGCAATCAGCCTGTTTACATTTGTTTCTCAGTTCGGAAACTTCCTTGACGGTAAGTTTGTTGTAATCAACGAACACAACCGACTTGGACGCCTTGATTTTTTCGGTGATTTCCTGAACCACTGCTTTTTTAGCTTCGAAATTAGCTGACAAATTATTACCTCCTTTAAAATATTCGGGTAAAAAATACTTCCTGCGCCAACGGCACAGGAAGTTTAAGCGCATAACGCGCCGAAAATCTTTATTCCTGCAACCTCGGCGGGATATTGAGCGTAAGCACCCGCTTTCTATGGCAACAAATATTTTTACTTCGTTATTATACTTTTTCAAGATTTCCCTGTCAACCGTTTTTACGCCGTATTCGGGAAATCGTCATCGATAAAATTCAGAAAAACGAGCGACGCGACAACGTTTTGCAACGTTTATTTAAGAATTAACCTTTGTTGTAAGTCACGCGTACGCCGGGACCCATGGTGGCAGTAAGAGTAACGCTCTTTATATACTGTCCCTTTGCCGCAGCGGGTTTTGCCTTGACAATCGCATCCATAAGCGCATTGAAGTTTTCGACTATTTTCTCGGGTCCGAAAGACTTCTTGCCGATGGGAACGTGAATTATCGCCGTTTTGTCGAGACGGTATTCCACTTTACCTGCTTTAACTTCCTTGACGGCTTTGGCAACGTCCATGGTTACCGTTCCGCTCTTGGGGTTGGGCATAAGTCCCTTGGGTCCGAGGATACGACCGATACGTCCTACCATACCCATCATATCGGGGGTGGTAATCATAACGTCGAAATCAAACCAGTTATCTTTCTGTATGCGCTGAATGGTCTCTTCCGCGCCGACGTAATCCGCGCCCGCCGCAGTCGCCGCGTCCGCCTTGTCGCCTTTTGCTATAACGAGAACTTTCTTCGTCTTACCGGTACCGTTGGGAAGAACCAAAACACCGCGGACCTGCTGGTCTGCCTGACGGGGGTCTACACCCAGACGTACGTGGAGTTCTATGGTTTCGTCGAATTTAGCTTTTGCCGTGTCAAGAACAATCTTTGTAGCTTCGCCGAGGTCGTATGACTTGGAACGGTCGTATGACTTGATGCTTTCGGAATACTTTTTAGCAAGTTTCATATTTCGTCCCTCCTTATTCCTCTACCGTAACGCCCATGGAGCGCGCCGTGCCTTTAACCATGCTCATAGCCGCTTCCAAATCGGTGCAGTTCAAATCGGGCATTTTGGTCTTTGCGATTTCCTCAACCTGCGCTTTCGTCAGCTTGCCGACTTTGTCTCTGTTGGGACGAGCGCTCGCCGTTTCCAGACCGAGCGCTTTTTTGATAAGCACGGGTGTGGGGGGCGTTTTGAGAATGAACGTGAAACTTCTGTCCTGATAAATGGTGACTACGCAGGGAATAATAAGTCCTGCCTGAGCCGCCGTTTTGGCGTTGAACTCCTTGGTAAAGCCGGGTATATTGATACCGTGAGGGCCGAGCGTAGAACCTACGGGCGGCGCGGGAGTTGCTTTACCGGCGGGGAGCTGCAATTTTACAACCGCAGTAATCTTTTTTGCCATTTTAAATATCCTCCGATGTGGTTATTACGAACACGCCATAAAAAGATTTAACGTATTCTCCCACAATCACGGAACGGTGTTATCCTCCGCTCCGAATTTAACATTATAAATTAATTTTTAATATATCGACCTTTCGTTCCGATACGCTTTACGTCATTCCGAGGCTTACCTAGGTGTTTCGCTTGCGCTCAACATGACGGTGCCCGTTTCGCTTGCGCGACACTGCTCCGTCATTCCGAGGCTTGCCGAGGAATCAGCCCCTTCGCTGTCGCTCACGGGGACATAAGAAACGCGGATAGCGGGCGACAAAACGCCGAAAGCACGATTTTGAAAACAACCGCTTTTCAGCCGTCGATTTTCTTAATCTGGATATATTCCACTTCGACGTCGGTATTTCTTCCGAACATCTGAATGTTGACTTTGGCTTTCTGCGCCGTGTCGTTGAGTTCGGTAATTGTACCCTCGAAGCCGAGAAGAGGTCCGGAATCGACCGTAACCTTATCTCCCACAACAAAATCGACGTCGGACACGACGTCTTCGAGACGCATTTTGCGAATCTCCGCTTCCTTCATGGGAATGGGACGACCCTGAGGTCCTACGAAACCGGTAACGCCCCTTGTATTCGTTACCCAGTACCACAACTGGTTGGAATAAATCATTTTTATGAAAACGTAGCAGGGCAGCAACTTGCGCTCGACAACCTTGCGCTTGCCGTTCTTTTCTTCAATCGTCTGTTCCATGGGAATTTTGACGTCGAAAATCATTTCCTGCAAATTGTTGTTTTCTATCAGCCTTTGAAGGCTGTCTTTTACCATGAATTCGTATCCCGAATAGGTATGAAGAATGTACCAGCAGGGGTTTTCGGTATCAGCTACCATTGTTGCCATACTTTACGCTCCGATACCCGTTATTAAATTCAAAAGCGCCTGTAAACCGTAGTTTATCCCGGTCACCACAACCAGGAATGCGAGAACTACCACGAGGACGACGCAAGTTCCCCTGAGTACCTTGGGAAACGTAGGCCACGTAACCCTCTTGAGTTCGGAAAAAATTTCCTTGAACTTTCTGCCCATTCTTACGAAGAATCCGGGTTTTTTGGTATTATCGGTTTTAGGATTTGCCATACAAAGCCCCTTATATAAATCTGTCTGTCCCGCACAACGCGCGAAACGACGTATCAACGGACGCCGTCCGTAATTTACCGTAGCATAACCGTCCGTTCGCCGAAAGAAAGTCGCGCAAAAACGGTACGGTGCGCACGATGGAAAACTTATTTACTCTCTTTATGTTCCGTGTGTTTTTTGCAGAACGGACAGTATTTGGAAATCGTAAGCCTGTCGGGGTCGTTGCGCTTATTCTTATAACTGTCGTAATTGCGGTGCTTGCACTCGGTACATTCGAACGTTATCTTGGTTCTTACGTCTGCCTTCTTAGCCATTTGGAAAAACTCCGTACAAAAAAATTACACCCCCATGCGAGTGCTTGTAAAGTTTAACACACCCGATACGGCTTGTCAACACTTTTTCGGACTTTTTGACATAATTTTTATTTTCCGCATTGAAAAAAACCGATAAAGCTGTTATAATGTTACCGCCTACTACTTTTTACCGGGGAAAAATTATGAAATACATACTTGCAATAGACCAAGGAACCACAAGCTCGCGCGCGATTATATTCAATAAAAAAGGGCGCGAAGTCTCCTCCGCGCAAAGAGAACTCGGACAGATTTATCCCCGCCCCGGCTGGGTGGAACATTCGCCCGTAGAAATTATCGAATCAGTGAAAACGGTTATCGCGAACGCCCTTTTATCGGCGGAATTAACTGCGGACGACATTGCGGCAATCGGCATAACAAACCAGCGCGAGACCACGCTTGTCTGGGACAAAACCACGGGCGAGCCCGTGTGCAACGCCATCGTATGGCAATGCCGCAGAACAGCCGATTACTGCGAGAAACTGCGCCGCGAGGGCTTTGCGGAAAAAATATACAACAAGACGGGGCTTGTCCCCGACGCCTATTTTTCCGCCACGAAAATAAAATGGATACTGGATAACGTCGAAGGCGCCAGAGAACGCGCCGAAAGAGGAGAACTCGCTTTCGGGACTGTGGACGCATTTCTTATAAGCTATCTGACGGGCGGAAAAACTTTTGCAACCGATTACACCAACGCCGCGCGGACAATGCTTTTCAACATTCATACCCTCGACTGGGACGAAGAACTTCTGAGGCTGTTCGATATCCCCGAGGCTATGCTTCCGCATGTTTATCCGTGCGGGCACCGTTTCGGCGAGACCGACAAGGAAATTTTCGGCGCCGCCGTGCCCGTATGCGGAGTGGCGGGCGACCAGCAGGCGGCGCTTTTCGGACAGCTATGCACCGAAAAAGGCGACGTTAAAAACACTTACGGCACCGGATGTTTCCTTCTTATGAACACCGGAAGAAAAGCCGTGAAAAGTCAGAACGGACTCATCACTACCCTTGCGGCGTGCGTGGACGGCAGACCCGACTACGTACTTGAAGGTTCCGTCTTCGTAGGCGGCGCCGCCGTGCAATGGCTGCGGGACGGACCGGGACTCATTTCCGCCGCGGCGGAAAGCGAAAGCGCGGCGGAAAGCGTTCCCGATAACGGCGGCGTTTACGTCGTTCCCGCCTTTACGGGACTGGGCGCGCCGTACTGGAAAGCCGAAGCGCGCGGCACCATCTGCGGCATTACCCGCGGTACTTCGCGCGGGCATATAGTGCGGGCAACGCTCGAAGGCATAGCTTATCAGGTCTACGACGTGGTCAAGGCGATGGAGAAAGATTCGGGCATAAAACTCGGCAGACTGGCGGTGGACGGCGGCGCCAGCGCAAACGGTTTTCTTATGCGGTTTCAGGCGGATATTCTCGACTGCGAAGTCGTCCGTCCCTCGGTGACGGAAACGACCGCACTCGGCGCGGCGTTTCTTGCGGGACTGAGTTCGGGATACTGGACCGACATCGACCAATTGCGGCAAACGGTCACCGCGGACAAGGTTTACTCCCCGAATATGTCGCAACAAACGCGGTATATGCTTCTCGAAGGCTGGAAAAAAGCCGTATCGGGACTTCTTTGAAAACGGCGGGCGTTAAAAGCCCCCGCCGTTTTTTTGCAACTCGGTTTATTGCTGTTAACCCGCACATATGCCCGATTTATTCGGGCTTTTTATCGTACCTTTGGAGTATCACGTATTTAATCAGCGGATAAGAAAGCACCAACACTGACGCAAGCCAGGCTATAGGGTCGGCTATGCACAACGCAAAATACGCCGCCGTGGAAGCGTCGGAATAAATCGGTCCGCCGTTGACCGCCGAGGGCAGAAACAGACATATAAAAATTCTCGCGAGCAATTCCGCAACGCCGACGAGAAAAGTGAAAAGCGGCTTTTCTACGCCCTGCGCCGCGCTTCTCCAAATAAAGAGCAGCCCGAGCAGAAAATAGCTCGATGCGGCGACATACAAATAATTGTTGCCGAAAGCAACGGACTGCTCCGTGATTTTGTCGGGACTTAAAAATATGTACTGATAGGCGCCGTTTATCGTCAGAAGCAAACCCATACCGCCCAGAAAAACGTACATAATAAACAAAATCAAAGTACCCTGCAAAGTGCCGCGCCTTATTCTGTCGTACTCCCCCGCGCCGTAGTTCTGAGCGACGAAACTTACAAGCCCCGCGCCCAGCGCGTTCATAGGACACGTTAAAAGATTTCCCAGTTTACACGCCGCGCCGTAGCCGTTCTGAGCGGGATTGCCCGCGACCATAGTCCCCGCGGGAGTCAAATCGAAACGCACGAGCTCGCTCTGCATGACTATTATGCCTATCGCGAGCACGGAAAACTGCAACCCGAGCGGAAGTCCCTGCGCAAGGTGCGCCTTAGCCTCCGTAAAACTCATTTTAAAATCTTCGCGGCTGAGTCTGAGATTTTCGTATTTTAAAAAAGTATAGATAAAACAAGCTACGGTGCTTAAAAGCTGCGCCGCCACCGTGGCGCCCGCCGCGCCGAGAACGCCCCAGTTGAAAACCACGATGAACAGAAGGTCGAGCCCCACGTTGAGAACGGTAGATAAGAAAAGAAACACAAGCGGGGTGACCGAATCGCCCACGCTGCGCAGCACGGAACAAACGAAATTATAGAACATCTGAGCCGAGATACCGCAGAAAATAACAAAGCAATACCCGTACGCCGCATTGAATACCCCTTCGTTTTCGGGAGTCACGTGCAACCACGCCAACATAGGTTTCAGCGAACACAGAGAAACCGCCGTCAGAATTATCGCTATGCCCGAGCTCAGAATTATCTGCGATGCAAAGGAACGGCGCACGCCTGCGGCGTCGCCGTTACCCAACCGTCCCGAAGTAACGACGGAAAAACCCGCCGTGCATCCGAAAGCAAACTGTAAGAATATAAACAGCAGCGGAGAGACGTCGTTCACGCCCGCTACTTCGTCCGCCGAAAGCGTCTGTCCGCAAATCGCCGCGTCGCTTATAGTATACACCTGCTGTAAAAGATACGAAAAAATAATGGGCAGAGAAAACAGCAACAGGGCTTTCCATTCTTTGCCCTGCCGCAAGTCGAGCGGCGTAAAAAGTTTTTTAAGCCTTCCTTTCACCTTTTTTCTCTCCGTTTTTTTCTTCGGTATCCTCGTTGTCCTCTTCTTCCGACAGAGCTTTCAGCATTGCCGCGAGCTTCTCTTCGGAAAGTTCTTCGCTTTGGGGCGCAAGTTTGCCGTATGCAAGTTTATCGTGATGTATGGTCATAATTCACCTCTTCACCCCCTCGTTTTTACATTATAACACAGCGGAAAAATAAATACAGTTATTTTTGCAATCAAACTCAGAAAAATCTACAATTGTTTAAAAAAAAATAATGTGGTATAATATAGTTATGAAATAAAATTTTCCGGGAGGGGAAAACAAATGAAACTGACTTTCCGCTGGTACGGCGAAGACGACAGTATCAAATTGGACTATATAAAACAGATTCCCGCGACTTCGGGCGTCGTTACCGCAGTTTACGACGTCCCCGTGGGCGAAAAATGGAAGGCGTCCTCGCTTGAACGCTTAAAATCTCTCGCCAATGCCGCCGGACTGCAATTCGAGGTTGTGGAAAGCATTCCTGTGCACGAGGATATAAAACTCGGCAAACCGACGCGCGACAAATATATCGAAAATTATATTCACAATATCCGCGCCGTCGCGGCGGCGGGCGTAAAATGCGTGTGTTACAACTTTATGCCCGTATTCGACTGGCTGCGCACCACGCTGAAACATCAGAACCCGGACGGCTCTAATTCGCTTGCTTACTCGCATGAGGACTTTTTGAAAGTCAATCCCGACGAGCTGCATCTTCCCGGCTGGGACGAAAGCTACTCCCCCGCCGAACTGAAACAGCTTCTTGCCGAATATGCGGGAGTTTCCCACGAAAAACTTTTCTCCAACCTTGTTTATTTCCTCAACAAAGTCATACCCGTCTGCGAAGAGTGCGGAGTCAATATGGCGATTCATCCCGACGACCCCCCTTGGGACGTGTTCGGACTGCCTAGAATCATTTCGAACGAAAGCGATTTGGACGCGCTGTTCGCCGCCGTGCCCTCGAAGGCAAACGGGCTTACGTTCTGCACCGGCTCATTCGGCGCGGGCAGAGGCAACGACCTCGTTCATATGGCGGGCAAATACGCGGCTCAGGGCAGAATATATTTCGCGCATCTGAGAAACGTACTGTACACCGACGATACCGATTCGTTCGCGGAAACCGGGCATCTGTCGGCGGACGGCAGTCTCGACATGGCGGCAATAGTTCGTGCGCTCGTTAAAAACGGTTTTGACGGTTACGTCCGTCCCGACCATGGCAGAAATATCTGGGGCGAAGACGGCAAACCCGGATACGGACTGTTCGACAGAGCGCTGGGTTCGGCTTATATAAACGGCTTATTCGAAGCCATAGAAAAATACGGGAACCGATAATTCCTTTCTTTCAATCATCAAGGAGACGAAAAATGAAATTACCTTTAAATGTAAACCTCAAAGACAAAGTTGCGGTAATCACGGGCGCGGGCGGCGTTATCTGCTCCACCCTCGCAAAAGCAATCGCGGCGGCGGGCGCCAAAGTCGCCCTTTTAGACCTCAACAAAGAGAGAGCGCAGGCGCACGCGGAAGAAATAATAAAAGAGGGCGGTATAGCCAGAGGATATACCGCAAACGTACTTGACAAACAATCACTTGCGGACTGCCATGCGGAAATTTTAAAAGATTTGGGCAAATGCGACATCCTTATAAACGGTGCGGGCGGAAATAACGCGCGCGCAAATACCGATATGGAATACTATAATCCCGGAGACGTGAACAAGGAAGAGATGACTACTTTCTTCGGTCTCGACCGCGAAGGAATGGAATTCGTATTCGGTCTCAACTTTATGGGAACCTTCCTTCCCTCGCAGGAATTTGCACGCGACATGGTAGAGCGCGGCGGTTGCAATATTCTGAATATTTCTTCAATGAACGCATTCACTCCGCTCACCAAAATTCCCGCATATTCGGCGGCGAAAGCGGCTATTTCCAACTTCACGCAGTGGCTTGCGGTGCACTTCTCCAAAGTCGGAGTGCGCGTAAACGCAATCGCGCCCGGCTTCCTGTCCACCGCCCAAAACAAAGCGTTGCTTTGGAACGAGGACGGAACTCCCACCGCGCGCACGGGCAAAATACTTGCGGCGACTCCAATGAGCCGTTTCGGCGAAACGGAGGAAATTATCGGAGCCACGCTGTTTTTAATCAGCGAAGAAGCCGCAGGCTTCATTACAGGCGTAGTCCTTCCGATTGACGGAGGCTTCTCCGCTTACCGCGGCGTTTGACAAATCGATGCAAGGCCCTGTCTTCAAAAGAAGGCAGGGCTTTTGTTTTTTACAAGATTTCTCGACTACGCTTCGGAATGACAACATGTCATGTTTAACGCTTCTCGCAAGTCATGTTTAACACAGTTAAACACCCCCGTCCCTCTCTACGCAAAAACAACTATAACCCATAAAGACATGAAACAAAAAACATAAGATTCCTCCCGCCACTCAGAATGACGGGTAAAATATGTTTCCTCGGCTACGCTTCGGAATAACAAAAGGAGCGCGGAATTACAAGTCTCGAATTGCGCGTCAAGTTAGTCCTGGACGTCTCGCGTCATCATAAGTTTTTATAGCGTGTCATCTTGGAAACCACACGTCATCCCGGTTTTGTTATTTTGTCACCCCGAGCGCAGCGAGGAGTCTTATAAATCAACATAAAAATCACGTCGGAGCTTAAGCTCCGACGTGATTTTTCAAGAAGGAATTTACACAACTCCGAACCGAAGATTATTCTCCGTCCGTAGTTTCGGTAGTCTGAGATTTATCCGTTTCAACTTCCGCGGGAGCCGCTACCGTCTCCGAAACGTCGCCTTTACCGATATTCTCATAAAGTCCCCTGATTTCTTCCGTTCTGAATTCTTCGGGAATATCTACGGCATTGGATGACGGCTCGCCTGATACCGTTTCGCGTTTGGTGAAAATCTTATTGTATATCTTATCGAGGAAATTTTCTTTTTCGACGATGACTTCTCCGGTCTTTTTATTTATACGGGGTTTATGTTTGAGCACGAACATATCGGGAACCTGGTCGATTGTCTGCCACGTGCGCATAGCCTCCTCCATGGTCATTCCGCCGTTAACCGCGGCTTTTCTGACCGCATTTACAGCCTGAACTTCCTGCAATTTCTTTCCCGACAGTCCATATCTCGTCATACAGAAAGTCGTTATCGCCCAGGCAAGCATGGGAAGAACACAGAAACAGATTATACAGGAAAGCTGCATTCCGTCCATATAAGGCGTGCTCTCACCGGGAAGCGCATTGAGTCCGGGCACAAGCACAACTATGAATAACTGAAGCAAAAGAGTCTGCAACGAGGATATTAGTTTATCCACAAGCGAGAAAATGGTGCCCATTATGCCGGGAACGTATTTACCCGAACGGTACGTTTCATAGTCCGTGCAGTCCGCAACCATGGGAATGGTCAGGTTATCGCAACAGTTGAACGCGCCGTAGCCGCAGCCGTAGAGTATTATAAAGAATATCGTATATGCGTTTATGGTAAGGTGGAAGCCTCCGTCCATAGAGAACAGCGAAAGATGAGTCGCGGCATTTGCTGGGTCGTATATGCAAAGCATAATCAGCACGCCGATATAGAACAGGAATGCAAACATCGTAAACTGAGCCACGCCGCGTTTTTGTCCCTTTCTTCCCGCGGTTTTCGAGCCCCAGAGAAAAAACGCGCCCATAAACACGAAGCAAAGCGCATAGAAGGGAATATACAATCCGTTGTAATCGCCCATCAGACATCCGTAAAGAAGAAAAGCTACGGCGCCGCTGGTTGCGACGGTGGAAGCAAGTTTGTTTAAACCGGACGATAGCACAAGCCAACGTATTTCCTTGTTTTCTTTGATGATACCTATATAATCTTTGATTTTTGCAGGTTCGCCGGCAACTCCCCAGAACTGAGGTTTATCCTTTTCCCAGATTGCAGCAACTGCCATAACCGTGTAAATTGCGGAAACGCCGATTACGAAAGGAACCATGATGTCGTAGAACTGAGAACCGTACGCCGCTCCACGGAGATAAACGTATGTGGAATCCGCATTCAGAGTTGCAAACATGTCTGAATATTTGGAAATATCGACGTTGTTTTTGGTGAGTTCCGCAATTATTTCCGCGACGGTCATACCGCCTGCGTCAACGCCCGCCTCATAGATAATCATACCTTTCTGACAGAGCGCCTCGTTCGGGAGACCCCCCCCCGCCATTACGTTTACGAGAACTATGGAGCCTATCATGCCAATCATATTCCAGATAACGAACTGCGAACGCTGCTTGGGGTCGTTGGTAAGACAGGTCTGACCGGCTTTGGTTACCGCGCACTGACAAGTGTAGCCGAGGACGTAAATTATATAGCTGACAATATAAAAGACCCACTGCAACCACATTATATCGCCCGCGAGTCGGGAGACAAACATCATCAATAGAACGGAAACCGCAAGCATAACGTTTCCGATTATCATAAACGGGCGGAATTTGCCGAGTTTCGTTCTCGTCTTATCCATCATACCGCCCAGTACGGGGTCGGTAATACCGTCGAATACACGCATCAAAGGCGCGAAAAGACTTGCAAACGTACTTACACCTATCGCAAGCACGCTCGAAACGACCACGCCGCCGATAGCGGTGCCTACGCTACCCGTAAGCGCGAGAACTGCCCAATAAACAAAATAGTTATAAAAGGCAAAGTACATGTTCGTCGCCGCATTGTTGAACGGGAATAACGCTACCTGCCAGCCTTTGGCCCGGTTTACCGCAATGCTCTCTGTCGAACTCATACGTTTTTTCCTCCCAAAATCAGTAAATTTTTATCATTTTATTATATGATACACCATTTTTCATAATATTTCAATTGCATTTTTTACCCAAAGGTATTGCATTTTTTGCACATTTGCATTATAATACAGATATGTTCAACTTCGTGTACAAAAACGTGGACTTTTCCCACAAATTGGACGTCGCGAGTAAACCTACGGAAAACTACTATAAGCACCTGCATTATTTCAACGAGATTCTTTATTTTATAAAGGGAGACGTTTTATACAACGTCGAAGGCGAAGTGAGAAAATTGCAGGAGGGCGACATAGTCGTTATTCCGTCGGGAATGTACCATTTTGCAATGGTGAATTCCAGTTCAACCTACGAAAGATACGTATTGAAATTCACAAACGACGTTTTGCCGGAATTTCTCGCCGACAAAATAAAAGAAATGGGTCCGTTCTTTCCGAATCAGAAAAAGTACTCGGTTGTTTTCGACGAATTCGATACATATTTCGGCAAATACTCGGACGACGAACTGCATACGCTTTTCCTCAGCGAAACGGTACGAATGCTCGTCCTGCTCTGCCATGCGCAGACGCATGCGCTCAATCAGTCCACGGGCATAATCGACAGACTCGTAAAACACATAGACGAAAATATCCGCGAGCCGATTACGCTCGACAGCCTTGCGGAAAATTTCAACTTTTCGAAGAGCTACATAAGCAACGAATTCAGGAAAGCCATGAAAATTCCCATTATGCAATACGTGCGTGCAAAAAAGATTATTGCCGCACATCGCCTGATTTTAAACGGCGAAAAAAAGCGTGTTGTGGCGGAAATGTTCAGTTTCGACGATTATTCAACTTTTTACCGTTCTTACGTGAAAGTTATGGGTTTTTCTCCGACCGACATCAAAAAACAATCTATAAAATTAAGCTGAACGAGTCCGCGGCATCCGTCGCGGATTTCTTTATA
>CATKEF010000074.1 GCA_949747905.1 uncultured Eubacteriales bacterium
GGCACTTTGTCGGGGTTTAAGCGTTCGGAGGCGCAAAAACTTGTCGAGGAAAACGGCGGAGAATGTCAAAGTTCCGTAACGGCGAAAACAACGCTTGTTATTGCCGGCGAGGCGGCGGGTTCGAAGTTAGACAAGGCAAAAAAACTCGGTGTCAGAATAATGGACGAGGCGGAATTCAAAAACGCGCTCGGTTCTGTCTGACTCTGGCAAGGGCTATTTTGTACGGCTAAATATTGACAAGTCAAAATTTTTATGATAAAATAAAACTCGGTGTTTTTACCGAAATGTTTTACAAGGAGAGAAATATGAGTGTTTTTTTGTGCGATTCCAATTGCGAATTGTGGCACACCAGATTGAAAGAGCTCGGCATAGATTATATTTCGATGCCGTATTGTTATAACGAAAAAGAATACTATTACGATTTGGGAGAGAATACCGATTTCAAAGCATTTTATTCGGCTGTAAGAGGCGGAGCCGTTCCCAAGACTATGGCGCTGAACCCCGAAAATTACAAAGAAATTCTTACTCCCTATTTCGAAAAAGGCGAGGATGTACTCTACGTCAGTTTTTCACATGCAATGAGCGGCACTTTCGACCAGCTTAATAAAGCGCTTGACGAACTTAAAGTACAGTTTCCCGAAAGAAAATGTACGGTATTCAATACGAATTCCATATCGCTTGGCGCGGGAATTCAGGTAGAAGCCGCCGCAGAACTTAAAAACAAGGGCGCTTCCGACGAAGAAATTATTGCTTTTTTGAATAATTTCACCGACCGCGTCGGTCTTTATTTTGTCGTGGACGACCTAATGCACCTAAAACGCGGCGGCAGGCTTTCGACAACGTCTGCGGTTGCCGGAACGCTTCTGAAAATCAAGCCCATGCTTACCTTTAACGAAGAGGGCGGGCTCAGCGTATTCGAAAAGGTTATGGGCAGGAAGAAAGCGGTTCGCGCGCTTGCCGATAAAGTTATTAAAGACCTCACCGCTACCGAATATCCTGTTTACGTAGTGGACGCGGATTGTAAGGAGGATGGCGACGAACTTGCCGAGCTTATATCTTCGGCTCGCAAAGACGCGAAAATCATACGTCAGACTGTCGGTCCCGTAATAGGCAGTCACTGCGGCCCCGGTACTCTGGGCGTAATATTTATAGCGGATAACCGCCCTGTGGCGTTGAATAAACAAAATGATAACTGTTAAAGAAATTAAGACGAAAAGCGATAAGAAAAAGTTCTTTAAGTTTCTTATCGACTTGTATAAAGATAATCCGTTTGCCTGCCCGAATCTGTATATGGACGAGTTTGCCGAGTTTGACCCGAAAGTAAACGACGCGTTCCGTTTTGCGGATTGTAAAATGTTTCTTGCATACAAAGACGGCAAAATCGCCGGTAGAATTGCCGGCATCTGGCACCGCGGTGCCAACGAGAAATTCGGCTATAAGCAACTGCGCTTCACGCGATTCGACGTTATAGACGATTTCGAAGTTACGAAAGCGCTTTTTGCGGAACTGTTCAGATGGGCAAAAGAACTGGGGATGGAAGAAATCATAGGACCTATGAGTTTTTCCGACCTCAATGAAGAAGGGATGCTTATAGACGGCTTTGACAGGGACAGCACTTATATAGAGATTTACAACTATCCCTATTACGTCAAACATATGGAGATGCTCGGAGCATATAAGGTCGTGGACTGGCACTGCTTCCGCTTTGCCGTACCCGAGCGCGACGAAAGACTTCGCAGGCTGAGCGAAAAAATAGCCGAAAAGAACGGCTATACCGTGCTTGACGTAAAAAGTCTTTTGAAAAAGGATAAAAAGAAGCTGAGCGGATATATTATGCAGTGTCTCGATATTTTAGACGAGGCATATTCTCCGCTTTACGGTGTTTCGCCCATAAACGAAAAGCAGAAAAAACGCGAGATGGATACCATTTATCAGGTGCTCATCCCCGAACTTGCGGCGGTAATATTAAAGGACGATAAAGTCGTGGCGTACGGCTTTATGATGCCTTCCATAAACGAAGTTATGCAAAAGGGCAGAGGGCATATAATACCTTTTGGTTTTATTCCCTATCTGAAGGCTATGAAGAAAGTGGAAGTTGCCGACATGATGTCTATAGGCATAACAAAAGAGCATAAAAATAAAGGCGCGGCTGCGATGATTATGTATAATTGTCTTGTCGGTCTGAATAAGCTGGGCGTAAAATATCTCGAAACGGGTCCTATGCTCGAGGACAATATGCATATCCAGAACCTTTGGAAGAGCTTCAATCCCGAGCTTGCGAAGCGCAGACGTTGTTGGGGACTCAAAGTAAACGGAGAAGAAAATGATAACGGTTAAACAAATTTCAAGCCGTCGCGACAAGAAAAAGTTTTTCAAGTTCTTTATAGATTTATACAGGGGCAATAAATATGCCTGCCCGAATCTTTATATGGACGAATTTGCGGAGTTTGACCCCGAAATAAACGACGCATTCCGTTTTGCGGACTGTAAAATGTTTCTTGCGTATAAGGGCGGAAAAATCGTCGGAAGAGTTGCCGGTATATGGCATAGAGGCGCAAACGAGAAATTCAACGTAAAACAGCTCAGGTTCACGCGCTTTGACGTTATAGACGATTTCGAAGTTACGAAAGCGCTTTTTGCGGAGCTTTTGAAATGGGCGAAAGAACTCGGTATGGAGGAGATAATAGGACCTATCGGGTTTTCCGACCTTGCCGAGGAGGGAATGCTTATAGACGGTTTCGATAAGGACAGTATGTATATCGAGATATATAACTATCCTTACTATGTGGAGCATATGCAAAAACTCGGCGCATATAAAGTTGTGGACTGGAATTGTTACCGTATTAAAGTTCCCGAACAACCCGACGCGCGTTTGCAGAAACTCAGCGATATGATAGCAAAAAAGAACGGGTATTCGCTTGTCGACGTAAAATATTTACTCAAACACGATAAAGAAAAATTGTCCGGATACATAATGCAGTGTCTCGGCGTTCTCGATGAGGCTTTCGAAGATTTGTACGGGACAAGTCCTCTCAGCGAGAAGCAGAAGAAACGCGAAATGGATACTATATATATGGCGTTGGTGCCCGAGCTTGCGGCAGTCGTAAAAGACGAAAACGACAAAGTCGTATCGTACGGTTTTATGATGCCCTCTATGAAGGACGTTTTGCAGAAATCGCGCGGAAATATTGTTCCTTTCGGAATAATTCCCTATATGCGGGCGATGAAACATATAGAAGTGGCTGATATGATGAGTATCGGCGTTGCCAAAGCGCACAACAATAAAGGGTCCGTGGCTATGATTATGAACAGCTGTTTGAACGGGCTCATCAAACTCGGCGTTAAGTACCTTGAAACGGGTCCCGAGCTCGAGGAAAACGACAACGTGCAGAATCTCTGGAAAAATTACGAGCGGGAGCTTGCCAAGCGCCGTCGTTGCTGGGGAATCAAAGTAGAGTGACTATAACCGCGGACTTTTAAAGTCCGCGGTTTTTTATCTTGGTACGTTTAAGGTGTCACCCTGAGCGAAGCGAAGGGGCCCTCGCGTCGGAAGGCGCATATTTCATGTCGAGCGACAGCGAGACTTCGGATTTATCGGCAAGCCTCGGAATGACGCGCGCACTCATGATAACGGAGGTATGTCGGAATGACGGAAGTTTGCTCGGTATAACGAGTCCGCTCATTGGCGCACGCGCTCGGAAGGAAAATATAAAGGCGGTATGATTAGCCGATGAGGTACACGGGAGTTCCTTAAACACGTAATAACGCAAGCGCAGAAATTTTATTTCTGCGCTTTACTTTTTTTACAATATATGGTATAATTCTTACGTTTTAATCAACAATATATGCTTAAACGGTAAAGGAATAATTTATGGCGGAAAAGAGTTACAACGCCGACGACCTCAGGATTTTAGAGGGTCTGGAAGCGGTGCGCGTACGTCCCGGAATGTATATAGGTTCGACGGGAATAAAGGGGTTGCACCATATACTTTGGGAAATAGTAGACAATTCCATAGACGAAGCGGCGAACGGATATGCGAATGAAATTACCGTCAAACTCTGGAAAGACGGTTCTGTTTCCGTACGCGATAACGGGCGCGGAATGCCTACGGACGTAAATACAAAAGTAAAAATGAGCGGCGTGGAAATAATATTCACCAAACTCCACGCAGGCGGTAAATTCGATAACGAGAACTACGCGTTTTCGGGCGGTCTGCACGGCGTGGGAGCGTCGGTAACCAATGCGCTCTCTTCCTGGCTTGACGTGGAAGTGTATCGCGGTAAAGTTTATAAAATGAACTTCAAAAGCACGTACGATTCCGCTAAAAAGAAGTGGCAATGCGGTATTCCCACGGGACCGCTGCGCGATACGGGCGAAAAGACTTCCGAGAAAGGAACGTTAGTGCACTTTATGCCCGATAAAGAAGTTTTCGAAACGATAGAGTGGAACTACGACATAATATCCAAACGGTTGAAAGAGCTTGCTTTTTTAAATAAGGGCGTTAAGATAAATCTTTTGGACGAGCGCGAAATATGGACCTTCGAAGAGGGCGAGGACGACGACGGCAATGCTACGGCGGTTAAGGTAAAGATTCCTCCGCGCGAACCCGCGAGTTATTATTACGAAGGCGGTCTTGTAGATTTCGTAAAGTATTTAACAGGTGATAAAGCTACGGCTCTATATCCCGAACCGCTGTATTACGGCGTTGTCAAGGATATTCAGATTAAGGGCGCGCCGGCTGGTAAAATAAAAATTGAATTCGCGCTTGCGCATACGAAGAGCGACACCGAAAATCTTTTTTCTTTCGTGAACAATATATCCACCATAGAGGGCGGTTACCACGAGACGGGCTTTCATAACGGACTTTTGAAAGTAGTGAACGACTATGCTCGCAATAACGGAGTGCTGAAAGCGCGCGACGCGGCGTTTATCGCCGACGATATAAAAGAGGGATTAACGGCTGTTCTCACCGTCAAAATGAACAACGTTCAGTTCGAGGGGCAGACCAAGACCAAACTGGGCAACCCGGAAGTCAAAGCACCCGTGGAACAGGCGATTATCGATGGGCTTTCGAAATTGCAGTCGGAGCGCGGCGCCAAGGCGGTTTTCGACAAGATAGCGCAAAAGGCTAAGTTCGCCGCCGACGACAGAATCAAGCACCGCGCCGAACGCGACGTCGCGAAAGCGGCTTCGGAAAACGACGGACTCAACCTCGTTGGTAAGCTCGCGGCATGTTCGGGGCGAAACGCGGATATGAACGAACTTTTCATAGTCGAAGGCGACAGTGCTGGTGGCACCGCCAAGCAGGCGAGGGTGAGACAGTATCAGTCCATTCTGCCTCTTCGCGGCAAGCCTTTAAACGTTCAGAAAAAAAGCGCGTTGCAGGCGTTGCAGAACGAAGAAATCAAAACTATGATTTCCGCTATCGGCGCGGGTTTCAACCGTTCGTTCGACGTGGAAAAGACGAAGTACAAAAAAGTAATAATTCTTTCCGATGCCGACCAGGACGGAATGCACATCCGCTGTATCCTGCTTACTTTCTTTTTCAAATATATGCGCGACCTCGTGAACGCGGGTTACGTTTATATAGGTATGCCTCCCCTCTATAAAGTCTATAAAAAAGACGTGGTGGAATACGCTTACGACGACAAGGAGCTCGACGAAAAAATCAAAAAGGTCGGTAAAGGGTATTCATTGCAGCGCTACAAGGGGCTTGGCGAAATGTCGGCGGAACAGCTTTGGGAAACGACTATGAACCCCGCGACAAGAAATCTTATACAGGTTACCATAGAAGATGCGGCGGAAGCGTCGGACGTAATAGAGATGCTTATGGGCGATAAGGTCGACGGAAGAAAGGAGTTCCTTGCCAAAAACGCAAACTTCAATAAAGTCGACGGCTTTATCGAAAAAGTTAAATTCAAGCCCGAAAACGGCACGGAGGAAGACTGATGGCTAAGAAAAACAGCGGATTTCAGACCTCTATACCTCAGGGCAACATATACGTTCAGTCCATAGAAGAAGTGATGCCCGGCTCTATGCTGCCGTACGCTGAATTCGTAATACTTGACAGAGCTTTGCCGCGCGTGGAGGACGGACTTAAACCCGTTCAGCGGCGTATACTTTACACTATGCACGAGATGGGGCTTACGCCCGACAAGCCGCATAAGAAGTCTGCGAGAATAGTGGGCGACTGTATGGGCAAGTATCATCCGCACGGCGACAGTTCGGTTTACGACGCTATGGTAAGAATGGCTCAGCCTTTCAATATGCGCGCTACGCTCGTTAACGGACACGGCAATTTCGGTTCCGTCGACGGCGACCCCGCGGCGGCTATGAGATATACCGAAGCCAGGCTCGAACCTCTTGCTTTGGAACTTCTGCGCGATTTGGACAAGGAGACCGTACCTTTTTCGTTCAACTTCGACGATTCTCTTCTCGAGCCGGATATATTGCCGGGAAGATTTCCCAATCTTCTCGTCAACGGCGCAAACGGAATAGCAGTAGGTCTTGCAACGAATATACCCACGCACAATCTCGGCGAAGTAATAGACGGTTGCTGCGCATATATAGACAACCCGCGCATTACTCTTTCCGAGATGATGAAGATTATCCCCGGTCCCGATTTCTCGACAGGCGGATATATAATCGCAAATGAACTGAAACAGGCTTACGAGACGGGAAAGGGTAAAATAACTTTGCGCGCGAAGTATTCGGTGGAGCAGGGGGAATACGGAAAGAAACTTATTGTAATAACGGAACTTCCGTATCAGACGAACAAAGCCGAACTCCTCAGAAAAATTATGCTTTTGAGGGAGGACAAGAAAGAACTTCTGTCGGGAATAGCTGAAATTGTGGACGAGTCCGACCGCAGCGGTATGCGCGCCGTTATCGCAGTGAAAAAGGACGCGGACGTGGACGCGGTTTTACAGATTCTGATGAAATATACCGATTTGGAATGCACTTTCGGTATCAATATGGTGGCAATTGCGGGCGGCAGACCGAAACAGCTCGGACTTCTCGAAATTATAAAATGCTACACCGCTTATCAGCGCCAGGTCGTTGTCAGACGTTGCCGTTTCGAGCTCAAAGAGGCGGAGGCGCGCTGTCATATATTGGAGGGTTTGATTGTCGGCGTTCACAACGTGGATGAGGTTGTGAAGATTATCAAGACTTCCGAATCCACGCCCGACGCGAGAAGAAGACTTATGGAGCGTTTCGAGCTTTCCGAAAAACAAGCTCAGGCAATTCTCGATTTAAGACTCGCCCGTCTTGCGAAACTCGAAGTCGTCAAACTGGAACAGGAACTTGCCGCTTTAAAGAAACGTATAGCCGAGTTGCAGAAAATTCTCGATAATAAAGATTTGCAGTGGGCAATCGTCAAAAACGAAATGCTTGAAATAAAGGGCAAGTACAAGTGCGAGAGAAAAACAAAAATAGTCGGAGACGCGGAAAAAATTAACGTGCGCCGCGCGGACGTCAAACGCGAAATATCGAGTTGGAGCGTATGTCTCACCGCGGGTAACACTCTGAAATTTCTCGAAAGAGAGGATTTCGACGCATTCGGCAACAAAAAACTTACTCACGGCGCAAGTCTCTCGGGCATAATAAAACAGACCGTACATTGCGGCGGAAAGGCTTGCATATATGCGTTCACCAATCTCGGCAATTGTGCAAAAATCGATTTGGAGAACGTCGAGCCGAATGATTTCCGTTCGGCGGGCGTAAAACTGGAAGCGGTTGCCGACGGGGTATCGAAAGGCGAATACGCCGTGGCTCTGTTCGCTTCGGAAACTCTTCCGGAAGGCGAGTTGTTGTTCTTTACGAAGCTCGGAACGGTCAAACGCACTGAATGGAGCGAATACGGGTTGGGCAAAAAGCTGTTCCCCGCAATCAAACTCAAACAGGGCGACGAACTGTTGAACGTCGAACGATACGAAGAAAACGAAGATTATACGATGCTGTTCGTGACAAAGAACGCAATGTGTCTTTGCGCGGACAGGGATGACGTTCCCGTTCAGGGCAGAGTTGCCGGCGGCGTGCGAGGAATAGGTTTAAACGACGGCGACGAGGTTGTCTTCGCGACTCAGCAGAACGGCGAGGGCGAAGTTATCGTCGTAACGACTCTCGACGGTTTCAAGAGAGTGATAGCTTCTCTTTTCGACCCTCACGGCAGAGGCGGCAAGGGCGTCATGATTGCCGATATTAAAGGTAAAGGAGAAATTCTTTTCGCGGATTACGTGACGATTCCCTATAAACTTGCGGTTGTCTGCGAGGACAAGTCCGTCACGGAAATAGATACGGAAATCGTGCCGATTGAAAACCGCGTGGTTAAAGGTAAGCCTTTGAAAGGTATAGAAAACGTGCGCAAGGTGGTAGCTTTAAAGCATCGTTCGGACTATTCGGACGGAACCATGCAAATAAAATTCTGAGGTAGCATATGGCTAAAAAGAAATTTACGGATGAATTGAAAGAACAGGCGGAGGAGGTAAAAACCCGCGTAAAAGGGCTCGGACCGTTAAAGATTACTCTGCTTGTGTTGCTCGCTATTGTAACGATACTTTCCTATGTGTTTTACGGCTATATTTTCGGTGCGGACAACGTGTTTGCCGGTGATTTCGGGTCAGAGTTTTTAAACGCGCTTATGGGCTGTATACCGCGTATAGTGCGGTGCATACAGATTGTAACCATCGTCAGCATTATTACGACTTTGATTCTTGCGGTAATCACGAAATTTTTCGGAAAATCGCAGCGCAGCATTACGGTTGCGAGACTCTGTTGCAATCTTATAAAATGGGTGGTGACGGTAGTGCTCGTTATAGCCGTTCTCGCGATTTGGGGGGTTGACACTACGGCGCTTATAACCGGTGCGGGCGTGTTGACGCTTGTCGTCGGTCTCGGAATGCAGAGTCTCATAGCCGACGTTGTGGCGGGGCTTTTCATAGTTTTCGAAAACGAGTTCAACGTTGGCGATATTATCACAGTAGACGGTTTCCGCGGAGAAGTTATTGCAATAGGCATAAGAACCACAAAACTTAAAGCTGTGGGCAATGTGAAGATTTTCAACAACAGCGACATCCGCAGCGTGCTCAACCAGACGACGGAACAGTCCGTTGCGAGAACGAACATTGACGTTGAATACGGGGATTCTCTTCCGCGCATAGAGGAAATTATAAAAGAAAAATTGCCGCATATGACGATAGAGGGCGCGCCCGAGGGCGTTGTCTATGAGGGCGTAAGCGCGCTCGGAGCTTCGGGTGTTACGTTGCAATTTGCCGCAAAATGCTATGAGGGCGATATTTTCGACGTTCAGCGCAGACTGAACGGGCAGCTTAAAATTATGTTCGACGAAAGCGGCATCAATATTCCTTTCAATCAGCTTGTGGTGCATGTGGAGAGCGAAAGCTGCGAAAAAAGTCTCGTTCAAACCGTTGACAAACGTTGAACGACTGAATATAATAATAAAAATCGATTAAAACCTGTGAGGTAAAATAGTAACGCGGAACAAAGGATTTGCAGAGAGTCTTTGACGGTGTGAAAAAGACATTCCTTCCCGCGCGAATGGGTTACCGAGGGCGGCGTGAACATAACGGTTTGATTACCGTTTCAGTAGCGTGCGACGGGCGCTCCCGTTACAGGGCGAGGGTATGGCGGTACCCGTAAACGAGGCGGCTTCGGCTGTAAAATTGGGTGGCAACACGGAGAAGATATTCGTCCCATACGAATACTTTCTCCGTGTTTTTATTTATATCTCAGCCCCGAATACGCGTTTAAAATTTAAAAAATAATCAATATTAAAGGAGTACGGTTATGAAAGACATGAAAATTCCCTATAAAACTTACCTCACAGAGAGTGAAATGCCGAAATACTGGTTCAACCTCAATGCCTTTATGCCAGGTAAGCATCCTCCGTTTTTAAACGGCGTTACGGGCAAACCCTGTACTGCGGAAGAACTTGAAAAAGTGTTCTGTAAAGAGTGCGTGAAGCAGGAGTTGAACTTTACCGATAAAGAGATTGAAATTCCGAAAGGTATAAGAGATTTTTACAGAACTTTCCGTCCGTCTCCCATAGTCAGGGCATATTTTTTAGAAAAATTTCTTGATACTCCTGCGGAAATTTATTATAAATTCGAGGGTAACAATACTTCGGGCTCACATAAACTCAATTCGGCGTCGGCGCAAGCGTATTATGCAAAGGAGCAGGGGTTGAAGTTCATAACTACCGAGACGGGCGCGGGGCAATGGGGAACGGCGCTTTCTATGGCGGCGGCGTTTTACGGCCTCGGGTTGGAAGTGTTTATGGTAAAGGCTTCCGCCGAACAGAAACCTTACAGAAAGGAAGTTATAAGAACTTACGGCGCAAACGTCGTGCCTTCTCCGTCGGAAACAACCGAAGCGGGGAGAAAAATTCTGAAAGAATTTCCCGATACGGGAGGCTCTTTGGGCTGCGCGATAGCGGAAGCGGTGGAGAAAGCCGTTAAAATTCCGGGATGCAGATACGTTCTCGGCAGCGTGCTCGACCACGTTCTGCTTCACCAGACGGTTATAGGACTCGAGAGCAAGGCGGTGTTGGACGGATACGGAGTATACCCCGATTTAATTGTGGGCTGTATGGGAGGAGGAAGCAATTTCGGCGGACTTATAGCCCCGTATATGGCGGATAGATTGCAGGGGAAATGCAAGACGGAGTTTTTGGGAGTAGAACCTGCGAGTTGTCCGTCCGTGAGCAGGGGGAAGTACGCCTATGATTATTGCGACAGCGCTAAAATTACGCCTCTTGCGAAAATGTATACTTTGGGATGCGGCTTTATGCCGCCTTCGGAGCATGCGGGAGGACTTCGTTATCACGGAATGAGTCCCATAATATCAAAGTTGTGTAACGACGGATATATAGGGGTCAAAGCGGTAAAACAGACCTCGGTTTTCAAAGCCGCGCTCGATTTTGCAAAATGCGAGGGCATACTCCCCGCCCCCGAATCGGCTCATGCGATTAAAGCGGTTGCCGACGCTGCGATTGAATGCAGGGAGACGGGCGAGAAGAAAGTAATTCTGTTCGGGCTTACGGGGACGGGGTACTTTGATTTGGCGGCTTATAAACAATATAACGACGGGGTAATGAAGGATTATGTCCCGACGGATAAGGAACTCGAAAAAGGTTTTTCCACAATACCGCGCATTCGATAAACAAAGTCGAACTTTTTTTATAAATTTGACATTACATTTTTTTATCCTATACAATCCCGTATTATAGTTTCATAAGTGTCTTGTTTTCTCTCGCCATTAAATTTCTTTTATGTCGACCTGAGATTTCTTACCTGTTACTCTGAGTCCGCTTCCGTCACCTTTGAGCATACCTCCGTCATCGCTGAACACATCTCCGTCACCCTGAGGCTTGCCGAAGGGTCCCCCGCGTTGCTCGGGATGACAATGGTACGGACAATGGCGCTCCGGAATGACAATGGAGCGCCTTCGGAACAGTGTCTCATAATGACATTTTTCCTCGTAATGACGCTTGCACTCAGGATGACATTTCACTATGGACTGCATTCTGTCACTCTGAACGTAGTGAATGGTCTTTTATAGCATTGCTGTAATATAAAAAAATCGCCCTCCGTGTTGCGGAGGGCGAAATCTTTAATTAATCTGTTTTCTTTTCCGATTTCCCGGATTTGACCGGTTTATCGGCTTTTGCCTGCTCGTCTTTTTGTTCGGGCGCTATCAGTTTGGGCATTTTAAGACCCGCCATCGAATACAAATCGTCGAGAGGAGGGAGGGACTTGAGCATACCGGAAACAAAATTCGCGGTAGCCGTCTTTCCGTCCTGCGACTGACCTCCGTCCCAGACGGTGACTTTATCGATTTTAAGGTTCTTTATTGCTTCAACCTGCGTCGAAACAAGTTCTTCGAGTTTGTCTGCAATCATAAGGCGCACTGCCTCGTCGGCGGTGCCGGCAGCTTTTACGAGCTGCTGCATACCTTCAGCCTGTTTGGAAAGCGTTTCGTACACGCCGCGCGCCTCGGCTTCCATTTTCGCGAATATGGCGTCCGCCTCGCCTTTTGCTAAACGACGCTGTCTTTCCGCTTCGGCGTCAGCCTGAATTTCCATCTGTCTCTTTTCTATTTCGGAAGCAACGATTATATCGGCTTCTTTGGTCGCCTTTTCACGGAACGCACGTGCAATTTCCGCTTCTTTTTCAGCGGCATAGCTCTCTTCTTTTGCCTTAGCCGCCTGAACGTTTTCGGCGGTGACGGCAAGTTTCATTGCCTCCGCTTCGCGCTGCCTCAGGGTCGCCCTCGATTGAGCGATGTCCGCTTTCGCTTTGTTTTCGCCTTCGATGGCCTTACTTTCGGCTTCGGCTACGTTTATTCTCTGTTGCATCTGAGCGTTTGCTTCACCGATGGCGCCTTTTTTGTTTTCTTCCGCAACGGAAATTTTCGCGTCGTTTATTGCTTTTGCCGCCGCTTCTTTGCCGAGCGCGGCTATGTATCCGCTTTCGTCGGAAATATCGGTCATATTGACGTTTATGAGTTTGAGTCCGAGTTTTTTGAGTTCGCCTTCAACGTTTCTGGAAATCGCTTCGAGGAACTTATCGCGGTCGGTGTTGATTTCCTCGATATCCATCGTGGCGATAACCAGACGGAGCTGACCGAAGATTACGTCTTTTGCAAGTTCGGAAATTTGTTTCAGTTGAAGACCGAGAAGTCTCTCCGCGGCGTTCTGCATAATCGCGGGGTCGGTGGAAACGCCGACAGTGAAAATGGAGGGAACGTCAATACGGATATTCTGCTTTGACAGGGCGTTCTTCAAATCCACCGAAATGGAGAGCGGCGTAAGGTCGAGGAAAGTGTAAGACTGGAAGAAGGGCACAACGAGCGCCGCGCCGCCATGAATACACTTCGCACTGCGGTAAGTGCCGTCCTTATTGGACGAAATTTTACCGTAAATAACCATGATTTTGTCCGAAGGGCACTTTTTGTAGCGAAGCATGCAGACAAGAAGCACCATAACGAGGACAAGCGCGACGACAACGCCGCAAATAATGCCGATGGTTGCGCCGACGTTGTTGTCGGCAAGTAAATTGAACATTTTACAACTCCTTTTTAATAATATTCTCTATATCAAACGTCGGTAACTTCGGTTACGCAGCGTTTAACTACCGTACATTCGTTTTCGACTGCGGTGATTTCCACCATTTCGTCGGTAACCAGTTTTTCGCCGTCCGTCACCGCGTCGAGTTCCATAAATTTTCCCTGCGCGTTGAGCGTTATTTTTCCGCGTCCGCTGCGGTTTGCGGGGACTGAAACATAGACGGTTGCGCGCATGCCTACCAATTTTTCCGTCTGAACAATTCCGTTACATTGCATTTTTGCAAGAGCACGCAGTAAAAAAACCACGGTTGCCATTGCCGCAGCTCCGGCTATAAGTGCGATTATTACGGATAGCCAGTGAAGTTCCGCGGGTGCCAACGAACAAGTGAGAAGACCCGCCCAGCTTCCCACGGCAAAAAACGCCGTGATGCTTTTGACCGTGAAAATGGATACGCCCGAGTCGAAATCGACGTCGATATCCCCGTCTCCGTCAATGTCTATGTCTCCGCCGAAAGACGAAAAGCACATAAGCACAATCTGAATAATCAGAAATACCGTCGCCGCGATTCCAAGCCAGAAATATACGTGCTCTAAAACGGTGAGGTTTTCAAACCACTCTTTCATAAATTAACTCCTTATTTAACTCCTTGCGGCTACGAATTATTCGTAACCGTTACAGTATATATATAAACACTGTCGGGCTTATATAAACAACCAATCGATAATTTTTTATCGATTATACTCATAGTTTACCTTTATATTATACTGCGGCAATTGCTCATAGTCAACAGTACCCGCAAAAAAAATACCATAATTCGCGCGGGAAAAATTTACATATAAATATCTTGTAAAACCCGATTTTGTGTGATATAATCTAACGGATAAACAAAAGGAGCAATTATGAAAAGTCAGAGTGTCGTTACCGATTTGAGAAGAAAAGTTTTTGCCGCGGTTGCACGCGTCGCATACGAGTCGGAGAACGTAGAGGGAGATTTGGAGGAAATACCGTTTCTTATTACGCCCGACGAAACTCCGAGGTATCGCGAAAGTATTTACAGGGAGAGACAGATAGCGTCGGAAAGAGTACGCCTCGCAATGGGACTTTCTCTCCGTCCCGCGAACAAACCCGTTCATATCACGGCGGGAGTGGATAAAAGCACCATCGCGGAGAAGTATTACGAGCCGCCGCTTATGCAGGTTATTCCTTCGGCGTGCGACAAGTGTCCCGACAACGAATATTATGTTTCCGACCAGTGCCGCAACTGCGTATCGCATGCGTGCATAAAAAATTGTCCGAAGGAAGCCGTTTCCATTGTGGACGGTAAGGCGTTTATAGACCAGAGCAAATGTATAAAGTGCGGCAGGTGCAAGGCGGCGTGCCCTTACGACGCTATAGCTCACCACGTTCGCCCCTGCGCCGCTGCTTGCGGCGTTAAAGCCATATCGTCCGACGAATACGGCAGGGCGCATATCGATACGGAGAAATGCGTTGCGTGCGGACAGTGTATGTCGTCTTGTCCGTTCGGCGCCATTGCGGATAAATCGCAGATATTCCAGCTGATACAGGCAATTAAAAAGGGCGACGAAGTGGTCGCTGCGGTCGCTCCTGCGATAATCGGTCAGTTCGGTGCGAAAGCAACGCCCGGCAGGATGAAATCGGCGCTTTTGGAGCTCGGTTTTAAGGACGTTTACGAAGTGGCTGTAGGAGCGGACGTCGGCTGTATAGCCGAGGCGCATCACTATGTCGAAGAGGTTGCAACGGGCAAAGTGCCTTTTCTGTTTACAAGCTGCTGCCCCGCATGGGCGGTTCTTGTAAAAAAACAGTTTCCCGACCTTGCTTCCGAGGTTTCGCAGGAACTTACTCCCATGGTTGCGACGGCGCGTTCTATCAAGGTCAACCGTCCCGACGCTCGCGTGGTATTTATAGGACCTTGCGCGGCAAAGAAACTCGAGGCTTCAAGAAGAACGGTCCGCAGTTACGTTGATTTTGTAATTACCTTCGAAGAACTTGCGGGAATGTTCGAAGCGAAAGGCATTAACGTTGAAAAAGCAGAGGAACTGCCTGTGCGTTTGCAGGCTACGGGCGCGGGCAGAGGATACGCCTGCGCTGGCGGAGTCGCAAGCGCGATAGAGGGAAGCATCAAGGAGTATTTCCCCGATACCGAAGTTAAAATTCAGCATGCGGAAGGTCTTGCCGATTGCAGGAAGATTATCATGCTCGCAAAAGCAGGGAAACTCAACGGTTATCTGATAGAAGGTATGGGGTGCCCCGGCGGCTGCGTTGCGGGCGTCGGAACGATAATTCCTCCCGAACGCGCGAAAATCGTTGTCGAACAGACGGTTAAATCGAGCGAAGAAAAATTTCCCGCCAAGGAGATGGGAGACCTCGCCGAAAAACTCGGTAAAATGAATTGAGTTATCAGGCTCTGCGTTGCAGAGCCTGATAAAATTTGATAAGAGTTTATGAACGGTTGTAATCGTCTATAATAAAAGCAAATAACTTACTTGCAAGGATTTTTGAGCGCCGTATTCAAACTTCGATGCGTTTTTTAAAAGAAAAACAGTGCAAAAAAATCTTTGATTTTTTGCATTGTTGTTTTATAATATAGCAGAGGTAATTTATGTACGATATCGCTATTGTGGGAAGCGGTCCCGCGGGTGTTTCCGCGGCGCTCAACGCCAAAATACTTAATAAAACTTTCGTGTGGTTCGGAAGCAACTCCGTTTCTAAAAAAGTTGTGCGCGCGGAGCTTATAAAAAATTATCCGGGACTTCCCGATGTAACCGGCAGTGAGTTGGGCTGGGCGCTTAAAAATCATGCCGACAGCATGAATATCGAACTTATAGAGGAAGTCGTAACGGGAATATACGAAACGGACGGAGGGTTTACCCTTCTTGCGGGCAACAAAGACTATCCGGCAAAATCTGTTATTCTTTGTCTCGGTGTGGAAGCGACAAAACCCGTTGACGGCGAGGAAGAATTTCTCGGCAGGGGCATAAGTTATTGTGCTACTTGCGACGGATTTCTTTATAAAGGTAAAACGATAGCCGTAATCTGCACCGATAAAAGGTTCGAACACGAAATCGGATACCTATGTTCACTTGCTGAAAAGGTATATGTGATTCCGCTCTACAAAAACTACGAGATTGCGGCGGAGAATGCCGAGATAATTTTAAAAGCTCCGGTAAAGTATACGGGCGATTTAAAACTTAAAAGCGTAGCGTTCAAAGACGGAAGCGTAAACGTCGACGGCGCGTTTATATTAAAAGGCGCGATTCCCCCGTCTACACTTTTGCACGGATTGAAAACGGAAGACGGGCATATTTTTGTCGGTCGCGACTGCTCGACAAATATAAAAGGCGTATTTGCCGCAGGAGACTGTACCGGCAGACCGTATCAATATATCAAATCTGCGGGCGAGGGCAATATTGCTGTTCATTCAGCCGTGGAATATCTTTCCGAAAAAGCGTAAGCGTAATATTTCGCGTATGCTCGTGACGACATTTCGTGTTAACCCGTCCAAAAAATATCATTTCGGTGACTGAAACGTCGTATTGAGCGCAGCGATATATCAGTTCCCTCGCTACGCTTGGGATGACAAAAGGCGGCAAAATATCAAACGCTCGGGATGACAAAAAGAGTGGTAAGACCCGAATGCTAAGTACGACAATAGGGTGTTATGACGATAGCGCACGGGATGACTAACAGAAGCGTCATCCTGAGCGAAGCGAATGTGACCTCGCGTTGCTCGAAAGGACTACATGTGAATGTTGAGCGACAGCGAAACATCCGATTCCTCGGAAAGCTCGGAATGGCAATTTTAAAACATACGGATACGTTTTTTCAACGTATCCGTTTTTTCTTGCAAAAACACCGCGCATTTGTTACAATATTTATATGAAATTTATCGAACTAACTATCAATACGACGACCGAAGGCAGCGAGCTTGTCGCCGACATTCTCTGGCGCTATACCAATTACGGCGTGGCTATTTCCGACGTGAAAGACGTAATAGCTTTACAGCGCGACAAAGCCTTGTACTGGGACTACATGGACGACGAACTTGTTTCGCCGCGGGAGGACGTGCTTGTAAAGGCTTTTATTCCTCTCGAAGAGGCGCCCGCAACATTGAAAAAAATCAGGGAAGATTTTGAAGAGCTCTCGGAAAACTGTAAAGGCTATACCGTTTTAGGCACTTTGGAAACTTCTAAAAGAGAGGTAGAGGGGGACGACTGGCTGGAAATCTGGCGCAAGCATTTCCGTCCTCTGCATATCGGCGAAAAAATAGTCGTTTGTCCCGAATGGCTCGAATATGAGAAAAAACCCGGCGAAAAGGTTGTATTTCTCGATAACAATATGGCTTTCGGTACGGGCGAGCATGAGACTACGGCGATGTGTCTGAAACTTCTTCAGGAAGAACTCGGCTCGGGCAGCGTATGCATAGACGTCGGTTGCGGGAGCGGTATTCTCGGCATATCGGCGATAAAACTCGGGGCCGAGCATGCTTATCTTACCGATATAGATTACGTTGCCGTGGAGAGCGCGAAGCACAATTGCGAAATAAACGGAGTATCGGACAAAACTACCGTTGCCCACGCCAACTTGCTGGATAACGCAGAGATTAAGGGCGATATAATTCTTGCAAACATCACGGCGGAAATTCTCTGCATGCTTGCGCCGTCCATACCCAAAAATCTGAAAAAAGGCGGAACGCTTATTTTAAGCGGAATAATTGAGAGCAGGCTTGCCGCCGTCAAACGCGCGTTTGGAGCGGAGGGGCTCAATCTTGAAAAGGAGATGAACGAGGGCGAGTGGTATGCTCTCGCGTTTAAAGAATGAGCACGCCAAGAAGATTTTTCGTAAACAAAATAGATTTTGAAACTCGCGAAGCATATGTCGAAGGTGACGAGTTTATCCACGCCAAAACCGTTCTCAGGGTGGAGGAGGGGTCTGAAATAGTTCTTCTCGACGGTAGCGGAAAGGAATATACGGCTATAGTGACAAAAGTTGAAAAACATCGTTTGTCGGCACATATAACGGGGGTAACCGCGGGAAACAGAGAACCTTCGGCGGATATTTATCTCCTTTGCGGCGCGCTTAAAGGCGATAAAACCGAGTTGGTAGTCCAAAAGGCCACCGAGCTGGGGGTAAACAGAGTAGGCGTATTTTCCTCGGAATACTGTTCGGCATATATGAACGAAAACAAACTGGAACGTCTGAAAAAAGTGGCAAAGGAAGCGGCTAAGCAGTGTTTAAGGTCGCGTGTACCGGAAGTGACTTATTTCGGTACTCTCAAAGAGGCGCTTTCGTCTGCCGCGAATTATGAAAACAAATTGTTTGCTTGTGAATTTTTAGAGCATTCGTGCGGGGATATATCGTATTTAAGCGGAAATGCCGCACTGGTTGTGGGGAGCGAAGGCGGTTTTTCGGAAGAGGAATACGCTTTGGCGCAATCGCTCGGATTTACGGGCATATCTCTCGGAAAACGAATTCTCAGAGCGGAGACGGCCGCAATAGCCGTATGTGCTCTTGCGGCGTTCGCGTTAGGTGAACTCAAGTGAAAGCTGCTGTATTTACTCTCGGTTGCAAAGTCAACGAGGTGGAGAGCGCAGCAATAATGGCGTCGCTCGAAAATATGGGTTTCGAAGTGACGGACAAACTCTGTACCGCCGATTTATACGTTCTCAATACCTGCGCCGTTACGCGCGAAGCGGAGAAGAAAAGCCGTCAGCTTGTGTCGCGTGCAAGAAAATTCAACGCCCGAGCAAAAATCTTTGTGTGCGGTTGTGCGTCCGAAAAAAACGCTGCGGTATTTGCCGGCAAGGGTGCGGAGTATGTGTGCGGCGCGCGCAACAAGGCGGAGGTAATCTCTGCCGTATCGGAAATGTGCGGCGCGGAAAACTGCGGACTGTTGTTTCCCAAACAAACCAAGACCAGAGCGTTTATCAAAATTCAGGACGGTTGCAATAACTTCTGTTCTTACTGTATAATTCCCTATCTGCGCGGTCGCGAGCGTTCGCGCAAAATAGAGGAAGTCGTAGACGAAATAAACAGGACCGAAAGTCCCGAAGCGGTGCTTAACGGCATAAATATTTCGTCTTACGGTTACGACGGGTTTACGCTTTGCGACCTTATCGTTGCGCTGAAAAACACGGATAAGAGGATAAGGCTCGGTTCGCTCGAATGCAATATAATTACGGATGAATTTCTTTCGGCGCTCAAAGGTCTGCGCGATTTCGCGCGGCAGTTTCATCTGTCTCTTCAAAGCGGAAGTTCGTCGGTTCTTCGGTCTATGAACAGACATTATACCCGCGAAGAATTTCTGGAAAAATGCGCTCTTATATACAAGTACTTTCCCGACGCGGCGATTACTACCGATGTCATAGCGGGTTTCCCTTCCGAGACGGAAAAAGACTTTTCGGAAAGTCTTTCCGTTCTGGAAGAAGCTAAAATCGCAAGAGTCCACGCATTCGCCTTTTCTCCGCGCGAAGGTACCGTCGCATACAAGATGAAAGACGTTCCGGCGGACGTCAAGTCGGACAGACTCCATAGACTTTTAAAGGCGGGGGAAGAGTGTTCGATAAGGTATATGTCGGGGTTAATCGGAAAAATCACCGATTTTATAGCCGAGCGGTACGAAAACGGCTATACTACGGGATACACCGGCAACTATGTCAAGGTTTATCTGCCCGAACGCATTGCGGAAGGGCGGAAATATCAAATAGTTATTAAAGAGTTATTCAAAGACGGCGTAATTGCCGAAAGGAGCTGATATGTTGGTTGAAGATTGCGTTTTTTGCAGAATACTCAGGGGCGAAATACCTTCGGATAAAGTTTATGAGGATGACAAAATGCTCGTATTCCGCGATATAGAACCGAAAGCCAAAGTCCACCTTCTGGCAATAGCGAAAGAGCATTTCGCTTTTTTATCCGACGCGGACGAAAGGGGGCGTGAACTGGTTTCGTATATTTTATTCAAAATACCCGAAATAGCACGGAAAAACGGCTGTGCCGACGGGTACCGTGTGGTAATAAATCAGGGCGCGGACGCGGGGCAGACGGTCTTTCATCTGCACATTCACGTACTCGGCGGAGAAAAGCTCCCTTGGTGATTTTTTCGGGGCGAATTTCGGATTGGATAACTTACCGGGATGCGGACCCCTTGCTTCGTTCAGGGTGACATTTCTGTTTGTCATTCCGAACTTGTCGAGGTATCAGATGTTTCGCTGTCGCTCAACATGACATATGTGGTCCGCGTCATTCCGAGCAACGGACCCTTCGCTACGCTCAGGGTGACGCTTCTGTTTGTTATCCCGAGCGATTAAAGTTTAACTTTTTGTCTTCCCGAGCGAAGCGAGGGACTTGATGACGGTCAGCGTTAAAGTAATGTCGCTCGGAACGACGAAAATAACGTCGCATCGTTATTGCGGTAGGACGAATGGAATGAAAAAACGTTCGGTGTGAAAGAAAACGATTTTTATTTTCACGGATTTTTCATTGCGGCTACTTCTGTTTTATAAATTCCGATGCTAAAATGCATTCGAAAACGACAGGAGAAACAAAATGAAAGATTTCAACGAACTTTGCAAAATGGCAGAAGAACTTGACGCGGAGCAGTACCCTTTGCTTATAGCGGAAAAAACCGCGTCCATATTTCCATCGCTGTGTTTTCTGACCGCAGACGGAATCGGCAGTATGGAAATAATGGCGACCTTTTTCATCGCTTCCGTTTATGCCGACGGCAAACTCGATGAATGTGAGTACGCCCTTATGTTGCCGGCGCTGAAATTGTTCTTCGGGGAAGAGTTTGATTTCGAAACGGCAAAGGCGCTCGTAAAGACGCTTAAACCCGAGGGAAAAGAACTCAAAAAACTTGCGGACAGAATGGTAGACATACTCGGAATGGTATCCGAAGAACTCAAAAACGATATAATTCTGGTCAGTTTGTTAATTTGCGCCGCGGACGGTAAAGTGACTTTCAAGGAGAAACAGTACATTAAACAGCTTATCCGCAATTAGCCTTTGAGCTGACGCGGGAACGAATAAAAAACTTTAGTGAAATCGTTGCCGACGGCATCATGCCGTCGGCTTTTTGCATTTTGCCATAATATGGAAGATTTTCGCGGTCAACTGTGATTACAATGACGTTTGAAGCGTATTCGAACGCATGAATACTTGTTACAATGAATGAATAAATATGCATAAATTATCTATAAATGGCAGAATAAACGATTAATTTTGAACAAAAAGCACAATTATAGAGTTTTTTCAGCTTTTAAAGTGAAAATACCCGATATTACCATATAAAAGTTTGCAAAATATTTTTGAATGTGGTATGCTAATATAGTGACAATGTATAGGTGTAGTTTCGCTTTGATACACGGTTAGTTTTTTCACAAATTGGGTGTGAGGTACAAGATGATTAAATACTGTAACAAAACGAGGAAAATATTGTTGGGTGTTACGTCGGCGATGCTGACCGGCGCGGTTACAATGTCCGTTATTATTCCTTCGTTCGGCAGAGAAGGTTTTGCGAACGAACCTTCTGCAAGCGGCGCAGTGCAGGGGATAACCAAAAAGGAAGATATAAAGTCCGATTTGACTCAATATTACGACGAATCGGTAATGCAGAAAC
Organism: uncultured Eubacteriales bacterium; assembly: GCA_949747905.1. GTDB lineage: Bacteria > Bacillota > Clostridia > Christensenellales > Borkfalkiaceae > Coproplasma. The sequence continues at coordinate 21,724 of CATKEF010000074.1, forward strand.
TTCCTCAGAATACGGAAGACGAGATAATTTCGGTTATTATCGAGACGAAGGCAAAGTCCGTTCTCGATTGCTTTAACGCCGCTTCCAAAATAACTTCGGCTGCGACGGTTGCGGAATACGCCGTTACCGCCGACGGAAGAACGGCTTCTATCAACGCCGTCAGGGAAAGCGATAAAATTTTATCCCTTCTCGACGTGGCGGGCGTCGAATACGAAACGGGAAACCGTTACGAAGTTGTTTTCGGCGGAGTGGAAATTTTAATTAATTCTTCCGATTTCGAAAAAGCGAAAAACGCGGTGGGCGACAGAGCTACGCTCATTGTGGGCGAAGTTTACTCGCAGTGCGAGACTCAGGTGGTTGAGAACGACGTCAACGTTTACGAGACGGGTATTTTCGACAGTTCCGATTCTCAGTACGACGGCACCGGTACTGTTATTGCGGTACTCGACACGGGACTCGACTATACGCATACGGCATTTTCCGCGGAAGGTTTTAAAGGCACGGACGTAATGAAAGAAAAACTTACGCCCTCTCTCATTGCAAACACACGTGCGGCCTCTTTTACCGCTGGACTTACCGCGGAGGATGTGTACCTCAATAAGAAAGTTCCCTACGCATACGACTATGCGGACAAGGATACTGACGTCTATCCCATCGAGAGCGAGCACGGAACGCACGTTTCCGGCGTTATCGTCGGCAAAGACGAAAAAATTACGGGTGTTGCGGTCAACGCTCAACTCGTTTCCATGAAAGTTTTCTCGGATACGACAAGCGGTGCGAGAACTTCCTGGCTTCTTGCCGCGCTCGAAGATTGCGTTACGCTCGGCGTAGACGTAATCAATATGTCGCTCGGAACTTCTTCGGGCTTCACGAGAGAAGTGGACAGAAAGGAAGTACGCGATATCTACGAAAGAATAGGCACAAACGGAATAAGTCTTGTATGCGCCGCTTCGAACGACTATAACTCCACTTTCGGCTCGGAGAAAAACGGCAACCTCGGACTTACTTCCAACCCCGATACGGCAACGGTCGGCTCACCTTCGACTTATGAGTCCGCGCTTTCGGTTGCCTCCATAAGCGGCGTTAAGACCCCTTATCTCAAATTCGGCGATACGATTATGTATTTTAACGAGGCTACGGGAAAGGGCGCTCAACAGAAATATTTCGTCGATGAAATTCTCGGCGACGGGGTAAATGAAAAAGAATTCGAATATGTTACGATTTCCGGTACGGGTACTCCGGGCGACTATGCTGCCGTCGGTGACGTAACGGGTAAGATAGCGCTTGTTGAGAGAGGTATCAGCACATTCGAAGAGAAAGCCAAATACGCTTACGAAGCGGGCGCCGTCGGTATAATTATTTACAACAACGTTTCGGGCGATATTTCCATGACCGTCGGCGGAACGGATATGCCCGTGTGCTCCATTTCTCAGGACAACGGCAAAATACTTTCGGCGCAGCCGAGAGGAACAATCAAAATCAGCAGAGAGCAGGTGGCGGGACCGTTTATGTCGAATTTCTCGTCCTGGGGTCCTACGCCCGATTTGCGTATTAAGCCTGAAATCACCGCGCACGGCGGCGACATTCTTTCGGCTGTTCCCGGACAGGACTACGACAGGCTTTCCGGTACCTCTATGGCGTCGCCCAACCAGGCGGGCGTTACGGCGCTTATACGCCAGTACGTAAAGGAGACTTTTCCCGAGCTCACGCCCGTTCAGGTCACGGCGCGTGTCAATCAGATAATGATGTCCACGACCGATATCGCAAACAATAAAAACGGTTTGCCTTATGCGGTCAGAAAGCAGGGTTCCGGTCTTGCCAACCTTACGAAGGCAACATCCACCCCCGCATATTTGACGACTTACGACAAAAACGGAAATCTTATGGATAAAGCCAAGTTGGAACTCGGCGACGACGTGAGCAAAACCGGCGTCTATTCCATGACTTTCGATATCAATAATTTCAAAGGCGTGCAACTTACGTATGACGTAAGTGCGGTAGTAATGACCGAAGGAGTGAGCAGCACGCTTACCCACCAGGGTCAGACCACCGTTACCGAAGAGGGGTACGCGCTCGGAGCTTCCGTAAAGGTTACAAGCGTAAGCGGAGGAACGGCGAACGGTAACACTGTAACCGTTTCGGGAAATTCCGCGGCAAAAGTTACGGTCGAAATCACGCTTACCGATGCGGACAAGAAATATCTCGACGAATCGTTTGCAAACGGTATGTATGTTGAAGGTTTTATAAAGCTCGCAGCAAAGAGCGGTACGGGCATAAACCTCAACGTTCCCTACCTTGCGTTTTACGGCGACTGGACCAGAGCGCCTATGTTCGACCTCGATTATTTCGATACGAATAAAGACGAAATAGACGATTCCATAGATACGCTTGACAAAACTCTGCCCGACGCATATGCAACGCGTCCCGTCGGCGGACTTTATAACGATTATATAAGCTATCTCGGTTCTTACAATTATATACAGAATCCTACGGCGACTAAAATCGCCGCGGACAGAAAATATATTTCGCTCTCCAATCAGGCTACCGGCGACAGCAGCAGTACCGTGCATTCAATAAATAATATATACGCGGGACTTTTGCGCGGCGCCAAGAAAATGATTGCCACCGTTACCGACACCGTAACGGGCGAAGTGATTTTCGAAAAAGAGATTTATAATCAGATTAAGTCTCATAACCGTGGAGGCGCGGTAGGACCGTCCGCTGTCGAAATCGATTTCGATACGGCGGATTATAACCTTAAAAACAACACTCAGTATCTTTTCAAACTGGAAGGTTACCTTGATTACGGCGAGGACGGCGGAAAGAGCACGAATCTTAAAAACACTTTCGAATTCCCGTTTGTAGCCGATTTCGAGGCTCCTTCGGTTACCGGTTGCGAATTTTATACCGAGTATGATTCCTCGCTCAAAAAGACGAGACTGTTTGCGAATATAAATATTTACGATAACCATTATTCGCAGGCGGCAATGGTCGGATACATTTCGTCCGAGGAAGTAGACGGCAAAACGACATACGGACTCGAAATGTTCGGCAGATATCTCGAAGCGCTGTATTCCGATTTCAATTCGAATTATACCCTCAATTACGAGCTTACCGATTATCTTGACGAGATAAAGAAAAATTCGTATAACAATAACTCTTTCGTAGTTCAGGTTATGGACTATGCGGGCAACGACGCGACTTACGAAATCGCAATTCCCGACGAAATTACCGATATTTATTTTACGGATGCCGCGGGCGAAAAAATAGAGCAGGTCACGTTGAGTCCCAACGAAATCTATACCCCCAACGCGGTTGTAGCGCCTTCGGAAAGTTGGGCGCAGAGCCTTGATTATACTTCGCTTAACGAAGATATAGTACGCATAGTAAACGGCAAGTTCCTTGCACTGAAACCCGGTGTTGCGACTGTCGTCGCTACGGCAAACGGCAATTCCGAAATGAAAAAGAACCTGACGGTCAAAGTACTCGCCGAGGGAGAAGAAGGGTTCAGACGTTACGACGCTCCCGACGTAGAGTCTTTCAGACTGACGGAATATTACGTCAACAAGGTGTTCTATTTCCCGTCGTCCGACGACCGTGACCTCGGAGCCGCTCAGGCGGGTACGACCGTAGCGTTTACGGGCAGCAGCTATAATCTGACGATGTTCCCTTCGGAATCGGTAACAATAAAATATAAATTAAACGCATATTTCCCCGAGTCGACAGAAGTGCGCTTCTCAAGCGGCAATGACCGTGTAACCGTGGACGAAAACGGAACGATTACCGCGGTTTCTCAGGGCAGAGGTACCGTGAGAGTACGCGTTTTCAAGGACGGCAGAGAAACTCTCTATTCGCAGAATATAAATATAGTTATCAAAAATCCTTACGAAACCAACGCAATGCAACTTGTACGTTATACAGGTTTGGGTGGAGTGGTTTCCATACCCGCCGACCTGGGTATTACGGAAATAGCGATGTATGCGTTCCCCGGTTATAATTCGGTACCCAAAGACGAGAACGACGAGATTTCCGAAGAGGACCCTTATTTCACGAAATTGGCTCCCATAGGGGACAACACGATAACCAAGGTAATTATTCCCGAAGGAGTGGAAACGATAGGCGCAAGCGCGTTTGCGAAACTCACCGCGCTCGAAGAGGTCGTGCTTCCCTCCACACTCACGAAAATAGATGCGGAAGCATTCTCGGGATGTACTTCGCTCAAAAAAATCAATCTCGAACACGTTAAATTCGTAAACCAGAAAGCTTTCCTCGGTTGCCCGCTCGAAGCGGTTGACCTCTCGTCGATAGTGGCGATGGGAGACGACGCGTTCAACGGGACGTCGATAAAATCTCTTTCGCTTCCAGTATCCGCTCAGTCGATAGGCGCGCGTGCGTTCCAGAATAATAAATTGCTTCAGACCGTGACAATCGCCGCAGAGAAAGTTAAGCTCGGCACAGAAGCGTTTGCGGACTGCGTAAAATTGCAGACGGTAACGGTCAATGCGTCCGTTATTCCTTACGGCGTGTTCGGCGGTTGTACCAATCTCGGAAGAGTTTCTTTCGGGAAGGACGTCGCGGTTATCGGTTCGCTCGCGTTCGAGGGAACTGCCGTCAGGTCGTTCAGCGTGGACCGCGAAAATGCTTATCTTTCTGCGAGCTCGGACGGCACTTATATAACCGATAAGAGCGGCAGAAAGTTGGTGCTTGTTGCGCCTACGTTGAGAGAATTCAACCCCGGTAACACCGATATAATTTCGATTGGCGACGGAGCGTTCTCCGGTAACGGAGTTCTCGAAGCCGTAAATCTTCCCGGTGTAACCGAACTCGGCAACTATGCGTTTGCTGGTTGCGGAGCGTTGCAGATTTCCAGACTCATACTCGGCAGACTTACGACTATCGGAGACAGAGCGTTTATGGCTTGCGCTTCGCTCAGAAACACGCCTTCGCTCGCCGATGTAACGGTAATCGGCGACTATGCGTTTGCAAGTACCGGAATACGTACCGTGACCATTCCCGATAACGTAATCGTAGGCAGTTTTGCGTTTGCCGATTGCAAGAGTCTTACCGAAATTACCGTCGGAAACGACGTTGTATTAGGTCAGGCGGCGTTCTATGCTATGTTAAAGAGCAGCGGATACATGTCTGCCGGCGAGTTCCAGGGCTATCAGGCATATGTCGATGCATACGAATTCTCGACGGTTCTTGCTAAAGCGACGTTCGGAGACAGAGTGAAAATCGGCGCGAACGCTTTCGAAAATTGCACTGCGCTTACGGAGGTAACTCTCGGCAGCGGTTGTGAAATCGGCGATTTCGCGTTCTATCATAACGAGAAACTCAAAAATATAGACCTTTCCGAAGTGACTTACGTCGGCTCGATGGCGTTCTCGGGCAGAGCTCAGTATCTGTATATAGCCCGCGACAGCTCTAACCCGCAGTCGATAACCCGTTTGGGATTATTCGGTTCATTTGCACCCAAACTCGAGACGGTAGACCTCGGTTCGGCAACCGAACTCGGTCAGGGCGCGTTCTATATGGTAACTACGTTGAAAAGCGTCACTGCTTTGAACGAAGAGCTCACGAAAATCGCTCCGATGGCGTTCTACTTCAATCAGTCGCTCACATCGATAGATTTATCCAAAATCAAATCTATAGGAACGGGAGCATTCCGCAGCGCTTCGGCGCTTACTTCCGTAAATCTTTCCTCTGCGGAAAAGATAGGCTCGCTTGCGTTTGCAAACAGTACGGCGCTTGAAAACGTAACGTTGAAGGACGGCGTGTCAATCGACGGCGGCGCGTTTATGAACGATGAAAAACTTTCCGCAATCAATCTCGGAAATGCGCGTCATATCGGCAGTATGGCGTTTGCAGGTGCGAAAGCGCTTGAAACGGCGGACGTATCCGGTGCGCTCTATATCGGCGAATACGCGTTTATGGATTCGGGTGTCAAAGAAGTAATTTTCGGAGAAGGGCTCGAATATGCCGGCGACAATCCGTTTGCGGGTTGCGCGATAGGCGAATTTGAAAATTCGGACGGCAAGACTACGTTTGACCTCAGTGATTACGTGTACGTAAGAGATGGCGTACTGTACGCCACCGCCGATAACGGCGGTAAAGTGCTTATCAGCTATCCCGCAGGAAAAACAGATAAGTCGTTCTCCGTTCCCGAAGGTGTCATTCGCGTCGGCGGAAGAGCTTTCTACGGTGCGGGAATGCAGTCGGTCGAACTTCCCGTCTCGTTAAAAGCAATCGGAGACAAAGCGTTCTTCGGTTGCGAGAAACTTACTCTCGTAGTGTTCAAGAGCGTTCAGGCTCCCATACTCGAAGAGGAGTACGACGAAGAATATCAGCTTATTACCAATTTTGCTCAAAGCGGTACGACAGAGTTAATCGACGGCTCCAAAATCGAGGGACTCGGAATAGTTCCGTTCAAGATGTGGAATATGTCTAATCCGACCAATTTCTATTACGGAGCGAACTTCGTGAACTACGTCGGAAAGGTCAAGAATCCTCTCATAATGGTTCGTCCTTCGAACGGAACGGGCTATAACTCGTTCATTCTGGGAAATTATTTCGATACTACCGTCGACGGTGCAACAGCACCTTTGCAGGAAACACTCGACGCGATAAACGCGATTGCATCGCTTCCCGATTATATCACGCTCGCTGATGAAGCATTGGTAATCGCGGCGCGTGCGGCATACGATAAGGTTTCCAAGCCGGAACAGGTTGCGCTTATAACAAATTATACAAAGCTCACGTCGGCGGAATCGACCATAGAATATCTCAAAGGCGAAACAGTTGACCCCGGAATCAAACCTCCCGATGAAGGAAAAGAGGACGACAATTCGCAGGCTGTGATAATTGCGCTTTCCGTTCTTACGGGAGTTTTCGGCGCGGCGGCTATTGCTACGGGTGTGTTGCTTATTTTGACCAAGAGAAAAAAATACTGATTCAGGTAAAAGAATGAAAAGAAGGTTTAAAATCATTATCGGTTTGCTTGTCGTTTGCGGAGCGTGTCTCGTCGGTGCGGCGTGTGCTCCCGGTTCGTATTACGACGGTTTTACCGAAAAGGGTCAGACGATAAAAGTCTGTTACGACAGAAACGGTGGTGTTTTCGCGAGCGTCGCAAATATCGACCTTGTGGACGTTTATCCTGGTTCGGCTTTTGAAAACGGCGGGATAAAACTGATTGCACCCGGAGACCCTGTCCGCGGCGACGAGAGTAAGGGTGGCAGCGCCAATGCGCTTTCTCTTTCCATAGCGTCCCGTTCGGGCTATCTTCTTGCGGGATGGTACCGCGAACGTGCGCCGCGCGTCGACGACAAGGGTAACATGGTTGACGATTACGGCAACGTCACTACCGACCCCGAAAAGCAGGGATGCGTATATTCCGGTAAATGGGATTTCGAAAACGACATTTTCTCTTTGGAAGAGGGGAAAGATTATACTGCCAACGAAACGGCGCTCACTCTGTACGCTGCGTGGATACCCGAGTTCAAGTACACCTTCGTTTCCGACAGGTTGGTTGACGTGACCGACGATAAAGGAAAGCCTACAGGCGAGAAAAAGTATGCAACGGCGGAGTATTTGTTCAATCCCGAGTTGCAGAGCGGGGATTTCGAAATGACTCTGCCCTATTACAGCCCTGCGGGCGGCGCGATGCTTTACGGCAATTTCCCCAAAATATCCGTTGATAACGTTACATTCGATAAGATTTACACTGACAGTGAACATACGGACGAGATAACCGTAGGAAAAATACAGCATAGCGGAACCTTCGATTTGGAGCACGGCATAGCGGTAAACCCCGTCAGTACCTTCTATACAAGCTGGAAAGACGGCGAATGGTTTAAAATTAAAAATGCAAGCCAGCTGAGCAGCAACGCGAGAATCAACGGTTGTTATGAAATATACGATGACCTCGATTTCTCGGAGCTGAGTTGGCCTGCGGCGTTCTCGTCGGGTAATTTCAGGGGTAAATTCCTCGGAATCGACGGGGTCAAAAAAATATCGGGCGTTAAAGTCTTTCAGAGCGATATTTCCCAGACATACGGCGGACTGTTTTCCAGAATATCCGCAGACGCCGAGTTCAGTAATATTAATTTCGAAAATGCAACTTATTCGCTTGAAAAGGGTTCCCGTATTCAGGGGTCGTCATTCGGACTTCTTGCGGGAAACATCGACGGCAATGCGAAGTTGGAAAATATAAGCGTTTCCGGTAAAATTATTATCGGCAACATTTACGTCGACAGCTCGCATCCTCTGGAAAGCTATAATATGGGTCTTGTCAACGGCAATATCGGCAATGTGGATACAGGAATAAGTTTTGAAAATATCGTCTGCGAAAGCGACGTTCCCGAGAAAATCTTTTGCACGGTTGAAGCGAACGGAAACGTGGTTTTGTCGAGACCTGTAAAACCCGAAGAATAAATTTTCAGACCTTTCGGTAAACCTCAGGGTGACATAAGATAAGAACAAAGTGAAAAAGAAGACATCGTCCCGAATTTTCTTTTATGTCATCGAAAATGTCGCTCCGAATGCAGTGAGGAATCTGATGCTTCGCCGCCGCCCGGCATGACAATACCGCTTTGTATAGTAATATAAAATCAACATAAATCAAGTTTTTAAGGAGAAACTTTTAAATATGAAGAAGAAAAACGTTTTAAAATTCGTTTCCATTGCGATGGGAACGGTGCTGAGCGTAGGCGCATTCGGTTTTCTTTCAGGTTGTTTTAACAACTCCAAACCAGATACGCTTGTGCTTATGTCCGAAGAATTGAGCGGACTTTTCAATCCGTTCTTCTATTCGGCGGGCGCGGACGGCACGATTGTCGGACAGACTCAGATAAGTATGTTCACGACGGACAGAGAAGGCAATATCGCGTTCGGCGACGAAGAGGCGGTTGTAGTTAAAAACTACGAAAAGCAATACGACGCCGCGACCGACAAAACGACTTATAATTTCGTTCTTAAAAACGGTCTCAAATTCTCTGACGGCAAGCCGCTCACTATGAACGACGTGCTTTTCAACATGTACGTTTACCTCGACCCCGCGTACACCGGTTCGACTACAATGTATTCAACCGATATAGACGGTTTGCAGCGTTACCGCACTCAGCAGGACGTTTCGGGCGACGGTTCGCAGGAGGATGAAGCGCTTAACACCGGCGCGACGGCTTTGGCAAACAGCAGAGCTCAGGCTCTTCTGAACTTGTACGAAGAGGTGGGCGACCCCAATTTCTCCGGCAATTACAATGCAACGCCCGCCCAAATGCGTTCCGCGATAAATGCCCTTACCTCTGTAGAAAACGGTTATAAGGAAGCAATCGGCGAAACGGATGACGCAAAGGCCCGTACCCAGATGCTTGCCGACTATAACAGAGTTCTGGAGCTGTTCGAAGAAGAACTCGAAAACGATTACAAGGGCTCGAAGGACGCCTACTGGAATACCGAGCCTTATAAATATACTCAGGAGTTTACAGGTGCGCACAAGGAGATTGTCGCATTTCTCTATGCGGAGGGTTATGTTACCATTGAGTACGAAAGAGACCCCGTTACAGGCAAAGAGGACAAGACGAGAATCAAATCTGTAAATACGCGCAATCTTCTCAACACTATCAACACCGAAGAGAAGGCAATAGAGTACGTTTTCAACGATAAAGTTGCAAGACAGCTCAACAGTATCATCAATTTCTGGGGAACCGGTAACAAGATTAAAACCGAGTTCCAGGCAAAGGCGAAGGATGTAATTCTTCATAAGCGCCTTGAAGAAAACGGCGGGAACCTTATTTACAACAGTATTAGAGGTATCAAATCCCTCGGACACGAGACTGAAACCAAGGGAACTTCTTTGACGGTAAACGGAACCGCTTATACGATAGCTTCGGACCACAATGCCGACGGTACGGTCAAGAATTCCAACGAGTACGACGTTTTAAGCATCACCGTCAACGGTATCGACCCCAAGGCGGAGTGGAACTTCGGTTTCACCGTCGCTCCTTATCATTATTATTCCGACCCTACCCAGGACGACCTTAAAATCGATATAGAAAAAGGTAAATTCGGTGTAAGATGGGCTAAATACGACTTTATGAGCAATGTTATTCAGGGTAAAAACTCGTGGGGCGCAAGCAAGAACAGTATTCCTCTCGGTGCGGGACCTTACATGGCTTCGGACAGAAATTACGAGACTGCTACGCCTGCGGACAATGCGTTCAGCCCCAGTACCAGCGTTGCTTACTATAAAGCGAATCCCAACTTCATCATGGGCGAAGCCAAGATAAAGAAGATGTGCTATCAGGTTGTAAGCGCGAATAACGCGCTCGGCGTTCTAAAGGATAACAGCGTTCACTATATCGAACCTCAGTACACAGATACCAACTTCAACGAATTGCAGAACCTCAAAAGTCAAGGTTATAACAGCGTCAGCTCATGGCAGCTCGGCTACGGTTATATCGGAATCAACGCCGGCAAGGTGACCGATGTAAACCTTCGTAAAGCCATTATGTCGGCTATGGATACCAAACTCGTGCTTAACTATTATCGTTCGGGTACGGCGGCAAATATTGCTTGGCCTATGTCGATAGTAAACTGGGCGTATCCCAGAGTTAACGGCGCTACCATAGACCCGTCCAACTATCTTAAAGACAGAGACGAGAACAACGGCACCGAGCACGATTATACGAGATTCCCGCAGGGCGCCAATGCCGAAGAGCAGGCAAAGGAAAAAATCAAGAATTACATGCGTGCCGCAGGTATCGACCCCGATAACTGCGCAGGCGATTCCAGACTCAACATCAAGTTTACAATCGCCGGCACAAACGTAAACGAGCATCCCACCTACAATACTTTCTTAAAAGCGCGTACGCTTTTGAACGCTTGCGGTTGGAACGTGGAAATTTCTCCCGACCAACAGGCTCTTATAAAACTTTCCACCGGTTCGCTGACCGTATGGGCGGCGGCTTGGAGCTCGACGATTGACCCCGATATGTATCAGGTTTATCACAAGAACTCAAGCGCTACGAGTACTCTTGCCTGGGGTTATCGTGAAATTCTCGCAAACCAGGGAAGCAGAAGAGAGGAAAATAATATTCTCACCGAACTGAGCGCGCTCATCGACAGTGCGAGAGAAATCGACAATCAGGAAGACAACAACGGCGAGCCCGGACGTAAAACTCTTTACAGACAGGCAATGGGCAAAGTTCTCGACCTTGCGGTAGAGCTTCCCTGCTATCAGAGACAGGTTCTTTACGCTTATAACGCAAACGTTATAAAGGCAAGTTCGTTGCCCTCGTCAATCAACCCCTATTCGTCTCCTCTCGAAAAAATTTGGGAAGTAGAGTTCGTAGATTAATTTCGTAAAAATATTGTTCGGAGTATCAGATGCTCAAATATATACTCAAAAGATTGGGACTTGCGATATTGATATTGCTGGGTTCTTCGCTGATTATTTACGTTCTGGTGCGCTGCATGCCGATTGACTTCGTGCAGAATAAAATCGCAGCGCTTCAGAGCGCACCCGGCGGACAGCCTGTCGATTCGTCGATAATCGAAGCCATGTATAAAAACTACGGGCTCAGCGATTCGAGTTTCTGGGGAATAATCAAAGGTTATTTCACCTGGCTCGGTTCGCTCTGCCGTTTCGACCTCGGCAAAAGTTTTTCCAACGGCAGAGAAGTTGCCGCGGAAATAGCCGACCATATGGGTCTTTCGTTTGCGGTTGCGTTCATTGCGATTATTCTCCAGTATATGGTTGCGATACCGCTCGGAGTCACCGCGGCTACACACCAGTATTCTATACGCGACTATGTGGTGACGTTCCTCGTTATTCTCGGAATATCGTTGCCGTCTTTCTTCTTCGGTCAGCTTTTAAAGGACTGGTTTGCCTATAAACTCGATTTGTTCCCGCCTTCGGGATTCGAGAATAACGCCATGAATTACACGGGAATAGCGCGGCTCGGGGATATGCTTTATCATATGTTCCTGCCCATTCTCACCACGGTAATTCTCGGCATAGGCGGTACTATGCGATATATGCGAACGAATATGCTCGAAGTTCTGAATTCCGACTATATCCGTACCGCGCGCGCAAAGGGATTGAAGGAAAGCAAGGTCATTTACAAGCACGCTTTCAGAAACACTATGATTCCCATAGTCACAATGATGGCGGGAGTGCTTCCCTCGCTGTTCTCGGGCGCAATGATTACCGAACAGGTATTCGACCTTCCCGGTATAGGACAGTGGGCGCTGAAAGCCGAAATGGCGGCTGATATCCCCGTTATAATGGGCTATAATATGTTCCTGGCGTTTTTGAGCGTTCTGGGCGTATTGCTGTCGGATTTGATGTACGCTGTGGTTGACCCGCGCGTAAAACTTGCATAAGGTGAAGATTATGAAAGAACGCGACGAAGAAAAATTAAACGACGAAAACGTTTCCGAAGAGATAAACACAGACGTTAAAGAGGTCAGCTTTGCGGATTTGGACGGCGAAAAACCGCTTGACAAAAACGTCAGACTGCTCTCGCCCGGAAGAATGGTCGCAAGACGCTTTTTCCGTTCCAAGCTCAGTATCGTGGGACTTGTTCTTGTAATCGGTCTTTTGATTTTCAGTTGGTTCGGTCCGGTCGTTTATCAGCGCTGGGGCGAAACGGAAGTAGACTATACTCCCAAAATTACTTATTCATATACGGAAATTACAATAGGCGAAGGCGACGACGCATATACGATAATTCAGGTTATCGAAAGAAAAGAGGACGTAAACAAACTTGCTCCTATATCGGGCGACCATCTGCTCGGTACAAATTATACGGGTATCGACGTGTTTACGCAGCTTATGTACGGCGGAAGAATTTCGCTTACGATAAGTTTCCTTTCGGTTTTCCTTACAACTATAATCGGCATAATATTCGGCGGGCTTGCAGGATATTTCGGCGGCAAGGTGGACAGCGTTATAATGCGAATATGCGATATTTTGATGTGTCTGCCGGGCGTTCCCATTCTCCTTATAGTCGGTACGCTGTACAACGGTCTTTCCGAAACCATGGGCTTGCCCGTGTTCTACCGAATATATTTCCTAATGGCGTTTTTAACGCTCATCTCATGGCCGGGTATCGCAAGGCTTGTGAGAGGCCAGATACTGTCGTTGAGAGAGCAGGAATATATGGTCGCGGCAGAAGCGATGGGTTATTCCACTTCGAGAAAGATTTTCAAACATCTTTTGCCGAACGTTCTTCCTCAGCTTATAGTCGCTATGACGCTCAGTCTCGGCAGTACCATTCTTTACGAAGCTACGCTGTCGTACTTGAATCTCGGCGTGCCCGCACCTAACGCGGCGTGGGGTACGATGATTAATATTATCAGCGAATCGCCCGAAGTTTTACAATATTACTTCAACGTCTGGGGTCCTCCCGGAATATGTATAATACTTGCCGTGCTCGGTTTCAACTTCCTGGGCGACGGTCTCAGAGACGCGCTCGACCCTAAAATGAGGAGATAGTCAATGGGCTTTTCGGATAAGATGAAAAATATTTTCAAGAAAGACAATAAGGACGAAACGGAGAAGAAACACTATCTTTCCGGCGCGGAAGTGCGCAATATCGCCAAGGCAAATCTTAAGATAACGCGCGAACTCGAAAAGAAGAAAAAGCGCAAAGCGGCGGAATCGGAATTCATTTCCGAAATGAAAGACAGCGGAAACATTCTCGAAATAGAAAATCTGCATTCCTATTTCTTTACCGACCAGGGCACCGTTAAGGCGGTAAACGGAGTATCTTTCAATATTCCGCAGGGCTCGACGGTCGGAGTCGTCGGCGAGTCCGGTTGCGGAAAGTCCGTCACCAGTATGTCGGTAATGCAGCTTCTGCAAGGTCCTCAGGGACAGATTGTGGAAGGCAGCATTCGTTTCAAATCGCTTGACTTCAAACGCGACGAAAAAGGACAGCCTATTCCCGTATACGAATACGGCGAAAGCGGTGAAATTCTTTACGAAGACGCATACGACAGAAAAGGCAACCCCGTTATAGACCTTGAAACGGGAAAAATAGCCAAGACGCAGAAACAAAAACGCGACGAGTACGGCACCAGACAATACGAAATGGAAGAGAAGGTGTTCGATATCGCTCAGATGCCCATTAAAGAGATGTACCGTCTTCGCGGCAGACAGATGGCGATGATTTTTCAGGAACCGATGACTTCTCTAAATCCCGTGTTCACAATCGGCGACCAGCTTGACGAAGTTACTCTTCTGCATGTTCCCGGCGCTACAAGGCAGGAGGCTAAACGCCGTTCCATAGAGATGTTGAATCTCGTCGGTATCGCGATGCCGGAAAGGGTTTATAAGTCTTTCCCTCACGAGCTTTCGGGCGGTATGCGCCAGAGAGTCATGATAGCCATGGCGCTTGAAGGAAATCCCCGTCTTATAATTGCGGACGAACCCACTACGGCGCTCGACGTTACCATACAGGCTCAGATTCTCGACCTCTTGCGCGGACTCAAAGACAGGATAAACGGCTCGATACTTCTTATTACTCACGATTTGGGAATTATAGCCGAAATGGCGGATTACGTCGTAGTAATGTATGCGGGCAGAATAATAGAACAGGGCACGGCTTCCGAGATATTTCATAATCCCATGCATCCTTATACGATAGGTTTGCAGAAATCGAAGCCCACCATGCAGAGCGATTCCGACGTGCTTTTCAGTATTCCCGGAAACGTTCCCAACCCCATAAATATGCCGGATTATTGCTACTTCCGCGAACGCTGCTCCAAGTGCGTGAAAAAATGCGCGGGAGATTATCCGGAAATGATACAGGTCAGCCCTACTCATTGGGTTGCTTGCCACTTATACGCGGAGGAGAAAAAGAATGAAAATTAATCTGAAAGCTCCTTTCGGAAAGAAAAAGGCCGCGGAAACGGAATCGGTCGAAGAAGAAGTTCACGTAAGCGCCGAAGAAGCGCTAAGAACGGGCGATTTCGGAAAGTTCGATGACGAGGATGAGGCGAAGAAAGAGCAGGAGGCAAGGGACGAAAAGGCGAAAGCCGACAAAGATTTACCTCCCGACCCCGACGCTCTGCTCGAAGTAAGACATCTTAAAAAATATTTCGTACTCGGCAAAAATTTAATCGGAAAACCCACAAGTTATCTCCGCGCCGTGGACGACGTTTCGTTTACTCTTAAAAAAGGCGAAACGTTGGGTATAGTCGGCGAGTCGGGTTGCGGCAAAACTACGCTCGGCAGAACGATATTAAAACTTTATCAGCCTACGAGCGGACAAATATTCTATAATCAACAGGATATAGCAGGCCTCAAATCGGCGAAAATGCGTCCTTTGCGCACCGAAATGCAGATAATCTTTCAGGACCCGTATTCGTCGCTTCCACCCAGAAGCACCGTAGGCGGAATTCTTTCGGAGCCTGTCAAAGTTCATAAAATCGTTCCCAAGGCGCAGACGAGAGAATACGTTCTGAATATAATGGAAAAATGCGGGCTTCGCGATTACTATTACGAACGTTATCCTCATGAATTTTCGGGCGGTCAGCGTCAGAGAATTTGTATTGCGCGCGCGCTTTCCGTAAATCCAAAGCTCGTTGTATGCGACGAACCGGTCTCGGCGTTGGACGTGTCTATTCAGGCGCAGATAATCAACCTTTTAAAGCATTTACAGAACACCATGGGTTTCACATACCTGTTCATTTCGCACGATTTGTCCGTCGTCAAACACATTTCGGACAGAATAGGAGTAATGTATCTTGGTTCCATGGTCGAGTTCGGCGATAAAAAGAGTATTTTCTCGAACCCTTTGCATCCCTATACGCAGGCGCTGTTCTCGGCTGTTCCCAATCCCAATCCGGATGAAAAGATGAACAGAATAGTGTTGAAAGGCGATATTCCATCGCCGGCAAATCCTCCCAAGGGTTGTAAGTTCCATACTCGTTGCCCGAAGGCTATGGAAGTTTGTAAACATATAGCGCCAGTATATAAAGAATACGAACCCGGTCATTTTGCCGCCTGTCATTGTTATCCGCAGGAAGACTGATGAAAAAGAACAGGAAAGAAAAGCAGAAGAAGGAAAAAATCATATACATCGACGACAATTCTACCGTCGCCGATATGAGCAACACACGTCGCGAAAAGAAAGGACAGAAAAAGCAGTCTACTTTCAGAGAAAAAGCGCGCACATATTTTACCGTTGTAAAAAAAATGATTTTTCCAATGCTTGTCACTCTCCTTGCGCTAACCATTGCCTATCTGGTTGTGCTTGCGGTTGCGGGGAGATTGTGAAAAATTATAATTTAATGTATTGAGTCCGACTTAAAGTCGGACTTTTTGTTTGATTTTCAATTATATTCGAGCAAAAGAAAACATCGGCATTTTCATTGATTTTTGATTGAGCGTATAGTATAATTTATATGTATAAATGTAAATAAGATAAACAGGCGTATTTATGAATATAAAATTTTCGCCTCCCGATATTTCAGAACTTGAAATTAACGAAGTTACGGAGGCTTTGAAATCGGGATGGATAACAACCGGTCCCAGAGTAAAGAATCTCGAAAAACAAATTGCGGAATACGTCGGCGCGCCTAAATGCGTCTGCCTGAATTCCCAGACAGCTTGCGCGGAAATGGCTTTGCGCGTTCTCGGAATAGGCGCGGGAGACGAGGTCATTACAACCGCGTATACTTATACGGCGACCGCGTCCGTTATTTGTCATGTCGGTGCAAAACCCGTGCTCGTAGATATTCAGGCGGACAGCGCGGAAATGGACTACGAAAAATTGGCTGCCGCAGTCAACGGGCATACCAAGGCGATAATTCCCGTTGATTTGGGCGGAGTTCCCTGCGATTACGACAAAATTTTCAATATAGCGGAAAGCAAGAAAAATATTTTCGTTCCGTCGAACGCGATACAAAAAGCTATAGGGAGACCGATTGTTTTGGCTGATACCGCGCATGCGTTCGGGGCTGAGCAAAAGGGAAAAAAAGTCGGAAGTATAGCCGATTTTTCGGCGTTTTCCTTTCATGCCGTGAAGAATTTCACGACGGGAGAGGGCGGCGCTTTGACCTGGAGGCATATCGAAGGTATAGATGACGAGGATATTTACAGGCAGTTGCAGCTTTTGTCTTTGCACGGTCAGTCCAAAGACGCGCTTGCTAAAACTCAGCTCGGTGCTTGGGAGTACGATATCGTCGGAACCTGGTACAAGTGCAATATGACCGATATCGCCGCCGCTATGGGACTTGCGCAAATGAAACGCTATCCCGCAATGCTTGTGCGCAGAAGACAGCTGATAGAGAAGTACGATTCGGCTTTCAAACCGCTCGGTATAAAAGTTCTGCCGCATTACGGGGACGGAAATATTTCATCGGGACATCTTTATTTGGCGCGTGTTCCGGGAATCAACGAAGAACAGCGAAACGAAATTATCAAAAAGATGGCGCAGTGCGGCGTTGCCTGTAACGTTCATTACAAGCCGTTGCCCATGCATACGGCATATAAAAAGTTGGGTTTCGATATCAAAGATTATCCGAACGCTTATGCATTTTACGCCAATGAGATAACTTTACCGTTGCATACTTGCCTTACCGATGAGGAAGTTGACTATATAATTGAATATTTTACCGATATTGTCGGAGAATATATATAATGCTTATTAAAAAATGGGACAAGTTGCCGCAGGAAATGCGTAACGATGCGGTGCGCCCGTATTACGAAATACTCAGGAAAAGGAATTTCAGTCTTTTCTGGAAACGTTGTTTCGATATTTTCGTTTCTACGATTATGCTGATATTATTGTCTCCTGTTTTTCTTGTGCTTGCTATTGCGATAAAAATCGATTCCGAGGGTCCCGTTTTTTTCAGGCAGCAGAGGGTCACACAATACGGAGCTGTTTTCAGAATTTTCAAATTCAGAACTATGGTGAACGGCGCCGATAAAAAAGGTTCGCAGGTAACGCTCGGCAACGATTGCAGGGTGACGAAAGTAGGTAAATTCATACGCAAGTGCCGTCTTGACGAAGTAAGTCAACTTATAGATGTTTGGCGCGGAACAATGACTTTCGTAGGTACGCGACCTGAAGTAAAAAAATATGTCGACAGATATACCGACGAAATGTACGCCACGCTTTTGTTGCCTGCGGGGGTGACGAGCGAGGCGAGTATAAAGTTTAAAGATGAAGCAGAGCTTTTGAAAGACGCGGAGAACGCGGACGAAACTTACGTCAACGAAGTGTTGCCGAAAAAGATGGAATATAATCTTCGTTCCGTCGAAAAATACGGCTTTTGGCGGGATATCGGCGTTATGTTCAGAACCGTGGGTGCGGTGTTGAAGAGGTAGAAGTGGAAAAATTCTCCGTTTTAATGTCTTTGTATATTAAGGAAAAGGCGGCGTACTTTGAAGAATGCATAAAAAGCATTCTTAATCAGACTGTTTTGCCCGACGAGATAGTTATAGTGAAAGACGGACCTTTGACGCCGGAACTCGAAGCTGTTCTTACTAGCTATGTCGAAGCCGACGAGGGGCGATATAAAATTGTACCGCTCGAAGTTAACGTCGGACTGGGCGCGGCGCTCGCTGAAGGTATTTTACACTGTTCTAACGATATTGTCGCGAGAATGGATACAGATGACATCGCCGTTCCGGACAGATTCGAAATTCAGTTGCAAAAATTCGAAGATAATCACGAACTGGATATTTGCGGAAGTCACGTACTGGAATTCGAAGGAAATATACAAAACGTCGTTGCGCAGAGAAAAGTGCCTCTGGACGATAAATCAATCAAGAAATATCAGAAGAAGCGCGACGCTTTCAATCATATGACGGTTATGTTCAAAAAATCGGCTGTATTGAGAGCGGGAAATTACAGGGCGTGCCCTTTGATGGAAGATTCCTTGCTTTGGGTCAATATGTTTTTATCGGGAACAACGGCTGAAAACGTCGATGGGTTTCTGGTTTATGCCCGAATAGGAAAGGATATGTTCGAACGCCGCGGCGGGCTGAGTTATTATAAAAAATACCTTGCGGGCAGAAAACAAATATATAAAACAGGTTATATAAACTTTTTCGAATATCATATGTCGCTCTTTGTTCAATTTATCGTTTGCATTATGCCAAATAAACTTCGCGGAATGATATTCAAGAAATTTTTACACCGCTGAAATCGTATCGAAATGAACAGATTAATAGATTCGGAAAAATTAAAAGAAATAGAGACTGATTTATTGAAATCGGTTGACGAGATTTGCAGAAAAGAAAATTTCAGGTATTCTCTCGGCGGCGGCACTCTGTTGGGAGCCGTAAGACACAAGGGGTTTATTCCCTGGGACGACGACATCGACATAATGATGCCTCGCCCCGATTACGACGCGTTTATTTCTTATTGCCTTTCCAACGCCGTTCCTTTCGGGATAAAATCGTTTGAGAACGACAAAAATTATGTGGACTTGTCCGCAAAAATTTACAATACGGAAACTATTTTAAAAGATGACAATATTGCGGGCGGGAGCGATATCGGCGTAAATATCGATGTTTTTCCCGTCGACGGTCTCGGCAATACGTATGAAGAGGCAAAAAAGATTTTCGATTCTACGTCTTTCAAGCGCAATTTGCTGGTCGCGGCTCAGTGGAGAAAGTTTTTCAAATCAAAAACGCATTCCTGGTATTACGAACCGTTTCGTTTCTTGTTTTTCCTCATGAGCAGATTTGTAAATAAAAGCAAGCTGTTCGATTCTATACAGAAAAAATATAAAAACGTCGATTTCGACAATGTGAATTTCGCCGCTGCAGTGGGCGGTTCGTATCGCGAAAAAGAAATTCTTCCGAAAAGCGTTTTTGCAAATTATGTATCATTGCCGTTTGAGGGCAGCGAGTTTAAAGCAATTGCCGATTACGATAAGTACTTATCAAGTTTGTACGGCGAATATATGAAGTTGCCGCCGGAAGAAAAGAGAGTTTCTCATCACACTTTTATTGCTTACTATAAAACCGAGGATTAAAATATGAACAGAATAGCTGTTTTGATGAGTACCTATAACGGTGAAAAATATCTGCGCGAGCAATTGGACAGCTTATTGAATCAAAAAGGCGTCATATCGGATATATTCGTTCGCGACGACGGTTCTTGCGACGGAACAAAAAATATATTGTGCGAGTACGAAGAAAAGCACAGTAATATTCATTTGTCATTCGGCAAAAACATAGGTGTAGGCAACTCGTTTATGAATTTGCTATATTCTATACCTGATGATTACGATTATTATGCATTTTCCGATCAGGACGATATATGGGAAGATGTGAAACTTACCGAAGGTATAAAGGTGCTTGAAAAAAGCGGAAGACAATTGTATGCTTCGAATATGGAGTGCGTGGATAAGGACGGAACTTCACTCGGAATAAGGTTTACAGACGATACTAAAATATGTATTTCTCCGATTAACATATTGGGTTTTAATATGTTGGCAGGGTGTACTTTGATAATGACAAATAAATTTTACAAATTTTTATCAAAAATAGAGAACCGTCCGTCAACTGAGCTTCTTAATATACGAATTCATGATGTATGGTGCGTTATGGTTGCAGCCATATATGACGAAATAATTTATGACGAAAAATCTTTTATAAAATATAGACAGCATAATAACAATGCTTCGGGTGGAGTTAAAGTCAGTCGGCTTAAAGTATTCAAAACCCGAGTGAAAAAGATTTTTAATAAAAAATTAAGAAATTGCAGAAGTAGGTTGGCTAAAGAAATTTGTTTAAAATTTCCGGATAGAGCCAAAGATTATCCCGAATTAAAAATTTGCGCTGATTCAAATAAATTTCATTCTAAAAAATGGATTATTAAAAATAATAAGTTGTTCACTGAAAATACAAATGAAAGTTCTGCCTTTTTTATCCTTAAAGTTTTGTTGAATTTGATTTAAATTCAGTGTTATTGTACAATTATGATAATATTAATGCTCTTTATTTTTATATTATTTATTATAATTGCTTATTTTAAAGGAAAAAGAAATTTACTTTCTCCTTGGTTTTTACTGTGTTCGATGTTTTTGATAACTTATTCTATAGTTTTATTTAATTATAAGAATTGGGAAGTCAGAATTAATGAGAAATTTGTCTTATATATAAGTACTGCTTTAATAGCTTTTGGAATCGGTACTTTATTAATCAATAAAACACAAGTTTGTAAAAGTAATAATCGTTGTACTTCAATTTGGAATTACAATGATTTGGAGTTTCAATTTAAATATCCTGTAAATATTTTAATGTTTGCATCTCTTGCGTTTGCATTCGGATATGTATATAAATTATTTTCCGATGTTTCCGGCGCCGGGTCCTTAACGGAGATGTTAAGAAAGATTTACGACAACAGAATAAACGAACAATATACTCCGGGGTTTATTTTCAATCAAATGTCGGAGATAGTAAGAGCAATTGCTTATTTAAATACTTACAAACTTTTTTTAAGATTCTATTCCAAAACCGATAAAACAAGTTTCATAAAAATTTTTATACCGATATTGGTTTTATTGATTACTGCGCTTATATCTACGGATAGAAATATTTTTTTGCGATACGGCATTTACTTTGTTTGTTTATGGATGTTTTTTTATTATAATCATTGTAAAAGCAAAAATGTAAACGGTAGAATTATTATAGGTATTATAGTAATCGGTGTTATAATTTTTATATTGTTTTACATTATGGGAAAGATGAAATTATACGGGTCAAGTTTCTCTAGAGCATTGAGTATTTACGGTGGTTCGGGTCTGTATAATTTTAATTTGTGGCTTGAAACTTTTGACGAGCCTTTAAAATATGGTCAATCTACTTTTACTCAATTTTTGGATTCCGTCGGTGTACTTCTTAAATTTATAGGTGTTGATTTACATGGTTCGGTAGAGAAGGTAGATGCATATATTAAATTCACATCGTCAAACGGATATGTTTACAGTTCAAATATATATAGTGCTTTGAAACCGTATGTTGAAGATTTCGGATATTTCGGTGTAATATTCTTTCCGTTTATTATGGGCGTGTGCTATCAGTTTCTATTTTTAAAAGCAAAAAAGAGTAAATGCGGATTTTCTTGGATAGCATACAGCCTTTTGATTTATCCGATTATATTCTTCCCGATTTTGGAACAATTGTTCAGAAGATTTCATTTCGGATTTGTTTATGAGGTGGGTTGGTTAACTATTTTATATCTTTTCGTGTTTGTTAGAAATAAATATAAAATTTGCAGGAATAAACGTGTAACGCTAGGTGGAACACAGAAATGTTAAGTTATAAAATTATGAATATCGGAGTAATTTTTGCCGGCGGAGTCGGCAGCAGAATGCATAGTAAAGAGATGCCCAAACAGTTTCTCAGCGTTCACGGTAAGCCGATAATAATTCATACTCTCGAACATTTCGAGAAAAACGGCGAAATAGATGCAGTAGTTGTCGCATGCGTTCGGGAATGGATACCTCATTTGAAGGAATTGATTTACAAATACAGAATCGATAAGGTAAAGGAAATCGTAAGCGGAGGGGAGACGGGTCAGCTGTCTATTTATAACGGATTATGCGCGGCAAAGCGAATTGCCGGAAACGGCAAATCGATTGTCCTCATTCATGACGGAGTACGCCCTCTTATAACATCCGGATTGCTTTCGGAAAATATCGATTGCGTAAGAAAAAACGGGTCTGCGATAACTGCGGGAATAGTAAAGGAAACCATAGTTATTACCGACGATAAGGGGCGAGTGGAACAGGTGCCTTTGAGGCTCAATTCGAGAGTCGCCAAAGCTCCGCAGAGTTTTTGGTTGGATGATATTCTGTCCGCTCACGAGAGAGCGCTTAGCGAAAATATCACAAATTTCGTGGATTCATGCACGCTTATGAATAAGTACGGATATAAACTGCACATGTTGGACGGTCCGTATGAAAACATTAAAATAACCACGCCCGACGATTTTTACACCATGCGGGCAATACTTGACGCAAAAGAAAACGCTCAGATATACGGCTATAATGATTAGGAGATAATCGTTTGAATTTTTCACGGTTCGAGGGTAAAAAAATATTGGTTACCGGTGCGGGCGGCCTGATAGGACAGGCTGTGGTTCGCGCGCTGATTTCTTATAAGAGCGAAAACCCCGTTAAAGTCGTGGCGTTGGTGCGCAATGAAGCCAAAGCCCGTAAAATATTTGCCGATATTTCCGGAAGCAGTCTCGAATATATGGTTTGCGATGTTTGCAATCTCGAACCCGTAAACCTGAACGTTGATTATATTGTTCACTGCGCAAGTTTTACGTCAAGCCAATCTTTTGTCTGCGAACCTGTCGAAGTTATCTATAAAAACGTCGAAGGTACGGTAAACGTACTGGAATTTGCCAGGGCTAACGATGTGAAGGGACTTGTGTATCTTTCGACTATGGAAGTTTACGGGGCGCCTTCGGACGATATACCGGTGACCGAAGTTTCTCCGTCTTATCTCGATTGCATGAAACCTCGTTCGAGTTATCCTGAAAGCAAACGCTTATGTGAGTGCCTATGCGCTTCGTACTGTTCGGAATACGGGGTCAAAGCAAAAGTTGTGAGACTTACCCAGACTTTCGGTGCGGGAGTTGCCTATGGCGACGGGAGAGTTTTTGCGGAGTTTGCCAGAAGCGTAATCGAAGGCAAAGATATTGTTTTGAAAACCAAAGGGGAGACCGAACGCAACTATCTATATATCGGCGACGCAGTAAACGCCGTTTTAACCGTTTTGCTTGACGGCGTACCGGGTGAAGCATACAATGCGGCAAACGAGGACACTTATTGTTCTATATACGATATGGCGAATATGGTTGCCGAAAAATTCGGAAACGGAAAGACTTCGGTAGTAATAGAAGAGGGAAGCGTATCGGAAAATATGCAGTACGCTCCCGTTATGAAAATGAACCTAAGATGCGCTAAATTGAGGGCGCTCGGCTGGCAGCCCGAAAAAGGGTTGACGGAATCTTTCTCTGAAATGATAGCTTATATGAAAGCGAACAGAAACAGTTGATTTATGGCGGAAAGGATAACAACAAAAAAATTTGCGAAGAACGTTATATATTCCGTTCTTGCGCAAATTATATCTTTATCGGTAAGTTTTGTCCTTACGTTGATTGTTCCGAGATTTATAGACGAATATCAGTATGCGTATTGGCAGACTTATGTTTTATACGTCGGTTACGTCGGAGTTCTGCATTTCGGCTTGCTTGACGGACTTGTATTGCGCTATTCGAGATACGATTACGAAGAACTGGATAAGGCGCGGCTCAGGTCTCAGTTTTTGATTCTGCTTATGTTTACAAGCATTGTCTCGATTGTTGCAATCGCCGTTTCCGTTTTCGCTTTCGGCGACGAAAACAAAATTATTTTCATACTGGTGGCTATAGGTATCATAACGAAAAATCTTGTTACTTACAGCTCCTATATGTTTCAGATAACCAACCGTATAAACAAGTACGTGGCGTTGACTATCGGTCAGAGATTAACTTACGGTGTCATCGTAAGCGTGTTGCTTATTTTCAAAGTTAACGATTTTTATTGGTATTGTATTGCCGATTTGTGCGGCGACTTTGTTGGAATAATCATAGGCACTGTTTTCAACCGCGGGTTATACCTCGGCGGACTCATCGAGCCGAAAGCCGCGCGCGCCGAACTGAAAGCAAATATTTCTTCGGGAATTCTTTTAATGCTTGCCAACTGGTCCGCGATGCTTATGATTGGCAGCGCAAAGATGATTGTTCAGTGGCGGTGGGACGAACTGGTTTTCGGCAAAGTGTCTTTTGCTTTCAGCGTTTCAAATATTTTTCTCGTATTCGTTACGGCAATAAGCGTCGTGCTGTTCCCTTCGTTACAGCGTATAGAGCCTGAAAAATTGCCTGCGATGTATAAAAATATACGAAATATCCTGTCGCCCGTGCTGTTTTTCATGATGCTGTTCTATTTTGTCGGCTGCTGGTTGTTGAATTTATGGTTGCCAAAGTATTCGGACAGTCTTGTATATCTCGGGATTCTGCTGCCAATTATCATTTTTTCGTCCAAAGTCAGTCTGTTGACGAATAACTATCTTAAAGTATACAGAAAAGAGAAACAAATGCTGATTGTCAACCTTATATCGATTGCCTTGGGTGTTGGTTCGTTTGTTTTGTGCGCATACGTATTCGGAAATATTATTGCATTGCTCGCGTGCGTCGTGTTCATAATAATGCTTAATTCCGTTATTTCCGAAATCTGCGTTATGAGAACAATAGGCATAAAAATCGTCAAAGAGTTTTTTATCGAGGCGGTTATGACTATCGGTTTTATATTGTGCGCAAGTCTTCTCGGTTTATGGGTGGGCTTTGGTGCGTATTTCGGTCTGTTTGCGCTTTATTGCGTGTTGAATTATAAATCAATAATGGAAATTTTCGGTAAATTATTCGGAAAGAAAAAAGTCGGGGTGGACGCGGAATGAAAGGAATAATACTTGCGGGCGGAAGCGGGACAAGGCTTTATCCCCTTACAAAGGTGACAAGCAAACAGCTTTTACCGGTATACGACAAACCTATGATTTATTACCCTTTGTGCACCTTGATGCAGGCGGGCATAAGGGAGATACTGATAATTTCCACCTCTCAGGACTTGCCTTCTTTCGAACGGCTTCTGGGTGACGGAAGCAGTTACGGAATTTCTCTTCGGTATAAAGTTCAGCCGTCACCCGACGGACTTGCCCAGGCATTCATACTTGGCAAAGAATTTATAGGCGACGATTTGTGCGCAATGATTCTCGGCGACAATATCTTTTACGGTCACGGCTTTAAGAAAATGCTGGCGGAAGCAAAGAAAAATGCGGAAAACGGCAAAGCTACGATTTTCGGATATGAAGTCAAAGACCCTCAGCGGTTCGGAATCGTGGAATTCGACGATTGCGGGAACGTTCTTTCCGTGGAGGAAAAACCTTCCGAGCCTAAGTCCGATTATTGTATAACGGGATTGTATTTTTACGATAACAGAGCGGTTGAATTCGCCGAATCCATAAAACCGTCGGCGCGCGGCGAGCTTGAAATTACGGATTTAAACGGAAAATACCTTGATTGCGGCGATTTGTGCGTGCAGTTGCTCGACAGGGGATTCGCCTGGTTGGATACTGGAACTATGGACAGTTTGTTCGAAGCGGGTGAATTCGTGCGTATTCTGTCTCAGAGGCAGAGCGTGACGATTTCCGCGCCCGAGGAAACGGCTTATTCAAACGGTTGGATAAGTAAGGAAACGCTTTTGAAAGCTGCGGAAAGTTACGGAAAATCTCCTTACGGAGAGTATTTGAAAAGAGTGGCGGAAAACCGCCGTAAAAGAGGTTGACATATGACAATAATGGTAACTGGCGGCGCGGGATTTATAGGCAGCAATTTTATTTTTTACGACTTAAAAAAACATGCGGGAGACAGGGTCGTGTGCGTAGACAAATTGACGTATGCGGGGAACGTGTCAACGTTGAAGAGCGTAAAGGACAAACCGAACTTCAGATTTGTACGGGAGGATATCTGCAACCGCGAAGCGATATATGCAATATTCGAAGAGGAGAAGCCGGACGTAGTAATAAATTTTGCCGCGGAAAGTCACGTGGACAGAAGCATAGAAAACCCTGATATATTTCTTAAAACAAATATAATGGGTACGGTCACATTGATGGACGCGTGTTTAAAATACGGAATAAAACGATTTCATCAGGTATCAACGGACGAAGTGTACGGAGACTTGCCGTTGGACAAACCGGAAATGTTCTTTACGGAAAGTACGCCGTTGCAAACGAGCAGCCCGTATTCGTCCAGCAAAGCGTCGGCGGACCTTTTTGCGCTTGCTTATTACAGGACGTACGGACTGCCTGTAAGTATAAGTCGATGCTCGAATAATTACGGACCGTATCATTTTCCGGAAAAGCTCATCCCCCTGACTATAGTAAATGCGTTGGCGGACAAGCCGCTACCCGTGTATGGGAAGGGCGAAAACGTTCGGGACTGGCTGTATGTTGAGGACCATTGCAAGGCAATAGACTTAATCGTTCGCAAGGGGAAAGCGGGCGAGGTATATAACGTCGGGGGACATAACGAAATGCGGAATATCGATATAGTCCGGCTGATATGCAAAGAGCTTGGTAAGCCCGAAAGCCTGATTAGATACGTAACGGACAGGAAGGGGCATGATTTGCGATATGCAATCGACCCGACGAAGATTCATAACGAACTCGGGTGGCTGCCTGAGACGAAGTTCGCGGACGGCATAAAAAAGACTGTGAGCTGGTATTTGGAAAACAGAGATTGGTGGGAAACGATAGTGTCGGGGGAATATAGGAAATATTACGAAAAGATGTACGGAAAGAGACAATGAAAGTAATGGTGACGGGAGTAAAAGGTCAGCTGGGCTATGACGTTGCGAACGAGCTTGCAAAACGCGGTCATAAGGTGATAGGAACGGATATAAGGGATATGGATATAACCGACGAAGAAAACGTGAAGACGTTCTTTGCGGCAAATATCCCGGACGCCGTTATCCATTGCGCCGCATGGACTGCTGTGGACGCTGCGGAAGACGAAGAGAATATCGGCAAAGTGCGCGCGGTGAACGCTTTGGGTACGCGTTATATAGCGTCCGAATGTAAAAAATACGGTTGTAAAATGATATATATTTCAACCGATTACGTTTTCGACGGGAGCGGGGACAAGCCTTGGGAAGCCGATTGCAAAGATTTCAGACCGCTGAACGTATACGGACAAACCAAACTCGAAGGCGAATTTGCCGTTGCGGAAACGCTTGACAGATTTTTTATAGTGCGCATAGCTTGGGTGTTCGGTAAAAACGGCGGTAATTTCATAAAAACAATGCTCAATCTCGGAAAAAAGAATGAAAGCTTGCGAGTTGTATGCGACCAAATCGGCACGCCTACTTATACCTATGATTTGGCGGTGTTGTTGTCCGATATGGCGGAAAGCGAAAAATACGGATACTATCATGCGACAAACGAGGGCGGTTATATAAGCTGGTATGATTTTGCAAAGGAAATTTTCCGCATGTCCGGTTACGGTACGGAAGTTTTTCCTGTAACTACCGAGGAATACGGGAAAACGAAAGCTATGCGCCCATTAAACAGCCGCCTGGATAAAAGCAAATTGAAAGAAAAAGGTTTCAGTCCGCTGCCCGACTGGCGCGACGCGCTTGATAGATATTTAAAGGAAATTAATTATGGCACAAATTAAAGTGACGAAAACGCCTGTCGAGGGTTTGTTTATAATAGAGCCTGCCGTGCACGAAGATGAGAGGGGCTATTTTACCGAGACTTACAATATGCGCGATATGGAAGAGTTCGGGCTGAGAACGGATTTTGTTCAGGACAATCAGAGTATGTCTGTAAAGGGCGTCCTGAGAGGATTGCATTTTCAGGTTAATTATCCGCAGTGCAAGCTGGTGCGCGTGATAAAAGGCAGCGTTTTCGACGTCGCTGTAGATTTGCGCAAAGACAGCGTGACCTTCGGCAAGTGGTACGGTATTGAGCTTACGGCGGAAAACAAAAAGCAGTTTTATATCCCGGAAGGCTTTGCACACGGGTTTCTCGTTCTGAGCGATACGGCTGAATTCTGTTATAAAGTGACTGATTTTTATCACCCGGGAGACGAGGGCGGGCTTGCCTGGAACGACCCGGAGATTGGCATAGACTGGGGTGTGGAAGGCGTTTACAGAGGTTCTGCGGACTCGGACGGTTACACGTTAAAGGACGGAACGCCGCTTATTCTCAGCGAAAAAGATAAAAACCGGGGCGGCATAGCCGAATCGATAAAATAATAGCAAGGGAGCGCAGATATCCGTGCGTTCCTTTTTTTATTCCCGTGAAATCGGCATATATCGACAAAATTCCGAATAAATTTATATTATCAAAAATTCGGAGCGGGATATGAATGATTATATTGTTGACAGAGTATTGAAAGAAGCGGGTTATATAATCGAGGAAGGTTCCACCGTCCGCGCGGCGGCTTTGCATTTCGATATTTCCAAATCGACCGTACATAAGGACGTGACCGAAAGGTTGCGAGCGATAGACGATTCGCTTTTCAGAAGCGTTCGCTGCGTGCTAGATAAAAATCTTTCCGAGCGACATATACGCGGCGGGATGGCGACGAAAAACAAATACAAACACGACTGAAAAATTCGGAAATTTTACGGCGATTTTACAGAATTTGTATGCTCATAAATTTGTAATTGCCCGAAAGTTTATGATATAATTAACTGTGGAAAAATATTTTATTTCAAACCGGTCTCAAAAAGCGGAATCCATAGCGATTTCTCCGGTTATTTGCGGTTAAACTGATGTCGAAACTCTTGGGAATAGACGTCGGTTCCACCACCGTAAAGGCGGCGGTAATCGACGAAAACAACAAAATAGTATATAAGTCCTACGTGCGTCATTTTGCAAAGGTCAAGGAAACGGTATTGTCCGAACTCGGTAAAATCAAGTCCGAATTCGGCGGCGATTTTTCCGTTTCAGTGACGGGCAGCGCCGGACTGGGACTGTCGCAACGCAGCGGGACAAACTTCGTTCAGGAAGTTCAGGCTGCGTTTATTGCCATACGCAAGTTCGAGCCCGATACCGACGTTGCTATAGAACTCGGCGGTGAGGACGCTAAAATAATTTTCGTAACCGGCGGCACGGAACAGCGTATGAACGGCAGTTGCGCCGGCGGTACGGGCGCGTTCATAGACCAGATGGCTACGCTTCTTAACGTAACCGTCGCGGAAATGGACGAAATGGCTTTGCGGGCGGAAAAGACGTACCCGATAGCGTCAAGGTGCGGGGTGTTTGCGAAATCGGACATTCAGCCTTTGCTCAACCAAGGCGCAAAAAAAGAGGATATTTCCGCTTCTATCTTTCAGGCGGTGGTGGACCAGACCGTTTCGGGGCTTGCGCAGGGAAGAAGAATAAAGGGTAAGGTTCTCTTTCTCGGCGGACCGCTACATTTCCTTAAAGGACTCAGAAAGGCGTTTACGACCACTCTCAATCTTACCGAAGAGAATGCGCTGTTTCCCGAGGACGCCCCTTGCTTCATGGCGATAGGCGCCGCACTGTATTCCGCCAACGTGAAAACGGAAAATATCGACGAAATCATACAAAGAATTTCCGCCGTCCGCGACAGCGACGAAATAGTTACGGGTAAACCGCTTTTCAACGATAAGGCGGAATATGCGGAGTTTGTAAAGCGGCATCGTGCAACCGATTTGAAATTTGCAGAAATAGATTCTTATAAGGGGGATTGCTATCTCGGAATCGATTCGGGCTCTACTACAACGAAACTTATACTAATCACCCCCGATTGTCGCATACTTTGGTCGCATTATCAGGCAAACAACGGACAGCCGCTGGACATAGTCATAAATAAACTTAAAGAACTTTATTCGCTGGCAGGCGACAGACTTAAAATAAGGGGTAGCGCCGTAACGGGTTACGGCGAAGACCTCATAAAAAGCGCGCTTAAAGCCGATTTCGGCATAGTCGAAACGGTTGCGCATTTCAAAGCCGCGCTTCATTTCAATCCGAAAGTCGATTTTATCATCGATATAGGCGGACAGGACATCAAGTGCTTCAAAATCAAAAACGGCGCAATAGATTCCATAATGCTGAACGAGGCGTGTTCCTCAGGTTGCGGTTCGTTTATCCAGACTTTTGCCAAAGCCATGGGAATGGAGATTGACGAGTTTTCGGAAAAGGGACTTTACGCAAAACGCCCCGTCGAGCTCGGGTCGCGCTGTACGGTGTTCATGAACAGCGCTGTCAAGCAGGCTCAGAAAGAGGGCGCAAGCGTAGAGGATATTTCCGCGGGGCTTTCTTCGTCCATAGTAAAGAACGCCATATATAAGGTAATCAGGGCGGCGAGCGCCGACGAGTTGGGCGAAAATATCGTTGTTCAGGGAGGAACTTTTTTAAACGACGCGGTATTGCGTTCTTTCGAAACGGAGACGGGCAAACAGGTTATCCGTCCGGGTATAGCCGGGCTTATGGGCGCTTTCGGCGCCGCGCTTTACGCAAAAGAAAACGTAAAATGGGAAAGTACCACCCTGAACGCCGAGGAGCTCTCCGTATTCTCATACTCTTCCCGCGCGGCGATATGCCGCGGATGCACATCTAGGTGCAACGTCAACTTTATCAAATTCGGCGACGGAAGAAAGTATGTGTCGGGCAATAAATGCGAAAGGGGCGCAGGCTTGAAACCCGTCTCGACGGAGTTGGACATATATGCATACAAACAGGCAAGGCTTGCGGAATGTATAACCTGTAAATCAAGACCGTACCGCGGAAAGGTCGGACTTCCCATGCAGCTCGGTATGTACGAGCAATTGCCCCTTTGGGCGGGCTTTTTCGAGACACTCGGGTTTGAGGTTGTTCTCTCCGAAAAATCTTCGCGCGAGCTGTATTTCAGGGGTCAGCATACCGTGGCTTCCGATACCGCTTGTTATCCCGCAAAACTTATGCACGGGCACATAGAGAGCCTTTTGTCTCAGAACGTTGATTTTATCTTTTTGCCTTGCGAAAGTTATAATATAGACGAACACTGCTCGGCAAATCACTACAACTGTCCCGTTGTGGCTTATTATTCGGAACTTCTGAAAGCAAACAACGAAAGACTTACGGACGAAAACTTCATAATGCCCTATCTCGATTTGAATATGCGGGCAAACACGGTGAAGAGACTTGCCGTTGCACTCAAAAAATTCAGATTGAAAAAGAAAGAAATCGCGTCGGCGCTTGAAGAAGGCTTTAAAAGGCTTGAAAGATATCATGCCGACGTAAGAATGAAGGCGGACGAAATACTCTGGAAGGCGGAACAGCAGGGCAAACAGGTTATAGTGCTTGCGGGACGACCTTATCATCTCGACGCAGAAATAAATCACGGCGTAAACAAACTTTTGACTTCTTTGAATATCGCCGTGCTTTCGGAAGACAGCGTATTCGAAAAAGGCTCTAATGTAAGAGTTAACGTTTTGAATCAGTGGACTTATCACGCACGTTTGTACCGCGCCGCCGACTTTGTCGCGGGGCGTAAAAACGTAAATTTAGTACAGCTTGTCTCATTCGGATGCGGACTTGATGCGATTACAACGGACGAAGTGCGCTCTATTCTCGAAAAGAACGGAAAACTTTATACGCAGATAAAGATAGATGAAATTAATAATCTCGGCGTAGTGAAGATAAGACTTCGCAGTATGCTTGCGGCAATCAGTGAAGAGGAAAAGAGATGAAAGAAAATGTAAAAGAGGCGGGTAAAGATTATACCGACGAATATCCCAAGTGGAATTCGTCAATGAAATCTACCCATAAAATTCTTATTCCCAATATGCTTCCCTGGCACTTTACAATTATGGAAGAGCTTCTCCGTGCGGAAGGATACGACGTGGAGATATTGAAGAACGATACGCGCTCGGTCATAGACGAGGGGCTCAAACACGTGCATAACGATACTTGTTATCCCTGTCTGTGCGTTGTTGGACAGTATATAGACGCGTTAAAGAGCGGGCAATACGATTTGGAACACACTGCGGTATTAATAACTCAGACGGGTGGCGGTTGCCGTGCTTCCAATTATCTACCGCTTATAAGAAAGGCGATGAAGATAGAGTTTCCCACCGTACCCGTGGTTTCTTTGAATTTTTCGGGGCTTGAAAAGGACTCTTCGTTTGCGGTAAGCAAGAAGCTGTTTTTAAAACTTGCTTTTGCCATCATTTACGGAGATACCGTTATGTGGTGCTACAATCAAACGAAGCCTTACGAAGTCGTTCAGGGTGCCGCGGATGTAGCGAGAGACGAAATATTTGCCGAAATTCTGGACAAGTTCAGGAATGGCGGCTACCGTAAATACAAGAAAATAAACAAAGAAATAATAAAAAAATTCGCAGCCGTCGAAAGAAGCGGGGAAAAGAAGGTGAAAGTCGGCATAGTCGGCGAAATTTACGTAAAGTATTCCGAGCTTGCAAACAACAAGTTGGAAAAATTCCTTTTGGACGAGGGTTGCGAGCCCGTCGTTCCCACGCTTTTTGATTTTATATTGTTTATGGCGTTAAACAAAATAAACGACTGCGACATGTACGGAAGGGACAAGAAGGAAGGCTTCGTATACAAACTCGTTTACAGACTGTTGCACGGAATGCAGCTCAACGTAAAGAAAATATTCGAAAAAGAAGGCAGCTTTAACCCTATTCACGATATAGAGCACCTCAGAAAGTATGCGGACCAAGTTATCAATCAGGGCGTTAAAATGGGTGAGGGGTGGTTGATTCCCGCGGAAATAGCTGCTTTTTGCGAAACGGGTGTGCCCAACGTTATCTGCGCTCAGCCGTTCGGGTGTCTCCCCAATCATATAGCAGGCAAGGGAACCATAAGAACGCTTAAAAATATGTACAAGGACGAGAATATCGTCGCCGTGGATTATGACCCTTCGGCTACCAAAGTCAATCAAGAAAACCGTATTAAACTTATGCTGGCGACCGCGAGAGAAAATTTATACGGAAACGGTTAAAATATTTTAAAAGGAGAAAGAAAATGGAACTTAAATACACCAGAAAAAACGTTTATAAAGAGGCGGACGGCAAGGAACTTGAAAAAATTTACGACTTTGCCGAAGATTATAAAAGGTTTTTGGACAATTCGAAAACTGAGCGGGATGCGGCTGTAACTGCGCGTGCAATTGCCGAAGAAAACGGATTCAAACCGTTTTCTTTCAAGGAAAAATTAAAAGCCGGAGATAAACGTTATTTTATAAACAGACATAAAAACGTGTTTCTGATAAGCGTGGGAACTGAGGACGTTTCCGAGGACGGCGTGCGTATCATGGTTGCGCATGTAGATTCGCCCCGTCTGGACTTAAAGCCCAATCCTATGTACGAGGACAGCGGTCTATGTTATCTTAAAACGCATTATTACGGCGGCATAAAGAAATATCAGTGGACGGCAACGCCGCTCGCTCTTCACGGCGTAGTCATGCTCCGCGGCGGCGAGAGAAAGGAAATATGCGTCGGCGAAGACGAAAGCGACCCTATTTTCTATATTACCGATATTCTGCCCCATCTCGGACAGGAACAGAGCGCTAAGCCCTTGGGTAAGGCAATCGACGGCGAAAGCCTCAACGCCGTAATAGGCGGCTTGCCTGCGGTCGGAGAGGACGGTGAAGATGATAAAGAGGCGGTCAAAACTGCGGTTTTGAATCTTCTCAATAAAAAATACGGTATTACGGAAATCGATTTTCAGTGTTCGGAACTTTGCTTCGTCCCCGCAGGCAGAGCGCGCGACGTGGGCTTTGACGGCGCGCTTATATCGGCGTACGGTCACGACGACAAGGTTTGCGCATATCCCGAAATGCGCGCTATATTCGACTGCAACTCCTCTCATACGGTAATCGCGGTGTTTGCGGATAAGGAAGAAGTTGGCAGCGACGGTACGACGGGTATGCAGAGCAGAGTCATATCCGACGTTATAGATACAATCGCATATTCTTTCGGCGCCAACCCTATCGAAGTAAGATTCAATTCTAAATGTATTTCGGCTGACGTAACGGCGGGATACGACCCTGCGTATGCTTCGGCTTTCGAAAAGCGAAATTCGACGTTTGTTTCCTGCGGTGCGGCTGTTTCCAAATATACCGGAGCTCGCGGCAAATCGTCCACGAACGACGCCCCCGCCGAATTTATGGGTTGGCTCAGGGACGTGTTCGAAGATAACGGAGTATTCTGGCAGACGGGCGAATTGGGCGCCGTAGACGTTGGGGGCGGAGGCACGGTCGCAAAATACATCGCAAATCTCGGAATCGATACCGTAGACGTCGGCGTTCCCGTGCTGTCGATGCACGCGCCGTACGAGCTCATATCCAAAGCGGACGTTTATTCGCTCTACAAGGCTTGTCTTGCGTTTATTAAGTAAAGAATAATTATTATCGGGTTCTTCGCTGCGCTCTGAATGACATTTGTTACTTTCTGAATGACGTTTTGTTACCCTTGGGATTACGTTTTGTCACCCTCATAATTATGTCACCCTGAGCGAAGCGAAGGGCTCCTCGCTTCGCTCGGGATGACGGCGTTATGTCATTCCGAACGGTAGTAAATCTGTATTTGATTAAATAAGTAAACACCCGTCCCGCTATTGCATAGCGGGACGGGTGTTTTATATTTTAAATTATCTGTTCGAGGGGATAAAGCTGTATATGCTTGAAATCTGCTGTCTTACGAACAATCTGTATTTTTTGCTTGCCGATTCGAAAAGAACGTGAACTCTTCCGTTGGCTACGCAAAGACCTTCGGACATCGACGGAATGTCGTAACCGCGTACGTAGGGAGATTCTTTCTTATTAATGTCGCCGTATACGTAATAAACATACAAAGTATTGTGGTCGGGGATATTCGCGTCGGTCGCGGGCGCGTTGTTTTTTGTTTTTACGCCGTCGTAATAGAAGTCTGATTCGGTGAGCGACTTATAAGTTTTTCTGTTCTCGGATGCAATAACTTTTTCCCAGTCGTAATAATACAATCTGGAATTTTTAAGTCCGTAGCTTTGCGAGAGTACGAGAGCGTTTTCCGTGGTGCGCGCAAAGCCTTGAATTTCTTCGGGAATGGAGAAAATTTTCTGTATCTTGGGAACCGCGCCGCTGTCTTCCGACAGTTGGTCGGCGGGTATACATCTTAAACCGGTAGTATTGTCGGCAGTGGTGTTTGAATTTACATAATATTCGTATGCAAACGCTCTATGCTCTGTTTTATCGGGGTTTACGATGCGGTGTTTTTCGTTCGTCTCATAGTTTCCGCCGCGGTAGAATTCACCCACGTAAAGTCTGTCGCTCGAAGAGGGGGTACCCGAACCGCCGTCCGAATCGTAATAATAGAGGAAAGAAGCGTTGCAGTTCGCGCGGAAAGAATCTGTGAAAGTTATCGATTTTTCGGTTTCGGTGTCTGCCGCAGCTTTGGTAATTATCTCGGTAAAAATATTGGCATAAGCGTTTCCCGAGGTTTTGGCAACGAAAACGGTATCGTCCGAGGAAACCCAAAGGAATCTTCCGTTGGTCGCTACGCCGCCGCAGTGTCCTTTATAGTCGCTTCCGTCAGTGTTTTT
This sequence comes from uncultured Eubacteriales bacterium, assembly GCA_949747905.1. Taxonomy (GTDB): domain Bacteria; phylum Bacillota; class Clostridia; order Christensenellales; family Borkfalkiaceae; genus Coproplasma. The sequence goes on from CATKEF010000074.1 coordinate 57,857, forward strand.
AAGCGTTACGTATCCGATGTATCCGCTTGTTTTGCCTGTAACATAGATGCGCGACGGACCGTCTTGCATATAAGCGCTGATAAGCAAATAATCCTGTTTAACGGTTGTGGCGCCGCCCTCGGTATTTTCTTTTTCATAGTCTGCTTTATATGTTGCAATGCCCTGAGGGGTTGCGCCGTCTTCGAGACCTGGAATTTCCACTTCTTCGCGGAAAATTTTATCGCTGAAATCGGGGTAAGTATCTCCCCAATACCATATGGTGAAGAATATTGCCAGAGCTGCTACAATAGCGAAAATTACTGTAAACGCTATAAACGCTTTTTTGTTTTTCATATATGGAACCTTCGGTGCTTATTTAAAATAATTTTAACAAATTACTTTATAAAAAGCAAATTATAAAGCGCCGTATTTCGGTAAAGTTGACTAAATTTGCCGTGTATGCTAAAATAAAAACATGTATGACTTGCATTTGCATTCCGATTTGTCTTACGACAGCAAAGAGAATGCGGAAAATTACATAAAAATCGCGCGAAAAAAGGGGAACGTATGCATAGGCTTTGCCGAACATTACGACCTGGACCGCTGCCTGGACCCGCACGAAAAAGAGGCGCCCGCTCTTGCGGATTTGAAAAAATATCCCGAAACAATATCGCTTTTACGTGAAAAGTATGCGGACGTCAAGATACTTAAAGGTCTGGAACTGGGTTGGTCGCGCGCCGCATTGCCGTACTACCGTAAAATTATTGACGAAAACGATTTCGATTATGCAATATTGAGCGTGCATGCCGCGGACGGCAGAGGCGATTGCTATTTTCCCGCATACTTTGAGGGCAGAGACAGAAAGGAAGCGTATTCCGAATATCTCGGGCTTGTGGCGGAAAGCGTAACTTCGGAACTCGATTATCAGATTGTAGGGCATCTCGGTTATGTTGCGCGGTATGCTCCGTACGGTAACAAGAGACTTGTTTACGACGAATTTCCTTATCTTTTCGATATTATCCTCAAAGAGATAATAGAAAGGGGGAAGTGCTTGGAATTAAACACTTCGTGCGCGGGCGAGAAGTTCGTTACTGACGTTAGTATAATTAAAAGATATATAGAGCTCGGCGGCAGATATTTTTCGTTCGGCAGCGACGCTCATTCGGTGGAAAAACTCGGATACGGTTACGACGAGGCCGTTTGTTTTCTGAAAGAAAACGGTATAAATTTTATCTGCGGTTTTGAAAAAAAGAAAATTATCGAGGAAAAGATATAAGAGATAATAAGGTATAAACAAACGCGCCCGAACGGGTGTTTTTCATAGGGGGTATCCGTGGACGAACAAACAGCCCGCTAACTTCGTTTGTGAAGTCGGCGGGCTATATTTTAAGAGTTTATAACGATAAATTAAAACTTATCTTTATTTTTTATTCGGCTTTCTTTTAATACTCAACAGTCTGATAAAATCGTTAAACAAGGAGGTGTCCGTCGGCTCAAACATTATCCATTTTCCGTCATGATAGGTATGTGTATCGTCGTATATTTTCTGAACTTCTTTTGAGTAGCTTTCTTTTTCGGTTTCAAACTTTAACCGCTCGGCTTTTCCGAATACAATCATAAATCCTATGCAATTTTCTCTTGCATATAAGGTGCAAAGCGTTTTACCGCCCCGACTGTATTTGTACTCATATTTCCACGCTTTTCCGCCTTTGTTCCACTGGCGAGTCATATCGTAGTTTTTGTCGATTAAATCGCACAAATTATTCCATACGATATGTAGAGCTTTTCCGACTAATGCGGTCATTTCTTCTGTGGTAGGCGGTGTATCGAGCATGTAACCCTCCGATTTATTTGCCGAATTACTGTTTATCGTTTTTAATTATAGCAGTACGGTAATAAAAACGCAAGGAAAGAATTGGTGTCTTTCCTTGCGTTTATTCCCCATGAAACACACCGTAATGTGGCGGTTTTTTATTTGACAAGATTGTAAGTTTTTAAAAAATCTCTGCGCCGTTTTTCTCTTACAGGGCAGTTTTCGGCTGCGTATCCGAGTGCGACGACAAGAGGGAAACGCGAATCTTCGGGCAAGCCGAGAAATTCGGCGATGCCTTTTTCGTCACGCAATCCTATTATGCAGGATGCTATTCCGAGTTCCTCCGCCGCAAGCACTATGTATGCGCAAAGTATGCCCACGTCGTTCGCAATGAACTCTTCGTTGGATACTCTGCGTTCGCCCCGCATAATGGCGTGAGGTTGGCGTTCCTTGATGACGATGAATGCCGTCGCTCCGTCCGCCCAGGCGTTCGCGCCGTTTTTCTGTACGTTAACGGTAAAATTTTTAACCTTTTCGCCGTTTATTGCATACAGGTCGTAAGGTTGAGCGTTTATAGCCGAAGGCGCCAATATGGAAAGTCTGCATATTTTTTCGAGAATTTCGTCGTCTATCGGTTTATCCGAGAATTCGCGTGTGCTCTGTCTCTTTAAAAATAAATTTTCTATATCCATATAAATTACCTCATTATGTTATATTTAAAAAACGGCGGTAATATGCCGCCGTTCGTCATTTTTATTATTTGCTGTTTTTTACTCTGTCAAGCGAACGTTTCGCCGCCGTAACAACGTTATCCTTCGTGAAACCGAAGTTTTCGAACAGCACTTTTGCGGGCCCGGAAACGCCGAACGATTTCATGGCGACTATCTCGCCGTAATCGCGTGCATAGCGGTGCCAGGAGAAGTGCGAAGCCGCCTCGACGCATACGCGCGCTTTTACCGATACGGGGAGCACGTGTTCGCGGTATTCGGGGGTTTGTTTTTCGAATTCTTCCATACAGGGCATAGATACCACACGCGTTTTGATTCCCTCCGAGGAAAGCGCCTCTTTGGCGGCCGTACATATGTCGATTTCCGAACCGGTGCCTATAAGAATTACGTCGGGCGTGCCTTCGCAATCGTTCAGAACATATCCGCCGGCAATGGCTTTTATGCCCGAATTTGCGTTCTGGTTGAGATTCTGTCTGGAAAGTACGAGAACGGTGGGGGTGTTCTGCGTGAAAGCGGCTACGTATGCCGCAACGGTCTCTTTACCGTCACAGGGACGGAATACTTTCAAACCGGGTACGGAGCGCAGAGAAATCAACTGCTCCATAGGCTGATGTGTGGGACCGTCTTCTCCTACGCCGATGGAGTCGTGCGTCATAACGTAAATTACCGGTATTTCCATGAGCGCACTCATTCTTATGCCGGCTTTCATATAGTCTGAGAAAGAGAAGAAAGTTGAGCAGAGTATCCTGAGTCCGCCGTGAAGCTGAATACCGTTGCATATCGCCGACATTGCATGTTCGCGCACTCCGAAGCGGATATTGCGACCCGCTCTGTTTTCGGGCGAGAAATAGCCTTTCTCTTTCAGGTCCGTCTTGGTGGAGGGGGCAAGGTCTGCCGAGCCCGACATAAGGTTGGGCATAAGTTTTGCTATTTCGTTTAAAACTTTTCCGCCGCTTGCACGCGTCGCTTCGGGTTTTTCGAAAGAGAATTTATCGAACAGTTCCGAGAAATCGGGTTCGAAACCGTTCATATAATTTTTGTATGTCGCGGCAAGCTCGGGATAAGCCTTTTCGTAAGAAGCGAAAAGCTCGTTCCACTTTTCTTCGGCTGAAAGTTTATTTTCGGCTATTTTGCGACAGTATTCTCTGACGTCTGCGGGAACTTCGAAAGGTTCTTCCGTCCAGGCGAGATTTTCTTTTAAAATTTTGAGATTTGCTTCACCGAGAGGCGCGCCGTGCACGTCCGCGGTGTCGGCGAGAGGGCTGCCGTAACCGATATGGCTGTTGCAGATAATGATTGAAGGGCGGGTCAAATCGCTCTTTGCTCTTTCGATTGCGAGTTTGAGAACGGTAAGGTCGTTCGCGTCGGGAACGCGGATAACCTGCCAACCCATACCCGCAAAGCGTGTGCACACGTCCTCGGTGAAGTTGGTATCCGTATCGCCCTCTATGGTTATCTTGTTTTTATCGTAAAGGAGTATAAGTTTTCCGAGTTTCTGCGTACCCGCAAAAGAGCAGGCCTCGTAACCGATGCCCTCTTCGAGACAGCCGTCGCCGCATAATACGTAGGTGTAGTGGTCTACGACGGGATATTCGGGTTTATTGAATACTGCGGCGAGGTGTTCTTCCGCAACCGCAAATCCTACTGCATTGGCAAGTCCCTGTCCGAGCGGACCGGTGGACGTTTCGATTCCCGGTATTTTGCCGTATTCGGGGTGACCTGCCGTTTTGGAGCCGAACTGACGGAAATTCATCAGGTCGTCTTTGGTTACGTCAAAACCGAAAAGGTGCATAATCGAGTACAGCAGCATCGAGCCGTGACCCGCGGAGAGAACGAATCTGTCCCTGTTGTCCCAGCCGGGGTTTTTATAACTGAAATTGAGGAATTCCGCATACACTTCGTAAGCGAGCGGCGCCGCTCCTAAGCAGATGCCGGGATGACCGGAATTTGCGCGCTGAATTGCTTCTGCGGACAGAACTCTGACCGTGTTAACGCATTTGTTGGGAATGGACATTTATAATTTCTCCTTATCTGTGATATAATTTTTCAAATTTTCGACGTTCAGGAATGAATATGCTTCCAGAAGGTTCAAAAGTTTTTTTGCTTTTTTTAAGTTGCCTCCGAGCGCGTCGCTTTCTATATTTATCGGAACGACGGGATCGTGCACGCTCATTCTGACAAGTATCCAGCCGCCGCCGTCTTCTTTTTTAAAGCTCATGCGGACGCCTTCGTAATTATCGATTGCGGGCGCAATATCGGCTCTTTCGTTTGCCGCAGTTTTAAGGTCATCGATTATTTTTGCGCCTTCCGCTTTGAAATCTTTGCTTTCGTCGGTAAAACCGAGTCTTATTTCATCCGCTTCCGCGGGTCTTGTGAGAGAGGAAATCAAAGAAACTAATGTTTTTCCCTTAGCCGCCTGTTTGGAAAGGCTGATGAGAATTTGGGTTATGAGATACGCGCCGTCGTCCAGATAATAATTTTCCGCAAACGCGGCGTGTCCCGAAGTCTCTATAGCAAGAGGGGAATAAGTTCCGCTTTCGTTGAGTTCGCGACATTTGTCTATAACGTTTCTGTAACCGCGTTTAAAACGGAGGTGTCTGCCGCCGAGCTTCTCTATAAATTCGGTAAGCCCGTCGCTCGTGACCGAATCGGTGACGATAACTCCCGCTTTTTCCGAAAGGAGCATTGCGGATACAAGCGCAATAAGCGAATTACGGTTTATCTCTTCGCCGTCTTCGCCCACGCAAGCCGCGCGGTCTACGTCCGTATCGAATATTATGCCCAATTCTGCGTTGTTTTTTGCAACGGCGGCTTTGAGGCTCTCTATTGCTTTTTTATCTTCGGGGTTTGGGATATGATTCGGGAACAATCCGTCGGGATTGAGAAACTGACTGCCTTCGGTGTCGGCACCGAGAGGTTTTAAAACCTTTTCGGCGAAAAATCCGCCTGCGCCGTTACCCGCGTCTACAACGATTTTTTTGTTGAGGAGGGGAAGTTTTCCGCATTCCTTTTCAACCAGATTTACGAGTATTTGCGAGTATTCGTCCATAAACGACTTTCTCTCGCATTTGCCGCTGCCCGAGGGGAAATCTCCGCTAGCGGCGATTTCCAATATTTCGTCGATTTGTTTTCCGTCAAGCCCGCTTTCTTCCGTGAAAAATTTCAGTCCGTTTTTATCGTAAGGCATATGGGACGCGGTAAGCATTACCGACGCGTCGCAACCGAAGTCGGACTGTTTCAGAAGAATAAACATCGAAGGTGTGGACGAAAGACCCGTAAGGACAACGTCCGCTCCGCAAGCGAGCAAAGCGTCCGCAACGAGTTTTTCAAGTCGGGGAGCCGAAATGCGGCTGTCGTGACCTACGGCTACTTTTAAACGCACTTTTCCTCGTTTGAGGGAAAGCCATTTAACGAACGCTTTTGTTATAAGCGTAACCGCTTTGTCGGTGAGCGTCAGGGGCGAATCGCCCTCCACGGCGACCCCGCGGATGTCGCTGCCGCTTTTTAGTTTTTTCAATTCGGAAACTGTCATCGGTTAAATTATACATTATTTAACTTGTTATTACAAGTGTTTGATAACGAAATGCGGTATTTTTTGTTTTGTGCCCGCAGGTAATTTTTTGAAAGGGTTAAAAAATCCTTTATTTTTGTATTTCCGTATGGTATAATCGTTGCAACCGAGAATAAAGAGGTGATTTTTATGGCAAAAGAAAGTTTCGTCGAACAGATTGCGGATATCGAAAAAGATTTCCCGCAGTGGTATACGGACGTTGTGAGAAAAACGCAGCTTGTGGATTACGGTCCCGTTAAAGGAACTATGGTTATCCGCCCGTACGGCTATGCAATCTGGGAGAATATTCAAAGGGAACTCGATGCGCGTTTTAAGGCGACCGGGCATAAGAATGCTTATTTCCCTTTGCTTATTCCAATGAGCTATTTCACCAAAGAGGCGGAGCACGTGGAAGGTTTTGCTCCCGAAGTAGCCGTTGTTACTCATGCGGGCGGGGAAGAGCTTGCCGAACCGCTTGCCGTACGCCCCACTTCGGAAACGATTATAGGTACGATGTATTCCAAATGGTTGCAGTCGTACCGAGATTTGCCTATATTGATTAACCAGTGGGCAAACGTTATGCGTTGGGAAAAAACCACGAGACCTTTTTTGAGAACTTCCGAATTTTTATGGCAGGAGGGGCATACCGTTCACGCCTCGGCAGAAGAGGCAATGGACGAGACTATGAGAATGCTCGGAGTGTATAAAGAATTCGCCGAAAACTGTCTTGCCATACCCGTAATAACGGGGAGAAAAACCGAAAAGGAAAAATTCGCGGGAGCGGTTGCAACTTTCGGTATGGACGCGATGATGAAGGACGGCAAGAGCTTGCAGGCGGGTACTTCGCATTATTTCGGACAGAATTTCGCTAAGGCATTCGAAATTAAATTTCTTGACAGGGACGGCGCTCAGAAGTACGCTTATACTTCGAGTTGGGGAGTTTCGACGAGGCTTATCGGTGCGCTTATAATGGCTCACGGTGACGAAAGAGGACTTGTTCTTCCTCCGAAAGTCGCTCCCGAACAGGTAGTGATAGTGCCTGTTGCAGCAAAGAAAGGCGGCGTTATGGAAAAGTGTGCGGAGGTCAGAGCGTCGTTGGAGCGCGCGGGGGTGCGCGTAATTCTCGACGACAGCGACAACAGTCCCGGTTGGAAGTTCAACGAATGGGAGATGAAAGGCGTTCCGCTGAGAATAGATCTTGGTCCCCGCGACATAGAAGAGGGCAAAGCCATGATTTTCCGCCGCGATACGCTTTCTAAAGAGGCTTACGCTCTGGAAGGGCTTGCGGATACGGTCTCGGCTCTTATCGAAAGCGTTCAAAAAGATATGTTGGAGACGGCAAGGGCACGTCGCGACGAAAGAATTGTATATGCCGACGATATGGACGGCATATTAAAAGGCGTCGAAGGCGGGAATTTCGTAAAAGCGGGTTGGTGCGGTTGTCGCGCCTGCGAGGACAAAATAAAGGAAAAAACCGCCGCTACGGCGCGCGTTTACGCGGAGGGCGAGACAAGCGAAGTTTGCGCCGTCTGCGGCAAAAAAGCCGAGCATACGGTTATATTTGCCAGAGCTTATTAATACTGTACGGATAAAAGAAAAAGGCGGCGAAAGCCGTCTTTTTATTGTTCTACTGTCATCCCGAATCTTACTTTTATTCTCCCGAATCCTACTTTTTCCTTTCGGGCAGTCTTTTTGTCATTCCGAGGCTTGCCGAGGGACTCTACACTGCTCTCAGGGTGACATTAAAGCGATTCAGAGCAGTACGAGAATACGGGTGTTTCGCTTGCGCTTAACGTGAATGAGAAAAGTGCTTAACACGACATGAATTTGTCATTCCGAGCCGCAGGCGAAGAACCTCAAAATAAAATGCAATCGGTTGTTATTTCAGATATTTTTTCAAATCTTCAATGCGGTTTACTCTCTCCCAGGGCAACCCCTCCTTGCCGAAATGTCCGTATGCCGAAGTTTTTGAAAAGAGGGGGGAGCGCAGATTGAGTGTTTCGATTATCGAATAGGGTCTGAGGTCGAATTCTTTGACTATTATATCGGCTATCTCGCCGTCGGAAAGTTTACCCGTGCCGAAAGTATCGATGAATACCGAAACGGGTCTGGCGACGCCGATGGCGTATGCAAGTTGCAATTCCGCCTCGTTGCAAAGTCCCGCGGCAACGAGGTTTTTACATATATACCTCGCCATATATGCCGCCGAACGGTCAACTTTGGTTGCGTCTTTGCCTGAGAATGCCCCGCCGCCGTGCGCGCATCTTCCGCCGTAAGTGTCCACGATTATTTTTCTTCCCGTAAGTCCGCTGTCGCCCTCGGGACCGCCGATTTCGAATCTGCCCGTGGGGTTAATCAGATATTCGGTGTCTTCATCCAACAGGTTTGACGGTACGACGGATACTACGTGCTTTATAATATCGTCGGAGAGCTGCTGTCTTGTTACTTTGGTGTTGTGTTGTGCGGAAATTACTATTGTTTGCACCCTTTTCGGCGTTTTTCCGTCGTATTCTACGGTAACCTGCGTTTTTCCGTCGGGACGAAGATAGGGAAGCGTACCGTTTTTTCTCGCTTCCGAAAGCCTGTAAGCGAGCTTGTGTGCAAGCGATATGGGAAGCGGCATCAATTCTTCCGTTTCGCGACACGCGTAACCGAACATCATGCCCTGGTCTCCCGCGCCGAAGCTGTCGCGGATGTCCGCGCTTTGCGTTCTGTCCACGCCCATTGCGATATCGGGGCTCTGACAGTGAACGGCAATGTCTATTTTGCATGCGTCGAAAGCGAAAGACCCGTGAATATAGCCTATTTTACGTATCGTGTCCCTTGCGATATTTTCGTAATCGACGTTGGCGGTGGTGGTGACTTCTCCCATAATCAGCAACCTGTCGTAAGCAGCGCAGCATTCCACGGCGCAACGCGCGTTTTTGTCCGTTTTCAAAATTTCGTCTACTATCGCATCGGAAATTTGGTCGCAAAGTTTATCGGGATGTCCCTCTGTAACGCTTTCGCTGGTGAAATATTTCTTCATAAGAACCTCGTTATTTTATCTTTTTATATAATGGTAAATAATTGACCTGTTTGTATCCGAGCGAGCGGTAAAGTTTCAGCGCCCGTTCGTTGTCCGGTTCGACTTCCAGCCTTATAAAGTCATAACCGTCGCCGCGCTCCAAAAATTCGAAGAATTTTCTGCCCAGACCTTTTCCCCTGAATTCGGGTTTTATAAAAAGTTCGTCAAGCCATAATATTCGTCCGCAACCTTCCTGAGAGGCGGAGAGCGCGCAGATTGCGTAGCCCGCAGTGACGTTTCCGTGTCGGATAAAATATCCTTTCACAAGCTCGCCGCTCAGAATTTCTTTGAAAAACTTTTCTCGCCCTTCGTCGGTTATCTCGGAGCCTGTAGCGCCCGAGCAATAGAATTCCCGCGACATATCGAAATATTCTTTCTTTTCGTTTTCGCCGATTAAATAAAAAGTCGTCTCCGTCATTATGTCTCCGCAATAAAAATAATACCCTGCCGCGACCTCGGCAGGGTTAAAATCGCTATTTTCCCATAGGTCACGGCGTTAGCACCTTGCAAATGCAGGTTGCTGTGTGGTCGACGAGCCGTTCTCTCGCACACTCTTTATAGGTTTGTATGTTTATTATATCAGTAATTGCAAATGATGTCAAACAAAACTTGCATTTATCACGGCATTATCGTATAATATTTCTATGGTTTGCACGCAATGCCCGGTAGCGTGCGGCGCGGACAGAGAATATTCCCGCGGCGCTTGCGGCGTAAGTGGCGTAAAAATAGCCAAATATTATCTGCATCCGTTTGAAGAACCGCCCGTCTCGTTTAAAAAAGGCAGCGGCTGCATATTCTTCTGCGGATGTTCTTTAAAGTGCGTTTTCTGTCAGAATTACGAACTTTCGCGGAATACTCGCGGAAAGGAGATTACCGTAAGCGAGCTTGCGGACATTTTTAAAGAACTCGAAGATATGGGTGCGGAAAACATCAATCTCGTAAATCCGACCCATTATTTAAGCCATATTGCCGGGGCAATGAAGTTATACCGTCCCTCAATACCCGTTGTATACAACACTCACGGCTACGAAACCGGGGAAGCTCTGCGCATTGCGGAAGAATTTACGGACATCTGGCTTACGGATTTGAAATTTACAGACGGCGCGCTTGCAAAGCGGTATACGGCACGCTCGGACTATGCCGATTATGCGTTGCCCGCAGTAGAATTCATGGCAAAAAAAGAACTGAAAATCAGAGAGGACGGAAAGATGCTTTCGGGGTGTATCGTCCGCCATCTCATTCTTCCTCTCGCCGCATACGATTCCGTGAAAGTCGTTGAATTCGTTTCAAAACTTAACAGAAACGTGTATCTGAGTTTGATGAGCCAGTATACTCCGTACGGTGATATCGCCGATTTCAAGGAGCTTCAAAGAAAAATCACAAAGAGGGAATATCTGCGCGTGCTTGCCGCCGTGGAAGAGGCGGGGCTTGAAAACGTGTTTATACAGGACTTTGACAGCGCAAAGGAAGAGTATATTCCGCGTTGGGATTATTGATAATTTCGCAAGCCTATATGCGGAGAAGGTCCCTCACCTGCGGCTCGGGGTGACTAATTAGGACGGATGACTAATTAGTACGGATGACTGAGAAGTTCGGGATAACCCGCCTGTCATATTGAGCGCAGCGAAACATCCGTTATTTTTCGGTTAATCGGAAATTCGGATATTTAAATTCATTACTTTGGTCAAATATGCTTATAACTGTAGACAACGCCTTATTTTCCTACGGCGACAATTTAATATTTCATGACGTAAGTTTCGCCGTTAACGAGGGCGAGCGGGTCGGACTCGTCGGCGCAAACGGCGAGGGGAAGACTACGCTTATTAAGCTGATTTTAGGCGAGCTTACTGCCGACGACGGTTCGGTTATAATGAAAAACGGCATACGCATAGGCTATCTCGAACAAAACGGGGGTTATTCGAGCGGAAATACCGTATACGGCGAGATGCTCGAAGTTTTCAAAGAGGAATTGTCGGCGGTGGAGAGGCTGAATTCCCTGTCGGAATCACTTGCCCGTGTCGAGTACGGAGGCAAGGAATACTCGGTTTTGTCCGCAAAAATAGCGAATTTACAGAGTTATATTTCCGCCCGCGACTGTTATAACGCGGACGTGCGTATCAAAACGGTGCTGAACGGTATGGGATTCGGCGACAGGTACAGTCAGGTTATAGACACGATGTCCGGCGGCGAAAAAACGCGGCTGAAACTTGCGAGACTGCTTCTCGAAGAGCCCGACCTTCTTATTTTGGACGAACCTACCAATCATTTGGATATAACTACGCTGTTTTGGCTCGAAGACTATCTTTCTGCGTTTAAGGGAGCCGTTATGACGGTCTCGCATGACAGATATTTTCTCGATAAATTATGTACACGCATTCTGGAAATAGAAAATAAAAAATTGTCGTCATTCTGCGGCAATTATTCCAAGTATAAAATTCTCAAAGCCGAACGAAACGCAAGACTTTTGAAAGAATACGAGGCGCAACAGGAAGAAAGGGCGAAATTACAGGATTTCGTGGACAGAAACATAGTGCGCGCAACGACGGCAAAGTCTGCGCAGAGCAGAGTAAAACAGCTTGAAAAGATGGAAATTCTCGAAAAGCCGTACTCCCGGCCGACTGCTCCGCATTTCAAGTTCGGATACGACGTCCGACCTTACGAGAACGTGCTCGACTTGAATGAATTGAATATCGGAATAGGCGGTAAACAGCTTATATCAGGGGGTCAATTGCACATAAAAAGAGGGGAAAAGGTTGCGCTTGTCGGTGAAAACGGAACGGGTAAAACCACTCTTTTAAAGTATATTACTGGTAGCGGGAGCTCTGCTGCGGGAAGATTTGTGAAGTTCGCGTATTTCGAACAGGAGGGCGGAAACATGAACGGCGAAAATACCGTTCTTGCCGAGCTTTGGGAAAGACATACCGCGTTTACGCAGACAGAGGCGCGCAAAGCGCTTGCAGGATGCGGACTGTTCGAAGAGGATATGTGCAAAAAGGTTAAGTCGCTTTCGGGCGGAGAGCGTGCGAAACTTGCGCTTTGCATTTTGGAGTGCGAACGCGGGAACGTGCTTTTATTGGACGAACCGACCAACCATCTCGATTTGCCTGCGCGCGAAAGCCTTGAAAAATCGCTTTCCGAGTTTGACGGTACAATACTTTTTGTGTCACACGACAGATATTTTATTTCCGCGCTTGCGGAGAAAATAGCGGAAATCGAAAACTGTCGGCTCAAAACTTACGAATGCGGCTATAAAGAATATACCGAAGAGAAAAGACGTTCTGCTGAATTAAAGCGGAAAGAAGAAGAGGCGGCGAAAACTGCTCTGTACGAGGAGGAAAAGCGAACAGGCTACCGTTCGAAAAAGGAACGTGCCGACGAGGCGAGAAAGAGGGAGCGGATAAAAAAAATCGAGACCGAGATATCCGATTTTGAAAACGAGGAAAACAAGCTCAACGAGAGCCTTTCGGATACTTCGGTGACGGCGGACTATAAAGCCGTTATGGATATTACCGA
>CATKEF010000075.1 GCA_949747905.1 uncultured Eubacteriales bacterium
CCGTCGCGGATAATTTCCTTGGTGGTCGCCGCGATGTATTTTGCCGCGCTGCCGTATCCCGGCGTATGGTCTGTTACGGCAAGGTCGTTGTCTATGGTCTTCGGTATGCCGATAAATCTTACGGGACTGTTTATCCTCAGTCCGTAGTCCGACAATTTTTTGATTGTATCCATAGAATCGTTGCCGCCGATATAGAAAAACGCAAAAACGTCAAACTCTCCGAGTATTTTGAAAATTTTCTCGTAAACAGCCTCGTTGCCCTCTATATCGGGCAATTTGTAACGGCAGGAGCCGAGAAAGGACGACGGAGTTCTTTTCAGAAGGTCCATATCGAGTCCGTTTTCTATACGCGACGAAATATCCACTACTTCTCCGTCGAGAAGTCCTTTGATTCCGTGAACCATTCCGTACACCTTGTCCGCACCTCTGTCTTTCGCAGTTTTGAATACACCGAGAAGCGAAGAGTTGATTACGGCGGTAGGTCCGCCCGATTGCCCTACGATTACATTTTTCATTACTATACCCCCTAATCGTTATTGTTCATAAGTTGTAAATTTTATTCCCATTATAATACCCGAAAACTTAAAAATCAATTGCAAATACAATTATGATGAGTGCATTTCATTGACAAAAAACAAAAACGCCGCGTGCCCGTAAAGGCACGCGGCGTAACCGCTGTTTAGAAAAATTATTTTTTAATGAAGAGCGTAGCCGCCGAACCGAGTGCGGAGAGAATCGAAAGAAGTCCCGCAACTATTGCACCCGCGCCGAGCGACAAACCCTCTTTGAACATATCCGCAATATCCTTGCTGTCAGTAGGATATACCACCATCTTGGTGACGCAGAAGAACAATATGCCCGCGGCAAGATAGCATACCGCCGAAACGAAAGGAGCTATTTTACCCAGTTTGCCCAAAACGGACAGAACGCTGAATACGATTCCCGCAACCAAAAGAAGATAAGGAAGAAAATTCATAAACGAAAATACAAATATTTCAATACCCGTATTCGCTTCCTTATAACCGAACGTTACCTGCGCTCCCGTATACGTTATATTCAGTTTATCGCTCAGAGAGCTTGCGCGTACAACGGCGGGCACAAACATCATGCAGATTGCAACGACCGCAAGGAGAGCCGCAACCACGGGCAAAAGCATACCCAGTAAATTTTTTGATTTTTTCTTTGCCATAAAGAAACCTCTTAAAACAATATTCGCCGAAAAAATTCCCGACAATCGTATTTTATCATATGCGCCGAATACAGTCAATAGTATCTGAGGAAAATTTGTTGATTTTCTCAACAAATTTTCGCCCATAGATTATCTGCCGCCCGTCTTCACGAGCCCTGCCGAGGGTTCCGCCCCTTCGCTCAGCTCAGGGCGACATAGGGTGGAACAAGACTAAGGGTGAAACATGGAGGAACAAGACTCAGCGTGAAATAGGGGACGGTAACATAAAGAAGTAAGACGCTCGGGAATGCATCAGTTGCTCAGAGTAACAAATGCGCGCTCATCAAGGCGACGGGTTTCACAGGATAACAGTCGTACGTCATCCCAATCGTATTTTGTCATCACCTTCCACTCTCCCGGTCATCAATGTTCACCTCTGTCATCAACGTCCGTCACGTCATCAACGTCCGTCATGTCATCCCGAGCGAAGCGAGGGACCTTACCCCAATAGAACGGCTTTATATATACCGGCGGGTATTTTTTGTATTTCAGCGCTATGCTTTACTAAAACATCGAAACGCTCGGACAAATAAAAAAAGAGGCTTTCGCCTCTTGTTTTTATCTCTTCGAGAACTGAGGAGCACGGCGCGCTTTCTTCAAGCCGTACTTCTTTCTTTCCTTGACTCTCGGGTCGCGGGTAAGGAAACCTTCCTTTTTAAGCGCGGGACGGGAACCTTCTTCCGCCTGCAACAATGCACGGGCAACACCGAGACGAATCGCATTTGCCTGTCCGGTATAACCGCCGCCGTATACGTTTACGATAACGTCATACTTTGCCTCGACGCCGAGAAGGGCAAGGGGCTGCTTTACAACGTACTGCAAAACGGATTGAGGAAAATAGTCCTCAAACGCTCTTTCGTTTATTTCAATGGTTCCGCTACCTGCGGGAATGAGGCGAACGCGGGCAATCGCCTTTTTTCTTCTGCCTGTTCCCCAGAATTGAAGTTTTTTCTTAACATTAGCCTTTGCCATATTATATTCTACCTCTTATCTTTAAAATAATTTAAGCTCTTCGGGTTTCTGCGCCTGATGATTGTGCTCGCCGCCCTTATACACTCTCAGCTTTTTAACCATATCTCTGCCGAGCGAATTTTTAGGCAACATACCCTTTACCGCTTCGTATACGGCGAGGTCGCTCTTCTCGGCGAGCATCTTTCTGTAAGAAATCTCTTTGAGACCGCCGATATATCCGGTATGATATCTGTAAAACTTATCGTCAAGTTTTTTACCGGTGAGCACGACCTTGTCGCAGTTAAGAACTATTACGAAATCGCCCGTATCTACGTTCGGGGTGAACGTGGGCTTATTTTTGCCGCGAAGTATGGCAGCAACTTTGGATGCAAGTCTGCCGAGGGGAACGCCCGTCGCGTCAACGACGTACCACTTTCTTTCAACTGTCTCCGCCTTTGCCATATAGGTTTTCATCATTAACTCCTTATAATCTTTGCCGTATTTGCTTTTATCTTCTCTTTTAAACGTAAACATATTTTATTATTTTATAAAATTTCTGTCAAGCCGTTTTGTGTTGCGTTTGCAAAGTTTTTTATAAATTTCGAATTATTTTTAATTTGTCGTAAAATTACGCATATTTTACTTATATCGAAAAATATTTTGCATTTTTCCGACATATATGATAAAATGTATAAGCAGAAAAAAACAAACGGATTATTTGATGAAAAAAGTTCTAATTCTGACGGTTACCGCCGGCAATGCGCATAACGCCTGCGCCCTCAGTATGAAAAGAAAACTGGAAGAATCGGGAGAAGTGGAAGTTAAAATCATCGATTTGCTTCAGACATATTCCACAAAACTCAACGCCTGGGTATCCGACGAGGGCTACGCGATTGCCGTAAGCAACCTGCTCGCCATATACAACGCGTTTTACAACGGTTATACCAAGCTATCTCCTTACGACAGATATTCCTGTCCTTCACAGAGCACCGTTCTCTCTTTCACCGACGGACTTTTAAAAGGCATACTCGAATTCAGACCCGACGTGGTATATATAACGCACTTTTACGGTTCAATCGCAATGACCAATCTGAAATTGGTGTATAACCTTCCCTGCATTTCGATTGCTTCCGCACTGGACTATATAATTTCGCCGTTCTGGGAATCGGGCATAGGAGTCGATTATTTTGCCATACCGAACGAGGACTTCATCGACGATTGCATATATAAAGGGTACAGACGCGAACAGCTTCTGCCCGTCGGCTTCCCCGTTGACGGACGCACTCTCGACGTGACCGATAAACGCAAGGCGAGAAAAGCTCTCAATCTCGACGAAAATCTTTTTACCGTAATGGTTATGTTCGGCGGCGGGATGTGGAGCGGCGGATACCGCATTTTCAAGCAGCTTATCACCGCGCTCGAGGGCAGAGAAGCCCAGATTATAATGATAAACGGCAAAAACGAAGTCGAATTCAAAAAAGTCGAAAAGACTCCTCTTCCGAGCGGAATCAAGGTTAAAAACGTCGGTTTTACAACAGATATACCGTTATACCTTTCCGCCACGGACGTTATCATCAACAAGTGCGGCGGCGCCAGCGCCACGGAAACCTTGAACAAATCGATTCCGATGCTCGTCACCGAAAAACTTGCGGCGCAGGAGATGCACAATCTCGTTTATCTCAAAGACAAAGGCGTCGCACTGTCTTTCAATAACGCAAAACAACTGAAAAAGAACATCCTCACGCTGATGGACAACGACGCCCTCAGAAAAGAGATGACGGCAAAGACCCTGCCGCTCAAAAAAGACGCAATCGGCGAGCTTGCAAAGTTCATTTTAAAACAGCCCGCAGCCGATTATTCCGAAATACTCAGCGAGAATATCGATTTTTCGGAAGTCAAGGAAAAAGTGCGCCAGGCTGTAAAGCTCGCGGATAAGGAAGAAAAACTCAAAAAGAAGATATAAAAAGCGACTGCGCGGTAAAACGGGCAGTTTTCTTTATGGCGAAACGATAAATTTCTCGGTTGTACTCCGAAAGCGCGCCCCCGAGGCTGATTGAAGCGTTTTTTTAATTAAACAACAGCGGCAATTTAACATTGCCGCTGTTGTCTATTTATCTTCTGTTGTCGTCGAATTTAGCAATTCGGCTTTTTTCTTACGGTTTGCCCGCACGATTTTTCTTATGAACTCGAAAACGGTAAGCCCTATTCCGATTATTATATAGATGTAATATACTGCAAAACGCCATACAAGCACCGACCAAGACAGCACCGCCGCGCTCGCAACCGCAGCAAAAGCCTTGGTTACGACCACCTCCATCGCGCCGGAATTTCCGGGAGTGGGTATAACAGTAACGGACTGCGCCGAGTAAACGTTAAGCGCCATTACCGAAATCATTACCGCGAATCCGCTCCCCTCCGGAAGCGCCGAAAACGTGCGCAGAACGAAATACGGAAACGCGAACGAAAACAGCACTTCGATAAGATTGAAAACAATTAAAAGCAGCAAATTCAAAGGCTTATGCGCCATAATGCGGAAACCTGCGCGGAAGTCCGATACGACTTTTTGAGCATTCTCCATTGCCTTTTCTTTATCTTTGACTATTTTGATTTTATAGCCGACTGTAATTACGAAATTAACGAGCGCATGCGCGAATTTGGGCAGAATGGCGAATAAAACTATCATTAAAGGCAACAGCATGTTCACAACAAGCCCGAACCACGCGCTGACCATAATGACCGTTTCCCAAGCGGAATCGCCAAGTCTCTGCAAAACGGTAGTGTTGCAAGCCATCAAAAGAAGGCTTACTATCGTCCAGCAGAACATCTGCGCAAAGTATCTTATAAGAATTACCGCGCTCGAAATTCCGCCCGAATAGCCTTTTTTATGAAGGTAATAAATCTGCATAGGCTGACCGCCCGCAGCAAAGGGGGTGACGTTATCGTAAAATTTACCGAGAAACGCAACTTTTATGCTCGCACGCAGATTGAACCTGCCCGTCGTCGTTCTCATTACTATTACGTACTTCATACACTCGCAAACAATGATTGTGAGAAGTACTGCCAGAGCCATCACCGCAAACACCCAGTCCGCACCCGCAAGCACTTCCCCAAGGGTCTTTGCCTCCCCCATATCGTTCACAATATTGAACATCAGATAAATTCCGAGACCGATTGCCACAAGCAGAAAAGCATAACCGAGCCACCCGAATTTTTTCTTTTTCGGCGCTTCTATAGTCCGCCCCTCGAAATTTTTAAGCGCCTCTTCCGCGCTCGCCTTTTTAAGGTCGGATTTTGCCGGCGTTTCCGCTTCTGCCGTTTGTTCTTCGGAGGGTGTTTCCATGATTTCCTCTGCGTTTATTTCTTCGCCCGGAACTCGTTCCTCTTCGGAATTCGGTTTTTCTTCGTCTTTAACTTCCATTCATTTTCCTATACTTATATATTTTTCGATTAACTTTTAATTTAGTTCAGTCCGAATGTCGCCATGAGGTTTACAAAGAGTTCCTCAATGCGTTCGGAATGACAAAGCCTTATTAATTGTCATGTTCAGCGACATCGAAGCATCGGGTCTCTCGCGTTTCTCGGGATAACCGCATATGTCCCCCCTGAGGTTTACGAAGGGCCCCTCGCTTCGCTCGGGATGACATTATTACTCGGGCTAGCGTTCCCGCACAATATGATATTGCGGTTCGGAATGACCACATATGTCACCCTGAGGCTTGCCGAAGGGTCCCTCGCTGCGCTCGGGAGGACATTACCGCTTAAAATGATGTTATCGCTCGGGATGACAAAAAAACTAGGAATATCGTTGCCGCGCACAAACGCCAACCGAACGAAACGATTATTCGAGAACGGCTTTTATCCTCTTAACTCCCGCGGATACGTTCTCCTGTTTTGCTATTTTAAACCTGCCGAGAACGCCCGTACTTTCAACGTGCGGACCTCCGCAGATTTCGCGCGAAAAACTACCTATGGAATAAGTTTTAACGGTCTGGCCGTACTTACTCTCGAAAAGCCCCGTAAACCCTTCGTCTTTTGCCTCTTCGAGGCTCATTTCTTTCATTACTACGGGGATATCGAGTTTAATCTGTTCGTTTACGAGTCTTTCGACTTCGGCAACCTCGTCGGGAGTGAGTTTTCTTGCGAAATTGAAATCGAAACGCAATCTTTCTTCCGTTATATTGCTGCCCTTTTGTTCTACTTCGGGCGAACACACGATTTTAAGTGCAGCGTGCAAAAGATGCGTCGCCGTATGCAATTTTGTGGTTTCCTCTTTATGGTCCGCAAGTCCGCAGGCAAATTTCTGTTCGGAACCCGCGCGGCTTTTAGCCTGATGCTCGGCAAAAGCGGTTTCGTATCCCCCAACGTCGACGGTAAGTCCCTTTTCCCTCGCCATTTCGCCCGTAATCTCCACTGGGAACCCGTAAGTATCGTATAAATGGAATGCGGTAACACCGTCTATTTCTCCGCCGCAAGGCAATGCCGCGGCGATTTTTTCGAATTCGCGCAGCCCCTGCTGCAAGGTTTTTGAAAACTTGTTTTCCTCTTTACAAAGTTCCTCTTCTATTTTACCCGCGTTAATTATAAGTTCGGGGTATACGGAACCGTACTTATTCACGAAAATTTTGGAAATGCTGCCGAGAGAACCGAGAGGCAGATTTATATTTCTTCCGAACCGCACCGCGCGGCGTATAATGCGCCTTAAAATATATCCCTGGTCTGTGTTTGAGGGAACTATTCCCTTTGTATCCCCGAGCATGAACGTCGCAGTACGCACATGGTCCAGGACAACGCGGAAAGCACGCGTCGTCTCCTCGTTTTCACCGTAACGGCGACCGGTAAGTTTTTCTATTTCGGAAATAGCCCCCTCGAAAATATCGGTCTCGTATACGCTCGATTTGCCGTTAAGAATGCAAAGCGTACGTTCGAGCCCCATACCCGTATCTACGTTTCTCTGTTTCAACGGCTCGTACCCGCCTTCGGCATTCTTATTGTACTGCATAAAAACGTCGTTCCATATTTCGAGGAAAGTTCCTGCCGGCGCATTATCGAAATCGTATTCTCCGAGTTTGTCCGCTTCGGCATGATTTCTGATGATGTGCATCTCGGTATCGGGACCGCAAGGACCCGTAGTACCCGCAGGGCCCCACCAGTTGCCCGATTTGGGCAGATAATATATGTTTCCGGGGAGAATACCGCATTCTTTCCATAAACGGGCGCTCTCCTCGTCTTTCGGACAGTCCTTGTCGCCCGCAAAACAAGTCACCGCGATATCCTCTACGGGAATTCCGAGGTAATCCTCGGAGGTGAGAAACTCGAACGACCAGGGTATCATTTCCTGTTTGAAATAATCTCCCAGAGACCAATTGCCCAGCATTTCGAAGAACGTACAATGCGAACTGTCGCCCACTTCGTCTATATCACCCGTACGAACGCACTTCTGAACGTCGCAGAGTTTAGTACCGGCGGGATGTTTTTCACCGAGGAGATAGGGCACCAACGGGTGCATGCCCGCGGTGGTAAAAAGAACCGTAGGGTCGTTTTCGGGTATGAGCGAGGAGGAGGGTATTATTTTATGCCCTTTGCTCTCGAAAAATTTCAGATATAATTCGCGCAACGCTTCGGAAGTAAATTTTTTCATAATGTTTCTCCGTTATTTTCTGATTAAGGTATAACCGTCTTTACCGTCTTTTACCGTATAGCCCAACGCGTCGAGTTCGGCACGCAGCTTATCGGCGGCAGTCCAGTCTCTGTCCGATTTCGCACTCCAACGTTTTTCGGCGAGTTCTCGAACGTTCTCGGGAATTTCAACGGGATTTTTTACGGCGACTTCGGCAAGATATTTCGCCGCATCCTTTTTGAACAGACCTAAAAGCGAATAAGTCTTCTTAATTTGCGCAACGTCGTCCGCACATGTTTTATCGCCGCTGTCCGCTCGACGGGCAATGTCCTTGAAATAGCCGAAAAGCCGCGAAAGTGCGAGTGCCGTGTTAAAATCGTCTGACATGTCGGAATTAAATTCATTGTCGATTGCGGGAACGCCGCCCGCACTCTTGCCGAATTTTTCTTCAACGGTCTTTATAGTTTTATAAAATGATTCCAGATGTCTTTCGGCTTCCCCGAAAATTCCGTCGGTCAGGTTAATGTCCGCACGATAATTGAACTGCAACAGAGCAAACTTGATTGCCTCGTTGGTGTATTTCTTCAACAGGTCTTCGAGCAAAAGGCTGTTTCCGAGGCTTTTGGACATTTTCTGTCCGTTTACCTTGATAAGCCCGTTATGAGTCCAAAATTTCGCAAACTGTTTTCCCGTAAGACTTTCGGTCTGCGCAATCTCATTTTCGTGGTGGGGAAATATCAGGTCGCGTCCGCCGCCGTGCAAATCTATGCTTTCGCCGAAAGCCGCCATATTCATTGCCGAACACTCGATATGCCAACCGGGTCTGCCCTTTCCCCAGGGCGAATCCCAGCTGATTTCACCCTCTTTCGCGGCTTTCCAAAGCGCAAAATCGGCGGGAGCGCGTTTCTGTTCGCTGTTTTCGACGCGCACCCCGTCGAGAAGGGCGTCCACCGTGCGGTTGGAAAGACAACCGTAACGCTTGAAGCTGTCCACGGAAAAATAGACGTCCCCGTTCTCTGCGGCGTAGGCATGTCCGCTTTCGACGAGTTTCTCTATGAAAGAAATAATATTACCGATATTTTCGGTAGCTTTGAGCCATAAAGTAGGCTCGTCTATATCCATTTCCGCCATTACGGCGTCGATTTTTTCAATCATTTCCGCCGCATATCTGTCGGCGGGAATACCCGTTTCTCTGCTTTTCGCGATTATTTTATCGTCAACGTCAGTATAATTACGGGCATAAGTCACCGCATATCCCAGTTTTTCAAGGTATTTACGCATTATATCGTAAATCAACGCCTGATAGCCGTGACCGATATGCGCTTCCCCCGATACGGTTATACCGCAGGCGTACATTTTGACTTTGCCGTCTTCGATAGGAACGAACTCCTCTTTCCGTCGCGTAAGCGTATTATAAATTTTCATCTTCGTCTTCCTTTTTCGCCAAACGGCTTTCGCCGAGCTCCGCCAACCGCTCCTCAAGCGCAAACACGCGCTCTCTGAGCGAGCATATTTCTTTCTGATAGGGGTCTTCCTTCTCCTGACCGAGGTCGGCCTTCTCTCCGCATATCCGCACGACTCTCGCGGGAACACCAACTACCGTTGCGCACGCGGGGACGTCTTTTAAAACGACCGCACCGGCGCCCACTTTCGCGCCGTCGCCGACGGTGATATTCCCGAGAACTTTTGCCCCCGCCGATATCACGCAGTTCTCCCCGACCGTTGGATGACGTTTTCCGCTCTCCTTACCGGTACCGCCCAAAGTAACGCCTTGATAAATAACGGTACCCGCGCCCACTTCCGCCGTTTCGCCGATAACCACTCCGTGACCGTGGTCGATAAACACGCCCGCTGCGATTTTTGCGGCGGGGTGTATCTCTATGCCCGTACAGAATTTACAGAACTGCGAAGTAATTCTCGCAAGCAGTTTGAGGTGCATCCGATACAATCTGTTCGCCCAGCGGTGCCAACTCAAAGCATGCACGCCAGAATACGTCAGCCATATTTCGAACTTATTCCGCGCGGCGGGGTCGTTCGCTTTTGCCGCCGCTATGTCAAGTCTGAGTCTTTTGAAAAACATATAAAAAATCTCCCGGGTACGAATCTTTATATCATACGTAAACAACCGATTATTTTGTGTGCCGGGTAAGTGTAAAGTTTTAACATTATTATATATTATACGGCACTCAAAATCAAGTTATTTGACACTCGTTTTTATGTAAAAATTTCACACATAAAAAGAAATTTTGTGAATAATGCCCTTTATTTCCTTGACAAACAGGTCACTACATATTACAATATAGATGCTCGTGAAAAAATTTTACATTGGAGATTTAGGATGAAACGGGAAAGAATAGAAGAAATTGCGGAAATTTTGGACAAACGCGGTAAAATGTCGCTCGAACAGCTCGAAGAGGTGTTCCCCAACGTATCGCAGATGACTTTAAGACGCGACTTGTTCCAGCTTGAAGAAGACGGGCGCATTATCCGTATACGCGGCGGCGCTATGTCCGTTAAAGAAGTACAGAAAGTTTCCGGCGAAGCGTATACCAAAAAAACCACAATCAATACCGACGCAAAGATAGTAATAGCTCAGAAAGCCGCGGGACTTATCGACGAGGGCACGTGCGTTTTCCTCGACGGCGGCACGACCGCGATGTATCTTTCCAAAGAAATGGCGGACATCAACTGCAACGTTTTCACCAACGGAATCGCGGTGGCAATGGAACTTGCTCAGAAAAAGAACGTAAATATCACCGTTGTCGGCGGACAGCTTATGAAAGACAATCTTTCCACGTCTTCACCCGTAGCAAAGGCATATTTCGACAGTACAAACTTCGAAATAGCAATTGTTTCCGCCACGGCATTTACCCCTCAGCACGGTTTCTCGTGCAATTCACAGGTTGAAGCGGACCTTCTTAAAAACGTTTTCCAGAAAGCGCGTCAGGTATATATGATGCTTGACAGCTCCAAAATCGGCAAAATAAATCCCTATACTTTCGCGAGAATAGAAGATATCGACGTTCTTATAACGGACGACCACTTCCCCAAAGAGATAAAGCAGTTGTTCGAAGAAAACAATATCGTCGTTATGTAAAAGAAAAAAATCAACCCGACGCATTAAGCGTCGGGTATTTTTTTATAAACTTTTTAAATTTTGTTTATCATTCCGAACGCAGTGAAGAATCCAAAGCCCCTTCGGCAAGCCTCAGGGCGACAAAGAGCAATCGTTCGGTGCGACTATGCCACTCTCGGGCAACACAAGATGCATCAGTTACATCCCGAAGCGACAAAGAGCCCTTTGAAAAGCCTCGGATGCTTCTGTCATCCCGAGCTGTAAGCGAGGGACCCGATGTTTATATGCCGCTCATCATAGTTATAAACAAAACCAAAAACCGTCAATCACTCCACTTGTGCTTTTCGAGAGTTCTGTCTTTAATGTCGTCGTAAAACTCGAAATACCGTTCCCGAATCTGTTCGGGAGTCATTCCACCATCAAGCAAACCAAGCATTTCATCCAATTCTTCGGGCGAAAAATCGGACAAGCAAAATTCCCCTTCGAATGCCTGAGCAAGTTTCATAAGGTCCCATCCGGTAGCTTTCATTTCTCCTCCTATTTCATTGCCAGAAAAGATTTGACGGGCGGTAACATAGTAATTCCGTCGAAAATCAGATTTATACCGAAAACCATTATATGGAAAAAATGCACGTTGTGGCTTTCAGGATGATACAGCAACATAAACGCCACCGAACACTCCACTATGCCTCTGAGAAAATAGAAAACGCAGCGTTCGGAATTGGAAATTCGTTTCAAAGCGTGATTGAACGCATGCGCCCCCTCGAACAATCCGAGCATTCCCCAGACAACGGAAATTAACATTACAGGGTCGCTTTCCGGGTCTATTTTCTGCAATATAATCATAATGCCGAGCGCAAATACAATAAAAGACGTAGCCGTTCGGTTGGTTTTCAGATGTTTATATTCCTTCTGAACTATAGCGATAACGAACTGCACCATTCCCGCAACGGTCATCATACCGCCGACTATGTATGGCAGAATCTCGGTAATATGAGATGTCAGAGCCACGCACAATATGCCAACGATGACGTAGAGCGCCGAAACGCAATAAGTGGCTATATGGGCGGGCAATTTAGTAATTTTAGCAACCCTGTTGGCATTGTTTTCGGCGGAAAACTCTTCCACTATGTAATCGCCGTAACTCGCGGTTTTTTCTTCGGCGGCAAACGCCGCCTCTCCCGCAAATTCCGAATAAGAAAAATCCTCTTCGCTGTCTTTGAAAGCCGCATCGCCTTTAAGGTCTTTCAGCGTATTTTCAGAGTATCCGCTATAAGAAAGTTCCTCATCGTCTTCCATTTTCCCAACCCCTTGTATATCTTTTTGCGGAAAGTCGTCGCCATAATTGCTTTATTTTACCGCACATAAGTCTTTTCGTCATAGTATAATTCCGCGCAACGCAAGGAATTATCATTAAAAACTCAAAGCGACAGACCGTATGTCATCCAAAACGGCCATACACCCGCGCGCGGAAATGTGGCCCGAGCAAATAAATATGTCAACCAAGCAAGTATGTCATTCCGAGGCTTGACGAGGAATCCGCCCCCTTTGCTACTCTCAAAGTGACATCACAACGTTATTCAGAGCGTAATCGTTAAGAGAGCGACTATCGTCATTCCGAGCTAAGCGAAGAATCTCAACGTATACATTAATTCTAACAAACTATTTTTATATTGTCAATATCGGCAACGCTTTACTTTTCCTCAGTCAATACCGCAGACCAAAGCGGAACGCCGAAGCGGTCTGCAATATGTCCGCATTTGCAGGTAAACATATAAAACACATTATACCCCTCGCCGTAAAGCGTTTCCAGATTCCCGAGCCCTTTGGAAATGATAACGTCGCTTTTTCCGAGAACTTCGAGAGTTTCTTTGGAAGCTTCTTTTAAATAAGTTCCGGGTATAGCCGTTCCGTTCCCTATCACGTCCGCGAATTCATACAGTCCCACGGCTTTTGCGTCCTCTATAGTAACGTCGTTTATAATCGCGCCGCCGCGCACTACGGAAGTCACGGCGACCCCGGGATATATTTGTTTTATCAAACGTATCAGAATTTTATCAAGCACTATTTCCCCGCAGTTGTCGTGCAGGAAACATAGCGTTTTCGCCGTTTCGAGTTTATTTTTCAGACTTAAAAGCGCGACAGCGTCAGGTACGGCGCATGCCGCGGAAGAAATTACGTATTCTACACTCTCGGCGTTCAAATCGGAAAGACGCGCAAAATCTATAAAATTCGCAGCCATACAAAACTTCAACGCTTCGGACAGACAATCGTCGGCAGAAATTACCCGTTGAAAAAGTTTATCCTCCATTTTCAGGAGCAAGTTGTCAAACATGGCTTTTTCTTCGGAATAGTCCAGCCCCGTGCCGAATATCCAAGCGTAAGCACGGTCTATGTCGCGCATAAGAAGAGGCGCGCAATAATTTTTCGGTGGATTTGCGCAAAGCGCGCGAACTTTATCAACAAATTCTTTCAATTTTAATTTATCGGTTTGTTCGCGTTCGGCTTTTTTTAACTGGCTGTTAAAAAGACAACCCTTGCATTCGTCACTAAGTTGCATATGCAAATTATATCACACACTTTCATCGAACACAATGAAATGAATGTGCACTTTCTCTATTTCATATTCAATCGGTATAATGTTCAAAAAATTAAAAGCGTAGTTTATAAGAAATAACAGACGTACCTTTGACATCCGGCAAGCACCTTATGTTGCGTAAAACAAAAGAGAACCACATCGGGACGAGGCGCGCTTTCTCAAAACAGCGGATACCCGCTGTTTGCAAGGCGAGACGACTAAGCACATAGTTAAACGCTCTAACATACCACAACGCGCCGCTTTCTTCCTTATGGCGTGTAAGACAACGCGCAAAGCTCGTTTACGCCATATGAAAAAGAGTAACCATAACGGTTACTCTTTTTAATTGAAATCCGGCAACTACCTTATCTTGCGGTCTTAAAAGACAACTACATCGGGCGTAACAGAGCTTAACTTCTGTGTTCGGAATGGGAACAGG
>CATKEF010000076.1 GCA_949747905.1 uncultured Eubacteriales bacterium
GTCATCCCGAGCCGCAGGCGAGGGACCCTTCGCTGCGCTCAGTGTGACAGGTGGGAGGGTGCTCAGTGTGACGAAGTATGCCATTCCGAGGCGCAACTCTTCGTCATTCTGCGCAACTCTCCGTCATTCCGAGCGTAGCGAGGAATCAGATGTTTCGCCAAGGCTCAACATGACAGAACGCCGCTCGCTGTCATTCTGCGCAGCGCCCTGTCATCTCAAGCCTCTTTTGTCATCCCAAGCCTCTTTTGTCATCCCGAGGCGAAGCCGAGGGAGCTAAAACGGCGGCAATTCACTCCAATCAGGGTTTGCCGCCGTAATCAATGCGTCTTTTTTTGCGCGTGACCAACCTTTAAGCTGTTTTTCGCGCAAAATAGCCGTTTTTATATTATCAAATTTTTCCGCATAAACAAGTTTATGAATATTATATTGCTTTGTGAATCCTTCTATTAAACCTGTTTTATGTTCATAAACGCGTCTCGGCAAGTTGCTTGTAACACCGACATATAATACGTTGTTGTTTTTACTTGCCATAATGTATACGTAGCCGTTTCTGTACATAATAAACCTCGTTAACATATTAGCATAAGTGTAAATAAAATTCAAGTAAATAATACCCTTCGCTACGCTCAGGGTGACAGGGTGGCGTCATCCCGAGCCGTAACTCTCTGTCATCCCGAGCCGCAGGCGAGGGACCCTTCGCTTCGCTCAGGGTGACAGGGTGGTTTGTCATTCCGAGCGTAGCGAGGAATCATCAATAAAAAAACCGCTTTCAACAACGTTAAAAGCGCAAAAAACCGAAAAAGTGTACATCCATTAGTATATTGGGTGTACATTTTTTACAAGAAAAGTGTCGAAAAAAGTCGTTTTTCCAGAAATTACCACACATTTATGCACTTTTTCTTATAAAATTCTTGACTAACATATAAGAAAGTGATAGTATAAATTAAAAAGTGTACATCTATTATACTATTGGATGTACATTTTGTGGCATACAAAATTGCCAATTTGTGGAAATTTATGAAATTATAAATTTCAGATTCCTCGCTCCGCTCGGAACGACAAACCACCCTGTCACCCTGAGCGAAGCGAAGGGTCCCTCGGCAAGCCTCGGGATGACGTAAAAAATCGCCTCGGGAGGACAGAGAGTTGCGGCTCGGTAGGACGCCTTTTGTCATGTTGAGCCTTGGCGAAACATCTTATTTTCAGTCGTAAAAAATAAAACTACCATATTAAAGAAGGTTAAAAGCAATGAAATGTTTTAATCAGAAACAACAAAGAATAAGGACTGCCGCGATAGGCTTTTTAAGCCTTTTATTATGTGCGGTGTTGTCGGTGTTTGCCGTCGGACTTTTTAAAACCGACGACAGTCTTACCGCTAATGCGGTTGCGACGAGTTCGACGACGATAAACTTCGGCACGGACGGCATAAATTCAAGCGATGCCACCTCTATGAGCAAACTTTTTGCCGCTTTGGCGGGCACGACGACCGCCACATATGCCGACGTTTACGAAAAACTGGATAAAAACAGTTCCAAAGTGCTTAACGCAAGCAATTATACGAGTTCGCCTACGGTAACCCTCGGCGGAATCGCTTTCAACATAGTTTACGTTTCCAAAGCGGCGAGAGACACTACGTCTTCGAATAAAGGCGCGGTGAACGGCAAGGCGGACGATATTATCGTTACGCTCTACATGGCTGCAAGCAACGCGTCTTATATGTCTACCTGGTCGAAAGGCATATATTCGGATACTCCCAACGACAAGTATCCCACGAATATGTACGGTGCAAGCTATATCCGTAACCAACTTGTGGGTTCGCCTTATCTTACAGCCGTAGGCGCGACTTCGCTTTCGGGAACGGGCGCGGCGAGCTCCACGTGGCAACCTTTCTCTTCCACGAGCGGCGCTTTCTATAACTATCTTGCGACTCCCGCGCAGATTTCCTGGCAGCAGACTCTTGCCGGACCTCAGAACGGGTTTACGTATAATTTCCCCAACGACGCATACGGCACGCCCGCTTCCAACAACTGGTACAGCAGCGGTAAGTACAATTACGGCTCGCTGTCTACTTCAGATAAAACCGTTTACAATTCATGGCAGTACGATAAAATCTGGCTACCTTCATTATCCGAAACAGGTAATTCGGATACTACGGGATTGTGGAAAACCAAAGCCGTTCAAAGACAGACGGGCGTAAGTTCCGGTAACGCACAATACGCTTGGCTGCGCTCCGGCAGCACTTCTAGTGCTAGCAATGCATACCCGTTGAATTCGTCGGGTGGTTACGCTAACCTCAATGTTAACTATTCGTACGCGGTCCGTCCCGCGCTTCATTTAAATCTTAAATCTGCCGCTTTAGCGGCGGGGCTGCCCGCAGGAACAACTCAGGAGATAGCCGGGCCCACGTTTGCGACTTCGAGCGGCTTCACCATAGATACGGCGAAAACCACCGCTACGACGACGTATTCCACGTCGGCGCGTACTTTAAACCTCAGCTCCGCCACGGGTGTGACGGTCGGACTGCCTTCGGGCTGGACGAGAACGGGCGCTGCGATAAACGTGCCTGCGAAAGCTGCCGTAAAGAACAATTACGAAATAACGCTCACACCTGCGGACGGGTATGCCTGGACGGGAGGAGACGCGACTGCAAAGAAGCTGACCGTGAGCATAGGAAAAGCCACGCCCACTGTTTCCGCGAGCCTTGCGAGCGGAACGTACTATATAGGCAGAGCGTTGTCCACAGTGCCCGTGCCGACGTTTACGTCCGGAGGAGTGGCGGGAACTATCGCCTGGACGAACGGCACGCAGACTATTTCGTCCGCGAGCTTCGTTGCGGGTTGGACTTTCACGCCTACCGACACGGCGAGTTACAACACGGTCACGGGTATCGTGACCGTCAATGCCGTGCCCGAGCTCGATTCGCTCATAATAACGGGCGCGAAACAGAGCTATACGGCGTTCGAGAGCTTCGTGACAGATGGGCTTACCGTCAAGGCGCATTATAAGGCGAATGCAAAAGTGGATACCGAGCTTTCGGCTTCCGATTATAAACTTACGTTGCCCTACGAAAGCGAGAGCAGAACGCAGTTCTATTACGTCGACAACGGCAAGAACGCCGTATTCTCGTATACGGAGAACGGCATCACCAAAACTTATGATTTACCCATAACCGTGGCGCGTGCAAGCGTGACGGGAATTTCCTTTGCCGATTCGGAGGTGACGTACGACGGACAGCTCCATACAATGGCAATAACGGGGACTCTGCCCGAAGGCGTGACAGTCGAATACAGAATAAGCGGCAGTTCCAACCCGTTTACGGGCGGTACGAACGTCAAGTCGGGCGGTTATGCCGTTACGGCGCATTTTACGGCTTCTGCGACGGGAAACTATGCGGCGCCTGCGGATATGTCGGCTACACTCACAATCAACGCCAGAACGCTTGAAAACGGCGAGGTGAGCGGCATAGAGGAGAATTACGACTACGCGGGTAAACCTCTCACTCCCGAACCGTCCGTCTCGCTTATTCTCACCGAGGGCGGAACCTTGACGACTCTTGTCAAAGGTACCGATTACGATGTCACGTACAGTACTTCCGCCTATACGGTCGGAACGGTCGTTACCGTCAAAGTGACGGGCAAGGGCAACTATGCGGGCAGCGTGGAAAAGAGCTTTACGATACAAAAAGCCACTCTCGGCTTCGAAGTGAACGAGGATGAGAACGGCTATACATATAGCGGCAACCCTCAGGGACCCACGGCTTCGTTTACGAACGTTGCGGAAAGCGATAAGGAGCGCGTGAAGCCCACGCTCACATATAAGGGCAGAGGGAGCACCGTGTACGCTGAAAGCGCCGTTAAACCCACCAACGCGGGTACGTACACGCTTGTAATATCGATTGCGGGCGACGATTATCCCAACTATAATCATTTTGCCTCGCAGGAGCACGAATTCGAAATAAAGAAAGCTGCTCCCAACGTCGCGGTGCGTTACGTTTCATACAACGGTACCGACGACTTGTACAGGGGCGGAACTCTTCCCGAAATCGAGATTGAAAGCGCGGTTTACGGCGACGCGGAAGTTGCGGGTACTCTTTCCTGGAAGAGCGCAAATGTGCTTTTACTCAATACAAACGATTATACCTGGCAGTTTGTGCCCGATGACGCCGTCAATTTCGAGACGGTTACGGGCGTTCTTACACTGACTGCCGTAGAGCCTCAGATTGAGTCTATAAAGGCGGAATGGAAGGGCGGGACTCAGCCCGTTATATACGCTTCCACAAAGCTGTCCGCGTTGAGGGATAAGATAATAGTTACCGCAACGCTCGAAAACGGCAAAACGCTCGTTATCACCGAATACAGCCTTACGGGAAGTTGGGGAGCGGAAGAGAACCCTTCCGTAGCGGGAACTTACACACTCGATTTCACAAGAAGCGGTTGTCCCGCGACTTTGGAAAACGTTGTCTATACCGCAGTGCTTCCCGAAAAACTCAGTATAGACGCGGCGGATGATAAAGAAATAAAGACGGAATATAACGCGGAAGAGGAGTTTGACGTTTCCACGATAAAGGTAACCGTAACGTACAACGACGGCTCGTCCAAGGTCGTGCCTGCGGAGCAGTATTCGGTCGTATACCGCGACGGCAACTCGCTTTGCGCAGGCGACGTACAGGTTGCAATCAAGTACGAGGAGGGCGGTAAAACAGTCACCGCGCAGGTGTCGGTAAACGTATCGAAATTACGTTACGACGTCTCGGAATTCAAGTTCACGGGCGAGAACACAGGCTACGACGGCAACGCGCACAGCGCCGTATTCGAGGGCGAATTCACAATCGGCACAGTTTCGTTTACTTACGACAAAAAGAATGCCGACGGAGAATGGGAGACTCTCGAAGGAGTGACGTCCGTCACCAACGTGGGCGAGTACCGCGTGACGGCGACTTTCACAATCACTTCCGATAGGGATAAACTCAATTATTATGCCGTCAGCCCTATGCACGCCTATATAACAATCACTAAGGTTGATTATGCTGGCGTTGAAAATATAGTTTTCGCCGATAAGGAAACCGTTTATAACCACGGCAAACCCGTAGAGTTCGAAATGAATGCGGAAAACGTTCCCGAGGGTGTAACGGTAACTTACGAATACGAGACCGCCGAGGGCGGCAAGGACGTTTCCATCCTTCCCGAAAACATAATAAATGCGGGTGTTTACATAGTCAATGCGTATTTCGCGGTGGACGACAATCATAACCCCATAGCAATGAAGACGGCGGTGCTCACCGTAAAAAAAGCCGACCCGGCTACCGAACCCGTTCTCGAGGGCGCGGAACTTCTCGTCGGCACGACGCTTTCCAATCTCAGGCTCGTGAGCGGACCCGACGACGATACGGCGGGTAAGTATGCCTGGGATTTGGATAAAAACGACCACGACCACGCGCTTGTTCTCGGAGTGAACACGCTGTATTACGTATTCACCCCGACGGATACCGCAAACTACAACGTCGTAAAGCGCTATATGACAATCAACGTTGCGCAGAAGATGTTGCAGAGCATATCGGTAAACGCATACATGAACGGCGTCAAGCTATACTCTTCGTACAGTCTGGAAGATTTCGTCGCGCTCATTTCCGACGATAAGCAGGACGGGTTTATTCGGCTTGTAGTCGTTGCGTCCTTCCGCGACGGAAAAGAAATGTTCGAAGAAACTCTCACCAAAGACCAATACCAGATTTATCTTCTTAACGGCGCGACGACGCTTACGGCAGGCGAATGCTGTTTCGGCGTAAAGTATACATACGAGGGAGTATCGAAGACTAACGAGAGAGCTTCGGTTGAAGTAATAGCGGTTGAGCTGGCAAGCATAGAAGCGGAGTTCACGCAGAACGGAAAGCCCGTATATTCCAGTAACGATGTGTCGGCGATAAAAGCGCTTCTCGACGACCCCGACAGCGGCGTAACGCTGGTTATCAGGGGCACCAACAACGACGGCAGAGAATGCACCGAAGAGCTTTCTTACACGCTTTCGGGCGACTGGTCGGGCGTTACGGCAAGCGGCAATTTCAACGTTACGGTCACAATAAACGGTACGACTGTTTCAACGACTGTTCCCGTTTACATAACTTTGAGAGAACTAGTAGGCATAGAAGTCGAAGCGTTCGAACAAAACGGCAAGCCCGTTTATGCAAGCAACTCGTTTGACACGCTCGAAAAACTTTTGAACGACGCGTCGAGCGGCGTTACGCTCACAGTCAAAGCGCGCTATAACGACGGAGACGAAGTTCTCGTAGACTTGAAGAATTTGACTTTGACCAAGGAGGGAACGTTCGGCGAGAGCGCTCAGGTGACGGTTGAGTTCACGGACAACGGCGTCACTATGGAGGATACGTTCGAAGTGACCGTAACTCCCGTTCTTGTAACCGGAATCACCGTTGTAAGGGACGACCCCGACGCGAAAATCTATACTGATACCTCGTTCGTCGACCTGAGAAATATGATTACCGTCACGGCGCACTACAACGACGGCACCGAGGCGGAGACGAGCGATTACTCGTTCAGCCTTCCCGAAGGCGGAGACAAACTCACGGCTGGCGAAATAATTATAACGCTTAACTATACGGGTACGGATAAAGACCCGTCCTGCGCGGCGTTGCCCCGTCCCATAACCGTATTCAAGCACGAAACGGTAATCGATTTGAGCGGAGTGCAGACCGAGTTCACGTATAACGGCGAGGAGCAGACTGTCGGCGGCGCGGTGATTTCCGATGGCGACGACGGAGCGGTTATATCATATTCCGCAAACGCGACTTTCAAAGACGTTCCTTTGGGCGGACGTATAGTGGTAACGGTATCCGTTTCCGAGGGTGAGAATTACCTTGCCGCAAGCAGTGAAATCACCGTTACGGTCAACAAGGCGCCCCTTACGGTTACGGCGAAGGACGCGCACATTTTCTTCGGAGAATCTCCTGTAAACGACGGCTACGAAATTGCCGGCTTCGTCGGAGAGGAAACCGAGGCGGTTTTGCAGGGAACGATACAGTACTTCTACGATTATTCTCAGAACGGCAACGCAGGTTCTTACAGCATAGCCGTCGGCGGACTTACTTCCGATAACTATGAAATCGAGTTCGTTGCGGGAACGCTTACGGTAAACAAAAAGCCCGTTGACGTTGTCTGGGACGGTCTTAACGCCGTTTACGACGGCAATACTCATAAACCTTCGGCTACTTTCGAAAATATCTACGGAAGCAGCGTCGGAATGGAAATCGAAATTACCGACGAGGCTGGCGACGTTGTATCTTCTCCCGTAGAAGCGGGAAAATACAGCGTTACGGCTTCTGTAAACAATCCCAACTACGAATTCAACGGTGCCATGCAGGAATTCGTCATAGAGCTTGCGGAAATAAGCGTAAAGAGCTCGGGCGACCAGTGGTTCGACGAACAGGGACTGTATACCGGTGAAATAATTCTTGTAAGTCTGGACGCCGTGACCGAAAGCGGAGCTTATAAATACATATCCGTCAAGGGCGGACAGGAAGCGGGCATTAAGTTAGAGTATAGCATGGGCTATCTCATTTCCGAAGGCTCTGCGCCCGCGCCCGAGGACGAGACGGGATATTCGACAAATAAACCCGATAATATCATAGAAGCGGGCAGATATATTGTAAATTACCGTGTCTCCGCGCCCAATCATAAAGATTATTACGGACAGTGGAAGGTTGAAATCGTCGATATAGAAGACCCCGAAGCACATTACGTTACGGTAATATTCAACCGCGCGTTGGAGTTTACTTACGGTGAAATTCCCGAAAGCGACGAAGAGCTTACTGCTCTTGCGAAAAAGCTGGTCGATGAAAATTATATAACGGTGTCCGGAGCGCTGACTGCCGAGAGGCTCCTCGAGGTTGCAATGCTCAGACTTGCGGTGGATAACGATAACGACGTAAATTCTTCGACTTCGGTCGGCAATTACACGCCTTACTTCGTGTTCAGGGCGGAGTTCGAGGAAGAATACGGCGACTACTCTATATTCTATAAGAACAGCAATACGTCGGATAATCTCAATACCGATAAAGTTGTAATTAAGCAGCGCGTGCTCGATATAACCCTCGATAAGACGAGCTTTATACACGACGGTACGGCGCGTATGCCCGTTGCTACCGTGACTGACAGAACGAGCGGCGAAAGCGCTGAAGTTACGCTTGTCGCTGGTATTACCGAATACAATGTTACTCTGGGCGAAAGAACGGTTAAACTGATTGTGAGAATAGACGGTAACGTAGTCGAAATCGGAGGCTATTCAATAAATCTCTCCGTCGACAATACTAACTATTCCGTCGACAATCCGTTCCGTTCGGTATTCATCGTAGCCGAACAGCACGACGAGGAACCCGAAGGTCTGTCGCCTTTGATTATAGGAATAATCGCGGGCGTGGGCGCTCTGGCGCTGATTGCGGTGATTGTGGCTATTGTCGCGGTAAGGCGCAAGGGCGCGGCGGCAGTTCCCGGACAGCCCGGATATTTCGACGACGACGGCTTCAACGACGACTTCGAAGAATATACGGACGAATAATTTACGGTGGTTATCCTCCGTAAATTTTACGGGGGTTCCATAGGTAACGAAGGCGCGTTCCGTACCTTAATATCAAGTGAAATAATGTGGTAGTTTTTCAATTCTTGAGTTGTGTTATTAAATTCGGGAAAGAGCGCGCCCGTTACCTACTTTAAAATTTTCAGCCCGCGGCAACTGCCGCGGGCTGTTTTGTACCTCAAATTCAAACTGAGTTTGCAAAAAATGACGGAAAATTGCCGTCGTTTTTTTATGAAAATATAAGTTAATCGCAATATATATGGGGGTCAATTGTTTTTTTGCGTAAAAAGCCACTGTTCCAGACCCAGGTATGTTATGGCTATATCCCAAATAACATGACCTTTATCGGCGAACGATACGAATTTGATTTTTTCACCGCCCGCAGCCTTGATTGCGTCAACCATTGCTTTTGTGCCGGAGTAGGGCACGGAAGTATCGTTTTCGCTGTGGAAAGTGTAAATCAGTACGTTTTTGAGTACGTCGATTTTGTCGTCGGGTCCGCCTCCGCAGACTGGGACTCCCGCCGCGAAAATATCGGAATGACGCGCAAGCAAGTTCCGAACCCTCCCATGGAAATGCCAATTACATATACCCTGTCCGCGTCGATATATTCCTTCAAAGTATAGTGGCGGACGAGATTTACGACTTTTTTATTCTTGTCCGATTCCGGGACGTCGGAAAGTTTATAGTCACCGTTTGCCCAGGGAGTATCCGCCCACATCATGTTTTCCGGACACTGGGGAACAAGAACGGAGGCTTTCATAAACATACTTTCGCTGCCTTTAAAGACAACCTTTGTTATAGCGTTTTTGAGTTGGGCTGTATTGTCGTTTCCGCGTTCTCCCGAACCGTGCAAAAACACAATAAGGGGGAGCTTTTCTCTTTCGTTCGCAATGCCTTCGGGCTGATAGGAAC
Source organism: uncultured Eubacteriales bacterium (assembly GCA_949747905.1). Classification (GTDB taxonomy): domain Bacteria; phylum Bacillota; class Clostridia; order Christensenellales; family Borkfalkiaceae; genus Coproplasma. The sequence goes on from CATKEF010000076.1 coordinate 9,502, forward strand.
AGTAGTTGAGGCCGTCATAATTTTCCGATTCGAACAGCGTTGTTTTCGGCAATACTTTTCCGCCGTTCTTACCGTATCTGCAATCAAGGCAAACCTCTCCCGCGGTATATCCGTCGCTTGTTTGTGTAGCGGCTTTGTTTGAAACGGTTTATTTTATAACAAATTTCAAACATTTTATGTAAACGGTTGACAGGGGGGGGGGATATCCTATATGCGTAACTTAATTGAAGATTTGTCGTTGTTTATAATCAGCTTTAAATGTCGACACCTTCTTTGGTTAATTTAACATTTGCCGAAGAGACATACATCATCGAAGAAGGCACTTATTATCTTGCGATAGGAACGGATGCGCATGACGCGCTTAACAACATACTTTCCGGGCAAGGTAAATCGGTAACGCATAGAGTCATGGGGTCAGACGGAAGTTCGCAGAATTCAGGTGACGAGTTTGTGCATTCGTTGGAACTCGAAGAAGATTTCAGAACTTATTCGCGTTCTGCTCAGACCGGAGAAGAAGTGTTCAACCAACTTGATTCCGGAGACATTAACAAATATGAGAACAGAGGTCAGAATTCGGTAGTATATCTCTCCAGAAGCAACTGGCAGAGTACTTACCCCAAACAAGCTGCCAAACTGTCTCTCAATATGAAGATGGCGCGCGACCTCGATTATGACAAAGAGCCGATTGACGACGGATACGAAATGCCGGTTTACGGAAAATTTACGAGCCAATCGACTAACGGAAAACCGGACATAACCAAAGGCGATATGGTTGCATATCAGTTTATGAACGCGCCGTTGTATCCCGAAAAAGCCAAAGATAAAAACGAAGTTTACAACAAGGAAGACGGTTTTACTTACGGCGACTGGGAGGCGATGTGGGACAGACTGCTCGACCAGATGACTGCCGACGAACAGGCGTATATTATAGTTAATTCATATCACTGGATACACGGAGCGGAATCTGTATATCTTCCCGAGAGCCGTCAGGAAAACGGACCGGTAGGAATTACGAGAAGAATGGACACGTCGGACGACCCTATATGGACGTCGTGCCCAACGATAAAACCATAAAAGGCAGCGACGGCGCCGGTTGGGTGTGGGTTGCGTATCCCTGCGCGGGCATAATTGCCGCGTCTTTCAATAACGAGGTAGCCAAAGATATAGGTGAGCATAAGAGCGAAGATATGCTGTATACCGGATATAACGGTATCTACGGTCCCGGTGTTAATATACACCGCTCTCCTTATGGCGGAAGGGCTTTCGAATATCCTTCCGAGGACCCGTTCCTTGCGGGTATGATAGAGGCGTATGAGTGTATGGGAATCGAGTCCAAGGGATGCCTTGCATACGCAAAACACTATGCTTTGAACGATATGGAAACGAACAGGGTAAACCTCGGAGTTTGGTCCAACGAACAGGCAAGCAGAGAAATTTATCTGCGCGCTTTCGAGATAGTTTTCACCGTAGGTAAAGCGAGCGCGACAATGAACTCTTTCACAAGAATAGGTATGGTCTGGAGCGGGGCGAGCTATGCGATGATGACGACCATTCTCCGTGATGAATGGGGCTACGACGGTCTTGTCATTTCCGACTGGGATACCGACGGAAGCGCAATGTCGAAAATTGACGGCGTGCTTGCGGGTACAGATACATTCGACGGAAATAAACTTCAGGGCGAGCTTCTCAAATATAAAGATAACGCCGCCGTTGCGCAGGCCATGCGTACGGCAGTAAAACGAGTTATTTATAATGTTGTGAGAACTCACGCCATGAATGGTATGTCGTTAAATTCCCGTATAGTCAAAGTCACTCCCTGGTGGCAGACGGCGCTCATTGCTTTACAAAGCAGTCTCGGCGTATTGTTTGCGGGAAGCGTCGGTATGCTTGTAGCGTCATTTATTATAGGACGCAAATCAAAAGATGAGGTTAATTAATGAAATTCAATAAATTATCAGCACTGTTATGTGCAACCATTGTAACCGTAGGCACTGCATCGTTTGTCGGTTGTGCCAACCCCGGTGATAACACGACGCCTCAGGAACCGCCCGAGGATTATGTTGATGTGTTTATATTTATGGGGCAGTCGAATATGTCTGGACAGGGCAAAGCCGACGAAGCAATAGAGTGTTCTGAAGGGCACGGATACGAATATCGTGCGGTTAGCGGAAATGACGACGACGGGTGGTTATATCCTGTACGCGAACCGTTTGGCGCCACGGAAAGAAATGAGGCTATCGGCGACAGTCGTGCGGGAGGGCTTGTATCTTCGTTCTGCGAGTCCTATTACCAAAGTTCGGGCGTGCCCGTTGTCGGTGTAACCGCAAGCATAAGCGGTTCTGCAATCTCTCAGTGGGAACCCGGACAAAAAGCATATAAAGAAGCGGTAGCGCATTTGAATTCATGTGTGAGCTATCTTGAAAAACAGCCGGATATGACTGTACGCAGTATTAATATGGTATGGTGTCAGGGTGAAAGCGACGCATACAGAACTTATTATGAAAAATACGACTATATAGGAAAACTCAAATCTGTTTTCGGCGGTATGAGCATCGAAGCTGCAGTGGAAAAATGTTTTATTATTACTCCGAGCATTTATTCCAATAATACTGCCCGCATAGATAAGCAGGCATTGGCGGAAAAACAAGTGCAGCTATGCAGAGATGATGAAGATTTCGTTCTTGCCGCGCATAAATTCGAAAACGTTCCGTTGATTCTGCGCGACGACCCGCATTTCCGTCAGGGGGTGTATAACGTTGCCGGCTGGGAAGCGGGTAAAACGGCTGCTACTTATATAGAAACGGGCGTGGAGCTGATTTGCGATGTCTACAACGAAGGGGAAGCTGAGGAGCTTGCCGAACAGTTCGGAATCACGCTTTCGTATAATCCTAAGGCATAAATAAAATTAATCGAGAAGGTCGGCAAAACCGCCGACTTTCTTTTTTGTTATTTTATTCTGTTTAAAATTAATTTGCTGAGTTATACTTATTGCGAGGTGTAAAATGTGTACGGCAATTACTTTAAAGACTAAAGATTTTTATTTCGGAAGAACTCTTGATTTGGAGCGCAGTTACGGAGAAGAAGTGGTTGTAACTCCCAGAAAATATCCCTTTGAATTCAGGAACGGAAAATCGCTTAAAACTCATTATGCCATAATAGGTACGGCTTGTATACGGGACGGGTATCCGCTTTATTATGATGCGGTGAACGAAAAAGGACTTTGTATGGCGGGGTTGAATTTTGTCGGTAATGCGTTTTATTGCGAACGTTCTGCGTCGAAGCCGAATATCGCGCAGTTTGAATTTATTCCTTACATTCTTGGAAAATGTTCGGACACGGACGAGGCGGAGCGTGAAATACGTAAAATAAATCTTTGGAATACGTCTTACAGCAAGGAACTGCCCGTTGCGGAATTGCACTGGATAATTGCAGATGCCAAGAGAACAATAACCGTTGAATTTGTCAGAGATGGGTTAAAAATTTATGAAAACGAGGTGGGTGTTCTTACCAACAATCCGACTTTCGATATTCAGATGTTCAATCTTAACAATTATATGAGTTTGTCGCCTGAATCTCCGCAGAATAATTTCTGCCGTCGAATATCGCTTGTGCCTTACAGTCTCGGAATGGGTGCAATGGGGTTGCCCGGAGATACGTCGTCGCAGTCCAGATTCATACGCGCGGCTTTTACAAAATTGAATTCGGTTTCAGGTAATTCGGAAGAAGAAAGCGTCAACAGATTTTTTCACGTACTCGGAAACGTGCAACAAACTCGCGGCAATTGTAAAGCGGGCGACGACTTCGAAATTACGGTTTACACCTCGTGCTGCAACGCTTCCAAAGGGCTATATTACTATACGACCTATGATAATCATTGCATAAGCGCCGTTGCGTTGCAAAATGAAAATCTCGACGGTGAAATTCTTCGTCGATATCCGCATAAAAAGTCGGAAAAAATAGATTTATTAAATTAATTATATCTTAGTACGCCGAAGTTTTTCTGCTCTAACTATTATATAATAAAGTAAATGCTTTCTCTTAAATTTAAGAGAAAGCATTTATTGGTGCCGCTGGTCGAGGTCAAACCGACACGGTATCCCGCAAAAGAAATAAGTGAAAAGGGGAACGCCGCCGAGTTGAAAATGGCAAAATGACGACGAAGATTATATCTATGAATTGAAGTTGGACGGGATAAGGTGCGTTGCATATATAGAGCGGAAATCGGTAACGCTTCAAAATAGCGTTTCAAAGAATTAACCCCCATATATCCTGAACTTTCGGATATTTGCAAGTGTGTAAAAAAGTAAGTAATTCTTGATGGAGAGCTTGTCATTCTGACAGACAGCAAGACTGATTTTTATGCTTTGCAAAAGCGCAGCTTAAAGCAAGGTCAAGGATTTAATTCTCGGCTACTACGATAAAAGGGTGGATTAAAAAGCCGTGGCAATGTATATCTCTGAGTATTGAATGCGGAACGGAAAATTATAGCGGAGTTCGCAAAAAAGAACACGGTCAAAAGACCATGGTTCGACAAATGTAAAACCGCAGTTCGTTGGGTCGTCACACTTTATGTGTGAAACCGAAATCGGCGGTAATGCATCAACCTGTTTGGAGAGGGCTGAGAGTTGATTTTAAAATATAAAGTTAATAATATATAAAAAGCCGATAAAATTTATCGGCTTTTAAAATTTGATAATAATGATATTTGTTTAAAGTATATAATAAAAAAAATATATTCGTATTTTAAAGCTTTCACCGTAACGCATATACTAATAGCAGGTCAAGTTACGACTACTACTGACTTAAAATTAGTATACTAACACAAGGTGCAATTTATGAATATATTATTGGGTTTTAGAAATACTTTTAATGAGTTATTAAAAGACAGTGAAAAAAGTATTACAGAATTAAGTAAAGAGCTTAATACGTCACCATATGTAATATCCAGATGGAAAAATAGAAATGTTGATATAAAAATGCGTAGTTTAATTAGGTTATCCGATTATTTTAATTGTTCGTTAGAATACTTATGCGGAAAAACTTCGACTTATTTAGATTATAATCCAAAAACTTGTCCTAAATTTAGTAAGCAAGTAGTTAAGGTTTTAAAGGATTGTAAGAGTTCATCTTACTCCTTGTTTAAAGATACAAAAATAAAACCGGCTCAATATCATAATTGGAAAAAAGGAACAGAACCTTTATTAACAAGTTTAGAAACAATTGCGGAATATCTTGACATTACATTGGATTATTTAGTGGGTAGGGAAAGTTAAAGGAAAAATATTAAACAAAAGCGGTTTGTATTACTGATGGATGAGAGCGAAAATATAAAACTTGGTGAATTTATTATTAGTTTGGCGAAAGGGAATATAAGTGTTCTGGATAACATTTATGTGCTCGTGAGCAGATTGTTGTATGTAATAGCAAATATATATTATAGTCAAAAAGAAGATATTGAAGATGTTATTCAAGATTTTTTAGAACATTTAGTTGTGAAGTCGAAAAAGTTCAAACAAAATAAAAACGCTTGCGCATGGTTAACGATTACTTTTAAAAATTTTATAAAAAATTGCATTAAACATCAAAGTTTGAACGGACAGAAGCAAGATATAGAAGTTAATAAAGATTTTTCAAGCTGCAATAAAAATAGTGAAACGTATTTATATAACCATATACTTTTGAGTGAAATATTCAGTGAATTGAATGAAAGTGAAAAAGAATTAATACTTTATCGTTTTTTTGATAAATGTACTTTAAGAGAAATAGCAAATATTTTACATATTTCAAAAAGCGGTGTAGAAAAGAAAATTAATAAATTGAAAATAAAAATAGAAAAAAAATTGCAAATTGAGTGGACAAAATCTCTAATTTAGTTGTTATATATATAATAAGTATTCGGTGTTGCATTATAGGTGATGCAAAATTAAAAAATAACTTTTAACCCTTTTCGGCATTTTAGTTATATTTTTCATAACTACAAGTTGTGTAATACCTATAATGAGTCCGGTATGATTTCAGGCGGAGTCGATAGTTATTTTCACTATTTAGGTATGTCTCAGACAAAAAATGCTTTCAATGATTTGTATACGTTGATGAAAGCCAATCAAGGTAGCGCAGGTGCAGCGGGCGGAAATTTTCATTGCGGACTAAAAGTTTATGTATATAATGCCGGATATAATTTAAGTAAATTAAAAGCGGTGATATCCGTATCTTGCGAAAAATGTTATAAATAAATTTCAAAAATATTAAAAAGAGAAAACAAACGATGTTAAAGTTTTAAAATTGAATAGTAATAACGGTCGAGGTTTATTAGCTAAAAACAGTTTTCTAACGGGTAGTATTCAAAATACCACCCGTTATTCTTTTAAAGGGGAAGTTAAATATTATTTTAATAATGAGTTAATATATTTAGATTTATTAATTATATAAATCAAATGTTTGAATTATATAAAACTGTTCCTCTTAAATTTTACGGAGGATAAAGTTTTGAACATCTTTAAAAGAAGACATCGTATTGTAAAAAATTATTTAACAATAATTGGCGAACAAACAAAACCAACTATGATTAACTTGCGGAAAACAAAGAAATTTTGGGATGAAAAATATAATAATGAGGAAAATAAAAAATCTTGGAGCTCCGTTATTTCCGCATACATGACATACGAATGTAACGACGAGGAACGACTGTTTATTGATTATACGTTTTTTCAAAATAAATCGCATGTTTTTATATGTGAAAATTTACATATAAGCGAGAGAATATATTTTAGTTGGTGCGAAAAAATTTTGAATGATTTAACATGTCTTGCAATTCAGGCAGAATTGATGAAAATTGATATTACCGTCAGTGACGATACTGGCGGAATTTTTATTTCCGACGAGATTTGGGGAAAAATTTTTAATTTGATAAGCGACAAAAAGTTTTCCGACTCTAAAAATATAAAAAAAGAAATCGAAGGTATGGCGTTTATTTTATTTAATGGTTTGAAGTGGAGCGACTTACCCGACACTTTTGGTTCTTGGAAAACAATATACAATAAATTTAATTTGTGGAAGAAATCCGGATTATGGAGTAAGATAAAAAATGTTCTTATAGAAGATTAAGTTTTCAAATAATAAGTCGGGAAAAAATGCAGCGGTTTTTCCCGAAATTAAATGATAAAATAAAGACAAAGAAATACGAATGATAAGTGGGAATAAATAATGACATATGTAAATTGCCCGTATTGCGGACATAAATTGTTAGAAGGCTTATGCGGAAGCTGTGTGCAGACGAAATGCGTAAAATGCGGGCAGATTTGCTTTGTAAAAATCGATTCGGATTCCGTTTCGGTAGCGTTGCTAAAGACGAACGATAGATTAAAGCAGAATAATTGAATATCGATTGAGCTAAGAAAGGTTCCAAAAGCGAGGACAGGAAAGACGGCGAACGGAGTATTGTTAATACAATACTCTTTTGTCGTTTTTTCATTTGCCGATAATTGCTTGAGTTTTAATTTAAGAGGTGGAATTTATGAAAAATTTATTATCTTCGGTAGACAAAAATTCTTATTGCGGTTCAGCGGTTTGCCGCAACTCGGTAGAAGAACGGGTTAAACAATCACAAGCTGTTTGCGGTAAGATTTTATGCGGACAAGTTTTGTGCGGTCAGTGCGAATATGTACAGGGCGCTTATAACTTAACGGCGGAAAACATAGGTAACGTCGATTACGGCGAAAATCCCAAAGTCAATCTCGCAACGGGCAGGCTTATTTACGAGCAATCGGGATTGACTATGGGCGGCGGGACATATTCAATCGGAATCTCCATAATATATAATTCCGCACAGAACGTGAACGCGAATTTTTGCGGCGCGGGTTGGAAATTGAACGTTAACCAAAAGTTGATATACGATAACGGTACGTATAAGTATATCGACGCTAAGGGTGAAATCAACACGTTCGTATTGTACGACACTGATAATCAAAGATATTATAATGAAATCGACGCGGAGCAAATTCTTTCAGTGCCTTCCGAAGGACAGGCTTATATTACGTACGGCATCGGCAATAAAATATTTTTTAATTCTGACGGTAATGTCTCCCGTATGGTTTCCGGTATAAACGCGACGATTGCTAAGGCATTCGATTACGACGATAAAGGAAGAATTATCAGAATTTACGATGAAAGGCTGAAATTCGCTGATTCTATTCGTACATTTTTTGCATTCGAATATTACGGCAGCGGTATGCTTAAAAGCGTAACTGCTTACGACAAATATAAAATCAAAAAAGCCGCAGAGATTTATGAGTACAATTATGGAGACACAATTAAACTTATTAATATAAAGCGGGTTGCATTTAATTCAAACGGTGTAGAAATCGGCGTTAAAAATGTAAAAGAATTCAGTTATTATGACGACGGCTATCTTAAAGCAATTGTCGACACCGAAACGAGGTCGGCTTCGGTTTTAAGATACGGAGAATTTAAAGAAATTACCGAAACTTGTATCGGCGTTGTTCAGGTTAACAGCGTAAGCCTTGGCGCGGGATTGGACTCCGGTAATATTTTTGCAAATTCCGGGCAAGCAGTTACTCAATCGACAGATGATTCGGTTGTTATAAACGGCGGCGCTTTTATAGAGAAAGCAAAAAACACATACACATATTATTCTTCGGGCGGGAAGGTTTACGAAACCGACTTGAAAAATCAAGACAATATTGTAACCGCTTTTTATTTGGATAGCAAATACCATATAACGAGCAGCTTTGAAAGGTCTGATTTTAATATTAAGACGTTAAAAAAGGAAAGCGGTAAATTTCTGAATTTTTATTCTTATGCAAACTATTCTCAGAGCGGGCAGCTAATAAACGGCAAGCCCACTTATACAAGCAGGCAATTCGCGGTTTCGTTCAACGAAGGCTTTAACCTATCTCATTATACGAAAAACGATAACAAATTTTTTGAATGCTCGTTTTGGTTAAAACACAGTCTGGACGAGGAGCGACTGAAAATAAAATATGAGTATAAACTCGGCGCGGATACGTCATACCGTACGGAATATGCGTGGATAAACGGAAGAGCAAAGGGCGCCTGGCAGAAAGCCTCCGTAATTTTAAAGTTGGACAAAGACGGTTCCGGCAATTACAATTCGAGTTCTTTTACGGCTTGCCGCATTACACTTTGTTATGCTTCCGGAGAAAGCGCGGGAACGTTCGTGATTTCCAATCTGTGCTTCAATCCGGCGCCGAAAGTAACAATTTCCTTGAGGAACGGAGGCTACACTTTCCCGTTAAATACTATTACGCGATTTTATTCTGCCGCGTTGAACTGCACTTACGAAATAGAAAACTTTCAGGCTGCGACGGATACCTATTTAACCGAAAACGACGTGATAAGAAGTTTAATGCATAAGTTTGGGAAAGGTAATAAACAGGGAGGCCGTAAATATTTCGATATTATCTGCAACGACGGCACGAAAAGGCTTGCAAATGCTCGCGGGCTGGTTTTTGAAACCGATTCAGGTACTTGTAACTTGTCTGATGATTCCTGGCCTGTTGTTACGGAAACAATTTTTTCTACGAATAAAGTTTTGGTAAACCAGTATTACCATTTTGAAGAGGATAAATTTACTTTAACCTCTAATAATTATTACCGTGAAAACGGTTTGGACGGAGAAAACTCCGAAAACGACCAGACCACTTCGAATACGGAAATATATAATTACAAAGGACAAAAACTTTCCGTTAAAGACGAATACGGTATAACTACGCATTACGAGTACGATTCTTACGGTCAACTATTGAGGACTAAAAACGTTGCAAACGACGGAACGGTTGGTGAAGTTAACGAAGTTAAATACGATGAAAACGGCGAAAACGTTAAAACGATTATGGGCGGGTTCGCAAGTTCGGATTTTGCTTATTCCTCGCCGTTTGAAAACGTTGAAAAAGTAACCCGAAATACTTATAATTCCGCTTTGAATACGTATGACAATACGGAAAATATAACAAAGACGAAATACGGCGCGTTTAACGACAGAATAACTTACGTTGAGCAGTACGAAGGCAGTAATAAGCAAGCCCGGAATGAAATCACGTACGAAAACGGCAGAATAAGAACGGTATCGGACGGGTATGTTAAATACGGCGCCAAGCACGATTTTATAAACGACAAAATGGAGTATACCCGTTTCAGGTATAACGACGAAATTGTTTTACAGACCGATACGATAGAAAAAAGCGGCACGAATAAAATTTATACAAGCGCTTTTCTCGGCGATACCGGAGAAAATATTTCCACAAAAGTAGATAAATACGGATGCGTACAGTCTTTCACGGAAGGAAACACAAGTCAAGCTACTTACATGTATACTTTGGGCAACGAGTGTTCAGCTGCGCAGAAAATAAGTACGGTTTACGACAATTACGAAGGAAAGACAACCACTTACAATTACGACAAATATAATAATTTATACGGATGGAAGAAGGGTAACAATCACCTTACCGTAGAACAGATTGCCGCGGGAGATACAAAATACGTATTCGGTGAAAACGAAA
>CATKEF010000077.1 GCA_949747905.1 uncultured Eubacteriales bacterium
CCGCTTATCTTATATTTTGCCATAAGCTCGCACGCGGCGGAAACGGGCTGATCGGGCGAGAGATGGAAAGGATCGGTAATTACGCCGTGTTCGCTGCGCTTTACCTTGTCCACCTGCGCCGCCTGCTCTTCAACAGACATATTCTTATGAATTATGCCTATGCCGCCCTCACGCGCCATTGCTATTGCAAGCTTGCTTTCGGTAACGGTATCCATCGCCGCGCTCATTAGAGGAATATTCAGATTTATACCCTCGCAAAGAGTCGTCTTTAAATCGACCGTGCCCGGCAAAACGTCAGATGCAGCAGGTATTAAAAGCACATCGTCGAAAGTTAAAGCTTCTTTAACGATTTTGTTCATTCCTTACCGTCCTCCAACTTTTTCAATTCATTAACCAACGCGTTGTAGTAATTGTTTTCCGCGTCGGCGTGGTTGCTTTGAATTTCATCAAGAAGGATTTTTGCAAAATCGCAGTCTCCCTTTTCAATAACAGCCAGCGAAAGGCTTGAAAGCGCGTTGTTTTTGGGGAAACCCTGTACGCCGTTCATTGCCGCTTTAGCCGTTTTTAAAGCCTCTTCCCTGTCGCCCTTTCTGAATTTTGCCGCGGCAACGTTGCCGTGAACGTACTGAACGTACTCGATAATTATCTCCGTTCCGTTTTCTGTAATAACTTTTTTGCTGTTATTTTCGCATACTTCGGGAAATTTTTCGTTTGAAATAAGCTCGTCCCCGAACTTAACTATATCGTTATCGTTCTCTGCGTAGACGCTGTCAATAAAGCATCGGTTCAAATCGTTTACGTTCTTTGAATAGGCATAGCTAAGCGATGCGTAACCGGTTGCCATAGAATAATTGCCCGATTTTTCGCACAGCCCCGCCATTTCCGACGGAAAACCGAGGCCTGCGACACCGAAAGCAACGAGCGCAAGAACCGCCACGAAAAGCAATGTTTTTAATGCAGTTTTAAAAATTACTTTAAACATTTTTCTTTCGGAATTCCGCCCCAAAAACATGATAGAGCAGTTTGATAAATTATTTTGTTTATTTTATCACAGCATGGATAAAAATGCAACTGTTTGAAATTTAAAATTTAATCATACAAAGCGTACGGAAAATATATACTTTAATATGAGGAAAACCGTTTTTTGCCTATGTGTCGTACTTTCGTTAATCTGCGCGCTTTGCGCTTTGCCCGCCTGCGCCAAGCAGGTAAATTATTTCGATTACGTTTCGGAATGCCGTTCTGACGTCTTTCTATATAAAGACGACAATACCGAAATCAAAGTTCAGTGCGTCAACAAGGAGCAGCCCTTTTCAGCCGACGGCTATAAAGGCGAAACGTGCGATTTGATAGAAATTTACGCGACTCTTTCAAAGAACCCGCAAACCCTTGAGGTAAGCGTTGAAAATTTAGGCGGAGAGATGAATTATCAGGCGGTAACGCGACAGTACACCCTTACCCTTTCTGCCGCAGCTTTTAAAAAGACCAGCGTAGAAGTAACTCTTACCGCAGACGGAGAGGATAAGACCTACGAGGCGCTTTCGGTCAGGGACGGCAACGTGATGAACTGTGAGCAAGCCGTTGCGTGCGTTGCCGAACACGCAAACGAGCTGTTTGAAGGTCTTACCGCAAACGGGCTGTTCGACGGGGAAATTTTCGTAAGGCTTCTTTACGACGAGGGATGCTACTACTATGTGGGCGTATGCAACAAGGATAAACACGTAACCGCATTTCTTATAGACGGTGAACGCGGCAAGGTAATCGCAAAAAAAGAATTGCAAGTTTAGATACTTGAAAGCGGGCGGAGCAAAAATGCCCCGTCCGCTTTATTTATACGGCTTGTAAAAACTCGACTATAATCGAGTTCTGAATGAATAAAAACCTATCCTTAATTTTTAGAAAACCGTCGTTAACTTCAATATATCCCGTCACCTTTTGTAATGCAATTGCATATTTATCAAGAAAATTTTCGTTGAAAAGCTTTTCAAATTCCTTTAAGTCAAGCCCGCGCGAAGTGCGCAGCGCAAGCATAATAAACTCTTCTTCCTGTCCGGTTTTATCAATTTCTTCCCTGTCCTTTACCGCAAGGTGACCTGAAAGTATGCACTTGAAATACTCGTCCAAATCGAAAGTATTGGTAAACCGCACGTTATTTATGCACGAAGACGCCGACACGCCGAAACCTATATATTCGCCGCGCCGCCAATAATTCAGGTTATGACGACTCTCGGCTCCCTTTTTGCAGAAATTCGAAACTTCGTATCTTTCGAAACCGAGCTCAGCCAGTTTCCCTGTTCCCGCAGCATACATTGCCGCGACTTCGTCGCTGTCCGGAAGCTCGCCGTTCAGATAATCGGTATAAATAGGAGTTCCGTCCTCTACGGAAAGCGCATACATCGAAATGTGACTTGCGCCCGCTTCCGCCGCAACCGTAATAGTCTTTTCAACGTCCGCACAAGTCTGATTTTTTAGACCGAGCATAACGTCCGCATTGAAATTTTTACCTTTTAACAATTTTGCGCAATTCAGAAAATCTTTAAGATTGTGCACTCTGCCGATATCTTCGAGCTGACTGTCGACGGCAGACTGTAACCCGACGGAAAAACGGTTTATACCGCTTTTCTCATACAGAGCGATTTTTCCCGAACTTACCGTGCCGGGATTCATCTCTATGGTTATTTCGGCGTCGGGCGAAAGTTTGAAATGCTTTCCGACCGCCGCAACCAACATAGCTATATATTTTTCGTCGATTACGGACGGTGTGCCGCCCCCTATATACAAGGTATCGAAAACGTAATTTTTAAGCTCGGATTCGCGCATCGCCATTTCGCGGTAAACGCAAGCCATATAACTTTCGGCAAAGCATAGTTTATCGGGAAAAGAAGCGAAGTCGCAATATGAGCATTTCGATTTGCAGAACGGTATATGTACGTATATGCCCGCCATCAAATTTCCCTCCAACGAAATTTTTCGAGATTGATTTTAAAGTCCTCGGAAACTTCTATCCCCTCCGCGCGCAAAAGTTCCGTTTGCACCTCTTTGCCTCCGAAAGCAAAACCCGTGCAAACCGACCCCGTGGAAAAAACCACGCGGTGACAGGGTACTATTCCCGGATACGGGTTGCAATGCAACGCCCAGCCGACCTGTCGGGTCGCACGGGGAGAACCTATAGCCCTTGCAACGTCACCGTAAGTCACAACTTTGCCCGCGGGCACTTTTTTCACGAATTCATATACGCTTTCAAAAAAATTCGACATAATTTCCAAAAAACTATTCTATTTACGCTACATCACTCAGTCTTTGTTGGTTTTCAGAATTTGCATAAACACTTCGGACGGCACTTCCACGTTTCCTATCTGCCGCATACGTTTTTTCCCTTCTTTCTGTTTTTCGAGAAGTTTTTTCTTTCTGGTTATATCGCCGCCGTAACACTTTGCGAGCACGTCCTTTCTCACGGCTTTGACCGTTTCGCGGGCTATTATCTTCCCGCCTATCGCCGCCTGTACTGGAACTTCGAAAAGCTGACGGGGAATGGCATCCTTTAAATTTTCGCAAAGCATTCTGCCCCGCGTATATGCGCTGTCCTCGTGAACAATCATCGACAGCGCGTCGCAGACCTCGCCGTTAAGAAGTATATCCAGTTTAACAAGTTTGCTGCGTTCGTAACCTATAAGCTCGTAATCGAAACTCGCATAGCCGCGCGTGCGCGATTTGACCGCATCGAAAAAGTCGAAGATTATTTCGTTGAGCGGAAGATGATATTCCAGTCGGACTCTGCTTTTGTCAAGATAAGTCATTTCGAGAAAAACTCCGCGTTTTTCGCGGCACAAGTCCATAATCTGCCCCAGATAATCGGGCGGGGAATATATGTCCGCCTTGACTATAGGTTCCTCCATATGTTCTATTTCCGAAACGGGAGGAAGGTGCGAAGGATTGTCGACGAATATCTCTTCTCCGTCCGTCTTTATTACTTTATAACTTACGGACGGAGCGGTCGTTATTATTTCAAGCCCGAATTCCCTCTCTATGCGCTCCTGTATAATCTCCATATGCAGAAGCCCCAGAAAACCGCATCTGAATCCGAAACCGAGTGCAACAGAGCTGTCCGGTTCGAAAATCAGGGATGCGTCGTTGAGCTGCAACTTCAAAATAGCGTCCTTCAAATCGTTGAATCTGCTGCCGTCGAGAGGGTATATTCCGCAAAAAACCACGCTCTGAACTTTTTTGTATCCGGGCAGAGGCTCGACGTCCGAATTGTCCGCGTTCACCACCGTGTCCCCGACCGCGACGTCCTGAATAGATTTGATTGACGCGGCGATATAACCGACTTCACCCGCGGCGAGCCCGTTTTTCGGCGTAAGATTCGGAGCAAAAACTCCCGTCTCCACAACTTCGTAAATTTTATCGGAACGGAATGTTTTTATTCTGTCGCCCGCGGCGACCTTTCCGTCTTTAACGCGGACAAAAAGTATTACGCCCTTGTAATTATCGTAATAGCTGTCGAAAATCAACGCCTTCAACGGCGCGTTTTCATCTCCCCCGGGTGCGGGGAAATACCTGACTATATCCTCTAAAATTTCTTCTATATTGGTCCCTTCTTTCGCAGAAACCAAAGGGGCATAAGACGCGTCCAGCCCGATAACGTCCTCCACCTCTTTTTTCGCCTCGTCCGGACGGGCGGAGGGTAAATCGATTTTATTTATTACGGGAAGTATCTCGAGATTGTTTTCAAGCGCCAGATAAACGTTTGCCAGAGTCTGAGCCTCTACCCCCTGCGAAGCGTCCACTATAAGTATGGCGCCCTCACACGCGGCGAGAGAACGCGATACTTCGTAAGTAAAGTCCACGTGTCCGGGAGTATCTATAAGGTTGAATTCGTATTCCTCGCCGTCCTGCGCCTTGTAAAACATTCTGACGGGGGTAAGTTTTATGGTTATTCCGCGCTCGCGTTCGATATCCATGGAATCGAGAAGCTGCGCTTCCATATCCCTCTCTGAAACCTGACCGGTACGCTCCATAAGCCTGTCCGCAAGAGTAGACTTGCCGTGGTCTATATGCGCTATAATGCAAAAATTTCGAATATTGCTTTTTTTACTCATCTGAATGCCTCAATCCTCGCCGATTGCAAATTTCTCCGTAAGCGCGTAATCGGACAATATCGCCCCGCCGCCGATTACCGCGGCAAGCTGCGGTTCCTCGAATTCCGTTACGGGGATGTTGAGTTTCTCCCGTATATAGTCCGCAAGTCCGTCCATTTTCGCAAGCCCGCCCGAAAGATATATTCCGCCGCGCACCACTGCGGACGCCGCTTCCTCGGGAAGTTTGGAAATAACCAGAGCAACATACTCCAAAATTTTATCGACATACGTCGTAATTACTTCGTAAATCTGACCCGAGCCGACAAAAAGCGAGGTCTGCGCTCCGTCCGACACGGCTCTGCCGTCCACAACGGTTGTTCTGTTGTCGTCTTCAAGAAGACTGCCCACCGTATTTTTAAGACGCTCGGCAGTAAGTCCTCCTATTTTGAGATTGTGGTTTTCCGCAAGCTCGTCTATAATGTGCGCGTCGATATTCGCTCCTCCGAGATTTACGCTCAGACCGGAAACTATACCGTCCTGCGAAAAAGCGGCAATACCCGTTAAAGAGTGCCCTATATCCAATGAAAAAGTCGGAGTGCTCTCGCTTATTATCGCGTTTCCACCGATTACCGCCGCATAGGGAGTAAGCGTAAAGTACACCGAACCGATACCGCATTCCTCTGCGATTTTTCTGTATTTGCCGCGCACCTCGCCGCTCAGTCCGCAAGGCAGAACAAACATAACTTCCGTGCGACGGGCTTTTTTATAAGTTATTTCTATTTTTTCGAGAAAATAAGCAAAAAGTCTTGCCGCGAGAATTTCGTTGACGATATCGCCCTCGACTACGGGGTTTATTATGCGGGTATTGACCGCCGCTCTCCCCGAAAGCGCGCGAGCTTTGTCGCCGCAGGCTTTTATCGCAAAAGTATTTTCGCCGTCCGAAACAAACTGTTCCACAGCTATGCACGTTGCCTCTCTCAGAACCACTCCGCAACCGGGGATATAAATTTTCGTAAAACCCGACCCGAAATCTACGGCAATCTTTTTCATAAGTCTGTCTGTACCTCTTCCAAAAGTTTCTTGACCAGCGTTACCGGCAATCCCACGACGTTAGTATAACTTCCGAAATACTCTCTGACGATTCCGCCGTCCTGAATTCCGTAACTGCCCGCTTTATCCATAGGCGACCCGCTGTCAACGTATTTTTCAATAAATTCGTCCGAAAGCGGATTGAACCTCACTTCCGTCTCCTCGTATTCGACCGCTTTTTTATATCTGTTGCGCACGCACACACCCGTTATTACAAAATGCGTTTTACCCGAAAGCGCTTTAAGAGTATGCACGGCGTCCTCCCTGTCTTTGGGTTTACCGAGAATTTTCCCCTCGAAGACAACTACGGTATCGCAACCTATAACGACCTTATCGGTATGCAGAGCATAAACTTCGTCGCATTTACTTTCGGCAAGGGCGCAGGCGACCTTTTCGGGAAACACCGAAAGATTTACTTTTTCCTCCGACGCCGCGGGAATAACTTCGAATGCGCCGACAATTTGCGATAAAAGTTCCTTTCTCCTCGGCGAAGCGCTCGCAAGAACAACTTTCATAATATCTCCACGGCATTTTAACCGTTGCAACTTTGTACTTTTAAAATACCGCCAGTATTACCGGCGGTATTCGTGTTACAATATTTCGAGATTTTTGTGAAACGCTTTTCTGAATTCCGTCGAAGCGCTCATAGCGTTCCGTATTTCCAAAGTAGCGTCGCCCTCGATTTCCGTTTTCATAATCACCGAGTCGCCCAGAATATCGCAGTTGATGCCCTTAATCGAACCCGCGTTAGCCCTGTCCAGACTTTCGGCGATTCTCAGCATCACTCCGAGCTTTTTGACTATTTCCAAATCGTCCTCGGTAACAATGTCACGGTAACGCGACCAGTCCAAAGCGTTTATATCCTCTTTGTTGTGACAGCATGCGGTAAACGCGGCAAGCACTATTTCACGGTGCGTTACGCCGTACAGCGTGGAATTCAGAATCATATACCAACTGTACCGCGGATGATTATAGAATTTTATCCTCATACCGCAGTCGTGCAACATAGCGGCGACTTTGAGTATTTTCAAATACTGTCTGGGAAATTTATGCAGCACCCTCAACTGCTTGAAAAGCTGAATGCCGAGGTTAACAACGTGCTCCACATGCTTTTCGTCGCAATCGTAATATTTAACAAGGGTCGTAAGAGAATAATTGAGAACGTCCGCAATGGGCTTTTCCAAAGTCATCGGAAGCGCCTGATTGAACATTATTCCCTCTCTGAGTCCCGCGCCCGAGAACGTAAAATTCTCTATATTCATATAAGTTACGAACGACTTAATGACGGCAAGCGCCGCGGGAAGGATGTCCGCTCTCGCCGCGGAAAGCCCCTTGATTTTTTTCTTTTTATCCAAATCGAGCACTTTAATCATATCGTAAACGGGAATAAAGTCCTCGACCGCCATTTTATAATTATGGACGTTGTCAAGCGGGTACTTATGCACCATCTTGGTTATTTTGAAAAGATTTCTGAAAGAACCGCCGACGCCTATCATCTGCACGTCGGGGTCGACTTCTTTAAGCCACTCCACACGCTTTAACTGTTCGGTAAAAAACTCCTCGATTTTAGCCGCCTGCTCGTCGGGTTTCAGCCCGTCGCCGGAAAAAAGCCCCGTAAGTGTCACCGCACCGAAAGGCAGGGTAACGTAGTTGAGCATATTTCTCCTGTTATAGTAGACTATTTTCGTGGAGCCGCCGCCTATCTCGAGGACTATACCTTTCGGTATATCCATTGTGTTTATTACACCGCGATAAACGAGAATCGCTTCCTCTTCAGAAGTCAGAACCCTTATTTTGATTCCGCAGGTAGCCTGAATTTCGTCCAGAAAACTGCGTTGATTCTTCGCACGGCGGACCGCTTCCGTCGCTACGGCTATAATACGGGTAACTCCGCTCGCGTCGCAGAGTTTTCTGAACATTTTAAGTGTCTTTATGGTTTCGGCAACGCGCGCGGGCTTCAAAAAACCGTCGCGCTCCATATCCTGCCCGAGCCTTACGCTCTCTTTAAGCTCGTCGGCAACCATAAAATAACCGTCCGCGAAGAGATTGACAATCACTAGTCTTGCGGAATTCGAGCCCAAATCAATAATGCCTATTTTTTCCAAAATTTTACTCCTCAGCGGATTTTCAACGCTTAGTGTCAATATCGTGTTAATTTAAATGAAAAAAAATCTCACCGTCGGAATTATAACACATTGTTTATTCTTTGTATAGTTTTTTTAAAAAACTTTATGCAATTTGCACAAAAGAATTTTTTAAAATAGTAATATTATTCCTCTTTAAACAAATAAAACGGCACAATTCTATGCCGTTCACATAAATTTTACACGTTTTTTTAACAATGGGCACACAAAATCGGGAGCAATTTCCTTTAAAGGAGCCAAAACAAACCCTCTGTTCGCATAATCGGGATGAGGCACCGTCAAATCGTCTTCGCAAATAATTCTGTTCCCGAAAAATATTATGTCTATATCCAAAGTTCTGTCGTCCCAGCGTTTGTCTCTTTCTCTTTCGCAATCTTTTTCGATTTCGTGAATTCTCTTCAGAAAGCGAGCCGGGGACAGATAAGTTTCCGCTTCCGCCGCACAATTCAGAAATTTGTTTTTCGCCACGCCGCCGTAAGGCTCGGTCTCGATGAAAGAAGAAACTTTTCGTATACGAATGCCCCGCGTATCATTGAGCTCCTCCAACGCTTTTTTGATATAGCTTTCCCTGTCGCCCATACTCGAACCGAGAGAAAGATAAACCTTCTCGCGTTCGAGAGAGACAACGACTCCCACCGTATCCAAATCGCGCTTTACGGGAGCCTCAGGCTTATATACCGTAACTTTCACTCCGTTCAACGAAAATGCGTCCATCAGCGCATATGCGCACTCGTAAGCAAGTTTTTCAATCAGGTTAAAGCTGTTTTCCGAAGCTATTCTCACAATCATCGAGCACGCGTCGGAATAGCTGACGGTATCGCCCAAATCGTCCGTTCCCGCCGTATCCGAGAAATCGCAGAACAGCTCGGCGTCGAATACGAACGACTGCGGCTCTCTCTTTTCGAATCCGTGCACTCCGTGACACGCCGTCACCTTTAAACCTCGGATAATTATCGAATTGTCGTAAGACTTCATCTTCCGTAGACCTCTCTGATTGCCTGCGCGTTCTCTTTCACGTCGTGGACGCGCACGAAAAGCACTCCCTTTTCAGCCGCTTTACGGCTGCTTTCGACCGTCTGCGGCAACCTGTCCTCCGCATTTCCACCGAAAAGCGATTTTCTGCTCGCGCCCAGAAGAAGAGGATAGCCGATTGAAGAAAGTTTTTCGTAACCGTTTAAAAGCTCGAGATTCTGTTCGCGGTTTTTCGCAAACCCTATTCCGCCGTCGACGCAAATTTTATTGCCGTCAATGCCGCTTTTGAGCGCCAAACTAACGCTTTTTTTGAGAAAATCTTCAATTGCCCCCCATATATCGCCCGACAAAGACTGTCTCGCATTATGCATAATGCATGCCGCGGCATCGTATTTCGCGATTGTTTTCGCCATATCGGGACAATAAGTAAGTCCCCAAACGTCGTTTATCATATCCGCACCCAGAGACAGCGCCGCTTCGGCGCTTTTCGAGAAATACGTATCGACCGAAACGGGGACGAAAAATCTCTCCTTAATCATGGACAACGGTTTTTCAAAGCGGGAAATCTCCTCGTCCGCGCTTACCTCCACATAGCCGGGACGCGTCGACTGTGCGCCTATATCTATCATCGCCGCCCCTTCTTTCACCGCGCGTTCGACTGCAAAAAGCACTTTATCCGCTTCGGTGCGGCTGTTCTTCCAGAAACTGTCGGGAGTGAGATTTATAATTGCCATTACAAAAGTGTAATTTTCGAACACAATGTTACCGATTTTCATTTGAGCAGTGCAAAAACCTCCTCTCTTTTCTTTTCGGGAAAATCGCCGAGGACGGAATACGTAAGCGTTTTGCTCCCCGCCTTTTTCACTCCGCGGCAAGTCATACAGGTGTGTTCCGCCTCGCAGACCACCATAACGCCTTTCGGCGCAAGCCGCAACATAATTTCCTGCGCAATCTGAAAAGTAAGCCTTTCCTGTATCTGTAGCCTTTTCGAGAAAACTTCCACGGTACGGGCGAGCTTTGACAGCCCCACGACCTTGCCGTCGGGAATATAAGCAATTGCAAAAGTGCCGAAAAACGGCATTAAATGATGCTCGCAAGTCGAAGAAAAACTTATATCTTTCTCCAAAACCATATCGCCGCAATCCGACGCAAAAGTTTTGGAAAGGTGTTCCTCCGCGCTTTTACCCTCGCCCGATAAAAGTTCGGCAAAAGCGTCGGCAACTCTGCGCGGAGTTTCTTTGAGTCCGTCGCGCCCGACGTCTTCGCCGAGCGCTTTCAAAAGCTCCCCGACCGCTTCTATTACTTTCTCTCTATCCATTCCTTTGCCTCCTTCAAAAGAGCGAACGACCCGCTCACAACCACCGTTTTGCCGCGCGACGCTTCGAGTGCGGCGCTTACGCTGCCCGCTTTTTTCGCGTTCTCGAAATTTTCGCGGCATGCGCGATATATCTCTTCCGCCGACATAGCCCGAGGACTTTGCGGACTTACCGCAATGACTTCAAAAAAAAGTCCTTTTAAAATGCCGAGCGTCTCACCCGGCTCTTTATCCGACATACAGCCGAAAACGAGAGAGTTTTCCGTATCTGCATATTTTGCGCCGATAAACTCGGCAAGGGCGGCAACCGCTTCGGCGTTATGCGCGCCGTCGAGTATATACGTTACCCCGTCCCTCAAAAATCTCTGTAATCTGCCCTCCGGCTTCGTCGCCTTTACGCCATCGAAAACAGCGCGCTCGCAAATACCCAGCTTCTCAGCGACCTTAATGGCGCAGGCGGCATTACAGTGCTGTCTTGCACCCTCGGCGGAGAGCTCGTAAATCTTCCCCTCGTATTCGAACGAATGCGCGCCCGTTACCTTTACCGGTTCGGCTATCTCCGCGCCCGCTGAAAGAAAAACGTTTCTCACGCTTTCAGGCACGCACGCGCTGACGACGGCGGGACAATCGCCTATTATTCCCGCTTTCTGTACGGCTATTTTACTCAGCGTATCGCCGAGATACTGCGTATGCTCCAAAGAAACGGAAGTTATTACGGCAATCTGTTTGTTTACTGCGGCGTTGGTGGAATCGAAGCTGCCGCCCATGCCGCATTCGATTACGGCATATTCGCAGCCTTCGCTATAAAACGCGTAAAACGCCGCCGCCGTCTCGATTTCAAATCGCGTGGCGCCCGTACCCGAAGAGACGTTTTCCGCAGCGGAAATATATTCTCCCAGTTTATCATCGCAAATCGGGACACCATCCACGCGGAACTGTCCGTTGTATGAATACACCACGGGAGAAGTGAACGTCCCCACTCGTTTTCCTGCGGCAACAAGTATTTCGGTAATGAATTCCGCAACCGAGCCTTTGCCGTTAGACCCCGCTATATGCACCGTTTTAAGCGATTTATCGGGTTTCCCGAGCCTGTCCAACAGCTCGCGGGTTCTTTCCGTACCGGGTTTTATTCCACGGGCTCTGTAAGCGCTTTCGCCCGATTGTCCGTCCGTATATCTGTTCATATATTGCATTGTATTATAGCATAAACCGCAACTATAATCAAGAATATTGCCGATTATTTTGAGAATACTTATATTATGGCATTAATCTTTATACGTACGACTATTATATTTTTTACGTTGCTTTTAATAATGCGGCTTATGGGGAAAAGCCAGATTGGCGAAATGCAGCCGTTTGAATTCGTTATCTCCCTTCTTATTGCCGAACTCGCCTGCATACCTATGGCAGATACCACGATTCCTCTCCTGTACGGAATTATCGCCATAGTGACTATTTTTATAATGCACGAAATAGTTTGGCTTCTCAACCTATGGTTCAAACCGATGAAAGAAATCATTTCGGGCAAACCGTCCGTCGTGATAAATAAAGACGGTATAGACGAATATCAACTCAAGAAAAACAATCTCGACGTGAGCGACCTCATAGAGAATATGCGCACGGCGGGTTATTTTAACCTCGACGACGTTTATTACGGTCTTTACGAGGCAAACGGTTCGTTTTCCGCATTGGAAAAACCCGAAAAAGCGGGATATTCTCTGCCGCTTATTCTTATCGACAGAGGCAAACCGGACAAGCAAAATCTTGCCCGCTGCGGGTTCGACAAAGACGTCCTCGGTAAATTTCTGAAAGAACAGAACGCCAAGGAGAGCGAAGTCGTGGCAATGACGGTAAACGGGGACGGCCGCGTATATTTCCAGAAACGCGGAGAGAAATATAAAATTCTTAACGTCGAGGTAAACGGACAATGGTAAAAGCTATTTCATACACCCTTGCGGCAATCGCGCTTTGCATAGGTCTGTTTATTTTTACGGAATGGTATCTCGACAAACAGTTTTCGGAATTTTCCACGGCGCTTGAAACGCTTTACGATAAAATCGAAGACAAAACGGCAACCCGCGAAGACGGAGTTGCCGTAAGAACGCTCTGGGACGACAAAAAAGGCAAATTACAGGCGCTTGTGCCGCACAACGATATATCGTACATCGATTATTGGCTGAGCGAAGCATGCGGACTTCTGTACAACGCCGAATACGAGCTCGCGCTCGGAAAAATAGAAGTTCTCATAGAAATCACGAAAAATCTGCCTGACGCATATACCGTGCATCTCGAAAACATTTTCTGATTATTCGTATTCGTCATAACTGCGCCTGCCCTGCGGAGGACACGGGGGCGGACAGGGCGAACAACCGTCGGGAGGACGTTTCGGAGGACAATCGGGTTTGGACGGTTCTTTGCCGAAATTCACCAAAACGGCATCTTCGCCGATTTTGGAAACCGCTTTTATAGGAATAAAAATTTCCTGCCTGGAAAATCTGAAACCTTTGCAGCCCGTAACGACAAAACCGAGAACTCTGTTTTCCGGAAAAGTAAAACGCAAATCGCACACCCGTCCGAGATGACTGCCGTCGGCGAGATTTATTACGTCTTTCTGTCTGAGTTCGGAATAGCTTGTTTCCATAAATTCACACTCCGATTATAATATATGCGCCCGATGACGATTAGTTGTCGGGCGCATAATAAAAACGCGGTCAGAGCTGACCGCGTTATATTTATTTTATTCAGGCGGGAGCAAACGTATCCGCAAGTCCTTTAAGATAATTTATTATTTCTTCAAGCGGGTTGTTCGCAAAAACGTAATCCAGTTTAAACAGACTGCCGTCAAGAATCTGCGCAAAATTTTCCGCAGTTCCGCCGCCTATCCATTGGATAATCTGGAAAGCCACCAACCATAAAAGAACAGCCATCCCGAGAAACAGCACAATGCCGAAAACCTTGTTTATTATACGCATTACGAGAAGTTTGGCTTCCGCTATGCTCTGAACGATTTTTACGATAATAATTCTAAGAATCTGAACTACCGCGAAAAGAACTATATAATATACAATTACTTCGGCGTGAATTTTATTCAGAATATCGTAGAAAACCCCCTCTTTATCTGCCCAGAGCGACGCAAACTTTGCAAGCAGGTCCTGCACAAACGACAGCTGAAAAATAATTCCGCCGAAACAGTAGCAAAGAAAAATCGAAATTATAAAACCGAAAATACCCTTTGTGAAAAATTTCAGCCCTCTGCCGAAACCGACCAATGCACCGACCAATGCCATAACAACCGCAAAGCCGAGCGCCACCAAATCAACGATTACCATACAACGTCCTCCACTCGATTAAGGTTCAACAAAAAATTTATAAACATTGTACGATAATTTTATACGCGTTGTCAAGTTTTCTTTCAAAATACGGTCTTGTGGTAAAATAAGGAAATCGGCCCGTTATTTTTCCGCGTATACTATACCCGCGGCGTTTGCGCCGTTGTGCGTTCCGATAACAGGACAAATATTACTCTTTTCGGAATACTCTATTCCCAGCTTCGAAATCAAAGTCTCGCTGTTTTTATCCGTTGCCGTGTAAATAAGATATACGGGTTTCGTAAAGTCTATTTTGTTTTTATCTACCGTCGAGCAGATATAGCTTATTCCTTTGTTAATGCCGAACTGCTTGGAAATGAGCTCGACCTTGCCGTCCGGTCCGAAAGTTATAACGGGTTTGATTTTAAGCACGGAGCCTATTATCGCTACGGTTTTTGAGAGTCTGCCGCCCTTTCTCAAATTATCGAGAGTGTCGAGAACGGCGTATAGCCTGAGTTTGGGACGCAACTCGTCAAGAATTTCCATAACCTCATGAGCGCTTTTATCGGCGTTGCGCAGCGCTTCCCAGACCATCAGTTTCAACATAACCGTAGTGCACTTCGTTTCGTAAGCGTATACCCTGTCGTAGCGGTCGGCAACGCTTTTACATCTGTCGTACGAACCCGAAAGAACCGCCGCAAGCGGCATTATTATAATTTCATCGTTTTCACCCGATTCGGCAAGAACTTTTTTCACCGCTTCCTCAACCTGTTCTTCGGTAAGCTGAGAGGTGTGAGGAAACTCCTTTGAAGTTGCCATTTTCTCGTAAAATTCGTCAAAACCGATATCTACTCCGTCACGGAATTCTTCCGTACCGAAAGATATGGTCATGGGCATTACGGTGACGCCCAGCGTCTTTGCTTCTTCCTGAGTTATGTTGCTTGAAGAATCCGTTATTATTTTAATCATTTTTTACTCCTTTGCGGTTTTCCGTAGCCCGCACGAATTTTTCGAATAATCTGTTCGTCTGCTCGATTTCTTCTTCGTCGAGAGATTGGGAAATCAATCTGAAAATATAGGAACCGTAACTGTTGTCCGAATGATAATATCTTGTAAATTTATCTGTAACCCGCAATCTGAAAGAGCGCTTGTCGTCCGTGGGCACTTTGATTACATAGCCCTTTTTTATAAGTTGCCTAACTTTATACGCCGCGTTCGAAGAAGTTATCGAAAGGCACTCGGCAAACTCCCCGACCGTCGGCTCGTTCATTAGCCCGATAGCTTCAACCGCAAAAAATTCCGTCGCGTTCAGCGAACCTTCACGTTCGCCAAGAACTTCGAATATTTTTCTATATATATTCAGTCTGAACGCGCGGTATATCTTTTCGAAATTACTTTCAAGGTCCATATTGAATTTACTTCCGCATTTTTAGCTAAAATTTTTGAGATAATTATACTGCCGAAAAGTTTTTCTGTCAAGCGATTATTGCCGAATACACAAAAAATAAAACCGAAACGGGTTTATTATATGAAAATTTCCGTTTGTTACATCATTGAAAAAATTCTCCGCGAAACCGTGCCGTCAGTCTCCCACCACACATCAGCAAACACACCGCTTGCCTGTTCGATTTAGCTTTTGGCTTCCCGAAAATCATATGTCATTTTGAGGCTTATATGTCATTCCGAAAATCACGTGTTTTCCCGAGTGTAACAAGGGACCTGTCACCCGACTGTCATCCCGAGGTTTGCCGAGGAATCGGCAACATAAAAACACACAGACCGCGGATATAAATCCGCGGTCTGCGTTAAACTTTCAGGATATACAAGCCTTAATCTGTTTGAGCGCGGTTTTTTCCAGCCTTGAAACCTGCGCCTGGGAAATGCCGACCTCGCGTGAAATTTCCGTTTGCGTCTTTCCCTCGAAATATCTTAAAAACAAAATTTTTTTCTCTCTGCCTTCGAGCCTTTCTATGGCTTCGTACAGAGCCGCCTTTTCCGTCCAGACTTCGTCGTTGTTCTTTGCGTCGAAAATCTGGTCCATTAAAAGCAGAGTGTCCCCCGATTTGTTGTATACGGGCTCATACAGCGAAACGGGGTCTGAAATAGCGTCCAACGCATAAGCAACCTCCGAAACCGCAACGTTCATTTCTTTGGCTATCTTATCGTACGTCACGTCCTCATCCGCTTCTTCGAGTTTTTCCCTCACTTTGAGTATCTGATACGCGGTATCCCTTATCGAACGCGAAACGCGCAGAGAATTTCCATCCCGCAAATATCTTTTTATCTCACCCAAAATCATCGGCACGGCATAGGTCGAAAATTTAACGCCGACCGACAAATCGAAATTGTCAATGGCTTTTATAAGCCCGACGCAACCCGCCTGAAACACGTCGTCCGCGTTCGCGCGTTTTGCCCAGAATCTGCGCACAAGCGAAAGTACAAGGCGCATATTACCCACTATAAACCTTTCGCGAGCGGCTTCGTCCCCCGCTTTCAGCTTTCTCATCAGTTCATCCTGTTCTCTTGCCGTAAGCAACGGCAGTCCCGACGTATCCACGCCGCAAATAACGACTTTTTGCAACATAATTTTTCCCTCCGATAATTATGTAAAAACCTACGGAAAAATAAGTTGCGCCGCATATATATGTTAATTAATCTGTTTTGATATGTCTTTTTTAAGTTTTGAAATTATTTTTTTTTCGAGTCGGGATATGTAACTTTGGGATATACCGAGTTTATCCGCGACGTCCTTCTGCGTCATCCCTTCGCTGCCGTCAAGCCCGAAACGCATCTTCATTATCCTTTGTTCGCGGGGAGAAAGCTGCGCCAGAGACGCATTGAGAAGTTCCCTCTCCACTCCGCTCTCGATATCGGAATAAACGCTGTCCGCGTCCGTGCCCATTACGTCGGATAAGAGAAGCTCGTTGCCCTCCCAATCGGTGTTGAGAGGTTCGTCGAAGCTGACCTCCTGTTTGAGCCTGCTCATCCTGCGCAGATACATAAGAATTTCGTTCTCTATGCACCTCGAAGCATAGGTGGCGAGTTTGATGTTTTTATCCGATTTGAAAGAGTTTATAGCCTTTATAAGTCCTATGGTCCCAACCGAAACAAGGTCGTCGCCGTCCGCTCCAGAACCTTCGAACTTTTTAGCTATGTACACCACAAGGCGGAGATTATGTTCCACAAGTTCGGCTTTCGCCCTTTCGTCTCCGCTTTCCAGAAGAGAGATTTTGTTGCTTTCCTCTTCCTGCGAGAGAGGCAGCGGCAGGGCTTCCGAGCCGCATATATAGTCGAGAGTGTTTCTGCCGAACAGTTCCGCAAGTATTTGCTTTATTTTTTCAAACATTCAGTTCCTCCAAAAGGTCGCAGTGAAGTACCGCAAGACTTATCCTTTGCGGACTTACACCGAATTTTACTCCGCGGATTGTCTCCGTTTTTTCCCCCGAGCAGATTTCCAGTTTGTCGGCAGTAAATACTTTCAGGGTTTTACTCCCCGTAACAGTATGTATTTTTACTTCTTCTGTTATTCGTTTTTCCCCGACAAGTTTTTCGGCGATTTCCGCAGGGACGACGTTAACGGGCGCTCCCCGGCTGTAAACCTTATTGCCGCTGTCGAAAAATCCGCGTATTTCCGCAGCGGATTGCCCCACATATATGCGGCAGATAACCTCTTTCCCGGAAGTTTTTTTCAACCTCTTTGCAAGCAGTTTTGCACCGAGAATTACAAACAATGCGCAAAACAGCGGTATACCTATCGGAACGGAAGATACCAAATATCCCTGCCCCTCGGCATAATCCAGACCGGCAAGAGAAAATATACCGATGAGCGCTCCGCCGAGAACAGCCGTAAAACCGAGAAACGCACCCGTAAACTTTAAAAAACTTTTGAAATTCACAAACTTGCCCGCTACAAGACAAATTGCGATTCCCGATAAAATTTTAACCGCCGCCGCCCATACGGCGCCCAGCCCGAGAACAGGAATAACCACCGCGAACGCAGCCCCGAGCACCGAAGCCAGCGCAAGCCGTTTCAAGGACGCCCGATTCTTTACCGCCGCTTTTGCCGCATACAGCAGAAAGAAGTCCATACAGAAATTTTCAAGTACGGCAAGCTCTACGTAAACCTGCATCGTAGGAAGTATTATAGCGCATAGGTCTTGTCGTAAAGTAAAAAAATAAGGCGCAATTTGTCGAATTGCGCCGATTTTGCGGAATGTCTTAACAGACTTTTAAGAAAATAATATTATTTAACTATTGTTTCACTTACAAAACATATCAAACATATGAATTATAAGACATAAATGTTGCGTCACATTCGCGGCGACAACGGTTTTAAAGTAAGGATAACCGATTCCTAACTGCGTTCGGAATGACATTAAACCATCGTTTTGTCACCTTGAACGCACCTTGTCACACTGAACGCACCTTGTCACACTGAGCGAAAGCGAAGGGTCCCTCGGCAAGCCTCGGGATGACAAAAAAACATTATAGTTCGGGATAACAAAAAGTTATCGCTCGCGACGACACCATTGTCATATTGAGGTCTCCTCTGTCATGTTGAGCGCTCTTTTGTTACGTATAACGCCCTTCGTCAATTGAGCGCTTTTCCGTCATGTTGAACGCAGCGAAACATCTGAAAAAATCTTGTCAAGCCTTGAAGACGGAAATTACTTTTTCTTTTCCTTTCGGCGTTTATCGTTGATAACCTCCAAAGCCCTCTCGTCTATCACCGAAATACCCTCTTCTTTCGCGATTTCAACCATCTGAGTGAGCGCAGCTTTAAGAAATACCCTCGGAATTTTGGTGAGTTTTGCACACGCTTCTGCAGTAAACTTCACATTCGGGTCTATACGCGACGCTGCGTAAACTACAGAGTCCACATCCCCCTCTTTTGCCTGTATTTTCTCGGGAACGGGTTTTCTGAACTTTGTGTACCAGAAATTCGTACTGTCGCGATAACCGTAATCTACCGGAACGGACGGAAAATTATTTTTTTTGACCCCGTTCACTATTGAATCGTAATATTTCGGCTTGATGAGAATTTTATCGATTTTCAATATAAAATGCGCGCCGAATTTACTGGTTATTCCGTTAAAATTCCTATAAGGCGGGTCATAACCCTCCGTTTTCCCCGCTTTGTCTTTGTAAGCGTCTTCTAAAGAGTCGTCCCAGGTACACTCGAAAACCTGAAAGGCTTCAGAAATAATTTTCGGCCTGTCGGGAGAAATCGAACTTTCCGAAAGGCTGAAAATACAGTTTTTCATCTTTTCTTCGGTGGTATCGCCGGGAAAGCCGAGGCGCACCGCCTCTTTGAAAAACTTTCTGTCGTCCGGTATGAAATTCAATGAGACTTTCTTTGCTCCGAGAATATTTTGCGCCGTATTCGAGCTGTTTCTGCATTCCAGAATCATAGCGTAATATTCTTTTCCCGCCACGTAATAGGGAAAGCAGAGAGAATACGCACCCAGATTCGTCTGTCCGTTTTCGGAAACGGTACCGACCATAACTGTGGGCATCGGGAAAAACGCCGATGTCTGGTAAAAATTGTCAACGATTCTTAAATCTTTAAAATCTTCCATATTGTCAGTATACGGAATTTAAGCGCGCTTGTCAACATCGCAATCAAAATCGATGCCGTCGATAACCGATTCAAGCGCGTCGCAGTCAGGGCAGGCGAACAATATTTTTTTAAGCGACGCGGAATTCGGCATGCCCTTTATATAGAATGCGACCATTTTCCGCATAAACACGCAAGCAAACCTTTCGCCGAACAATTTTTTTGTGTTTTCCAACTGAAATTCTATGATTTTACGTTTATCGGGGAGCGGTTTGCCTGTTATTTTCGCAAATATCCACGGCTCGTAAATCGCGCCGCGCCCCACGGCGACGCCGTCGGCGCCCGTTTCGGAAAGAAGTCTTTCCGCGTCTGCAAACGAAAAAACACCACCGTTTGCGATAACGGGAATCCTTACGGCTTTTTTTGCCGCCGCGATTGCGCCGAAATTCACTTCGCCCGAATAAAACTTGTCTCTCGTCCGTCCGTGGATGGTGAGCATATCGGCGCCCGCTCCCTCGCAAACCTTTGCAAACTCCGTACAAATAACGTTATCGCCGTCCAGTCCCGTACGAAATTTCACGGTGATTATCTTGCCGCTTTTTTTGCACTCGGAAATAATATCCGCGACAAGCGGCAGATTGTTCATAAGCGCGCTTCCCTCTCCGTTTTTGTATATTTTCGGAACGGGACAGCCCATATTTATGTCGATAATATCAAACGGAGCGAGCGCGGCGCTTTCGCAAGCCTTTCGCATATAATAGGGTTCTTTGCCGAAAATCTGACAAGCCTTGATTCCGTCGTACTGCGGCATGACCGCAAGCAGTTCTTCGGTCTTTTCGCTGCCGTAACAAAGACCTTTCGCGCTCACCATTTCGGTAAACGTCAGTCCCGCGCCCGCTTCCAGACAAATCTGTCTGAACACCGCATTGGTGTATCCCGCAAGCGGCGCGGCAAATATGTTGTTAGCCGTCCGCAGTCCTGCGATATCGACAGGCTTCAATTCGATGCTCATCCGCGTAGCAACCCCTTTGCACGCTCCCAGTACACATTGAGCTCCAATTCGTCCAAATCGGGCATATTTTTACCGTCAGCCAGAACAAGCTCCTCGCACTTTGTGAACCTTTCGGAAAATTTCTTAGTGGCGGCTCTGAGCGCCTCTTCGCAGTCTACGCCTGCCAGACGACAAGTATTCACGGCGGAGAACAGTACGTCGCCTGCCTCATCGAAAACGTCTTCTCCGCGTTTTTCGCATAAAGCATCCAAAAGTTCGCCTACCTCGTCCGCAAGGCGCTCGCTTGCCGAGACCGAGGACGTGAAGTCCATACCCGATTTAGCCGCGCGCTTCTGCACTTTCTGCGCACGCATACACGCTGGGAAGTTGGTCGGCACGGCAAGCACGCTCTCCGAGAAAGTATTCTGATGTTTTTCCGTTCTCTTGTTTTTCTCCCACACGCCGAGAGCTTCGCCGCTGTCGGCGGCCTTATCCTTGCCGAAAATGTGCGAATGTCTGAAAATCAGCTTTTTAACAACGCGGGTAAGGGCATCTCCGCCCGTGAACACTCCGCGCTCCTCCTGTAAAACGGAGTGGAACGCCGCCTGCAACAGCACATCGCCCGTCTCTTCTTCCATGCCGTCGTCGTCCTTTCTCTCTATCGCGTCGACAAGTTCGTAAGCCTCTTCAATCATATTGCCTTTTATGCTTTCCGGGGTCTGAACTCTGTCCCAAGGGCAGCCTCCCGGAGCGCGAAGCAGCTTAATCAACTCCTCCAAATCGGTAAAATCGTAACGCTCTTTTTCAAGAAAACTCTTTTCTTCAACGGCAACGGCGCAATCAGCGCCGTAAATTTTCTGTCTGTCTATTTCGTAAATTTTAATCTTTTTCGCTTTATTGCCGCGAACGAAGAAACACGCCGATTCTTCCCCGAAAAGCGAAGAAAGCGCAGCTTTAACCACTCCCGCAATATAGTCGCAATCTAAATCGTATATCAAAGCCGCTCTGCACGGTTTGATTGCGCTCACGGCGTAAGCGGAAACGCAAACCGCCCCGCAACCTGTCAGGCGCGAGGCTGTATATGCGTTAAGACTCTTCGAAACGCTGTCCGCAACAGCGCAGTCCTTATGTTTTTTAAGTATAATTTTGCATGCCTCGTCCTCGCTCACCGAACCGTCCACACAATAACAAACGTCCGTGTGCTCCGCCGCCGCCATGACGTAAGATGCAAGTTTTTTGTTGAGTTTATCGAAATTCCCGCTTGAAACAAAGACTTCTTCGGGAACGACTTGCGCATCGTATTCCGAAAGGCTTTTAAAACCCTCCGTATCGGCGCGCCTTACTATAATTTTTCCCGCGTTTTTCAATGCCTTATCGGCGCGCAGGGTTAAATCGCCTTCCGACACCCCCAAGCCTATCAGCGTGATTTTCATTTGCTTTACCTCTCGTATTTTTTACTCTCATAATATACCAGAAATTAAGCAAAGTAGCAACTAAATACGCGCAATTTGCCGCCCACGCCGCGCCGTAAACGGACAGCGAAGTGAATTTTATCAAAATCGCGGCAAGCGCTACGCGGAGAACTGCGGTCGACCATTGGGTTATGGTGCTCTTTATCGGCGCGCCGAGCGAAGTAAGGCAAGCCGACGAAGTCTGAACAAGCGATTCCGTAACCGAATTTACCGCCATTATTCGTATGAGAATTATAAGAATTTCCCGTTGCGAACCCGTTAAAGACCCGAATATCAGTTCTGCCGCCAACGGCGCGAATACATACAGCCCTACGGCTGCGGGCACGGATACCGCCAACGTTATTAAAAGCGCTTTGTACGCCTTTTTCTTTGCCTCGCGCATATTCCCGCTCTCCGCAAGAGGGGAAATCTGCGGAACGCTCGAAGCCGCGAGCCCGTAAGTTACGGATACGGGAAGATTTATTATCGTCACCGCGCAACCGGCGAAAATTCCGTAAAGCGCCGTGGCTTCATCGGTTATTTCTCTTAAAAGGCGAACGGCTATTATACTCTCCGCAAGCTGAGACAAAGGCATTGCGAGCGCAGTGAGCGTCAAAGGCACCGTAAATTTCAGAATGCCCGACACGGGCACGGACGGCTGATAATAGAGCGGCTGTTTACAGCGGTGCCTTAAATACCAGATTGCCGCGGCGGCAGTGGAAATCACTTCGCTGATAGTCACGGCAAGCAGCGTGAACGCGACAGCCAGAGCAAGGTTGTCGCGGAACATATAGGAAAGAGCAACACCCGCCGCAACCTTTATAAGCTGTTCCGCTATTTCGGTCAGCGCAGTGGGATACATATTGCCTTTGCCCTGGAAATATCCCCTGACGACCGACAATACGGACACAAAAAAAACGGACGGGCTCAGCAATTTACAGCAAAGCGCGATTGACGGCTCGCCCTGTATATCCGCAAGCGGACCTGAGAGCATAAACATAAGCATAGTGCCTATTATACCCACCGCGCCGTATAGTCTGAACGCCTGTTTTTCCGCTCCGTATCCCTTGCCCGAGGATATTAAACGGGCAATACCCGTAGGTATACCCGAAGCGGAGACCGTAAGAAGA
This sequence comes from uncultured Eubacteriales bacterium, assembly GCA_949747905.1. GTDB lineage: Bacteria > Bacillota > Clostridia > Christensenellales > Borkfalkiaceae > Coproplasma. The sequence continues at coordinate 23,036 of CATKEF010000077.1, forward strand.
ATACAGTACAAAGGATATACCATCTGATATATCCCCATACCCTCTCCGCCGAGAATATTCGTAAGCGGTATACGGTAAACCGCGCCGAGAACTTTGGAAATAAAACCGCCGAGCGAAATTATGATTGCGCCCTTTATAAAGGACTGTTTTTTACTCAACATTTTAAAGTTTTACCTCCGTTCGTTTCCCGATTATTTATTCGTTTAATCGAATTGCCCCGCAAGTATGTTGGCGGAAAGCTGTGCCAGCTTACATGCGGACGACTCTATCTTTGCGCCCTGCTCGCAGGAAATAAGCGCTACCGCGCCCAGACAATCGCCGTTGCAGACGATGGGCACGATAACCTGCGCGGTTACCTCGCTGTTCTGATTGTCGCATATGGGAACGACGTCGCCGCCTTCGGAAAGATTCGCTATATAGCTCTTTCTGTCGTTGAGAATTTTTTCCATATGTCCCGACAGCGATTTTCCGTCGAAATCTCGCTGACCGCGTCCCGACGCATGCAGAACTTCGTCCGTATCACAAATTACCGCGATATGTCCCGAAAGGTCGGAAAGCGATTTTACGGTACCCTCCGAAAATTTTTCGAGCGAAGCAATCGGCGAATATTTTTTAAGCATGAGCTCGTCCCTGTCGGTAAAAATTTCCAACGGGTCGCCCGATTTCAAACGTAACGTACTTCTTATTTCTTTGGGTATGACGACTCTGCCGAGCTCGTCTATACGCCTGACAATTCCTGTTGCTTTCATACAAACTCCTTATTACAACACAAACAGTTTGCGCCATTAAAATAAAAAAATACGCATTCCGCGTTATAAGGCAGACTGCGTTTAAAATTCCCGCTTCATCCGAAACGGCGTTTTATGTTATTCAGTAGTCGCGGCGTTGTTTGCACGCCCGATGCCTGCCGAGGGACCCCTCGCTTCGCTCAGGGTGACAGGGAAGGAAGGCGCTCAGGGTGACATAAGCGAAGCGCTTTCGCGTACTTTCGTCCTCCCGAGCGCAGCGAGGGACTCTTTCTTTCAAAGCAAATCATCGAATAAAGGCAAATACAACCACTCTGTCTTAACCCCTTTCTTCTCCGCATACTTCATCGTGTTCCACGTCCCTCCCCTCTCTTTCCCGTTATATATCGCTAACACCAAATCGCTTTTGTCTACCATGTACTTATTC
>CATKEF010000078.1 GCA_949747905.1 uncultured Eubacteriales bacterium
TCGAGTTTTTCAAGCATAAGTTTGCGACGTGCGCCGAAAGCGGCAATCATATTCTCCATAGGCTTGACGTCGCCTTCCAATGCGGCGACGGCGGCATACTGAGTCATTGTATTTACGTTGGACGTCGAATGACTCTGAAAAGACGCTATTGCTTTCGCCACGTTTTCGGGACAGGCGAGGTAGCCGAGTCTCCAACCGGTCATCGCATAGCTCTTCGATACGCCGTTTACGACAATCGTCAAGTCCTTCATTTCGGGCGAACACTGAGCAATTGAAAAATGCGTCTCTCCGCCGTAGATGAGTTTTTCGTATATCTCGTCGGCAAGCACCACGATGTTGTGCTCGACGCATACTTCCGCTATCGCGCGAATCTCATCCTCCGTATACACCGCGCCGGTGGGGTTGCACGGGCTGTTGAAAATAAACATTTTAGTGCGCGGAGTAATGGCGTTTTCGAGCTGAGCCGCCGTAATTTTATAGCCGTGACGGGGCTTTGCATAAATATATTCGGGAATTCCTCCGCAGCTTTTGACCACTTCGGGATATGTAAGCCAGTAGGGCTTAGCCATAAGCACTTCGTCGCCCGGGTTGATTACGGCGAAAATCGCGTTGAAAATGGAATGCTTTGCGCCGTTGGATACGATTATCTGCGAGGGTTCGTATTCGAGATTATTGTCCGTTTTCAGTTTTTTTACTATAGCTTTTTTCAAAGCCGGCAACCCGGCAGCCGCGACATACCTCGTGTAACCCTTATCGAGCGCGTCCTTTGCCGCCCGACAAATATGTTCAGGCGTATTGAAATCGGGTTCGCCGACGCCGAAATTTATGACGCGCACTCCCGAAGCCTTCAATTCGTTGGCTTTTGCGGAAATGGCAAGCGTCATCGAGGGCGCAATTGCTTTTATTCTGTCTGATACCTGAATCATAATCTCCTCCGTCGCAATATCGTTGTTTAATTACGATTATAAGGTAAAAAGGTAAATTTTGCAAACGTTTGAAAAATATTTTAACGCGACTGAATTTTTTGTGAAAACCTCACTATTAGCTATTTCCTTTTACTCGCCGCACCGCCGCAATCAGTTCAATAAATATTATTCTTTCAGTTCGTATGCCGTTTTCATTCCAAGCCTGAATCCGCTAATAAAATACGCTTTCGCCGTTTCCGTCTCCATTTCTCCGTTCAGAAGTATCATATCTTCCAGATTTTCGCGGTTTTCACCCGTTAGACTGCGGGTAAGTCGTCCCGAAACTTCGGCGCAGGCGCTTAAAAGTCTCTTGTATTCTTCGGTCATCTCTGTTTTTTCGATGAATCTGACATCGCCGAAAAAAATTTCTTCCATAGCTGATTTCATTGTTCGTATTCTCCTTGACAAGTCATTAACGCCTATTATAACCGACTGACATAAAAATCGGTTTATTATTTCCCCCGCAAATTATATACGACAAAATGCCGCCGTCGCAATTTTTGCGACGGCGGCATTTTCATATTAAAAACCGGAGTGAATATATCTATTTATTTTTACCCTCTCGCCCACGGCACCTGCCTGAAAAAGAGCAACCCTCACAGCCGCAACCGCAGGTTCCGCCTCCTTTGCCTTTTATCTTTCTGTAAACGGCAACCGCCGCAACGACAAGCACTGTCACGGAAACCGTAACGATAACCGCAATATCCATTGCTCCCATATCTATACCTCCTTACCTTTACGTCTTAAAATCTTAACTATATCGAACTTGCCGGTATTTCTCAGAACTATAAGCACAACCGTCGCGGCAACAACCGCCAACCATACGAACAGCGTCCACCACCAGGTTCCCACCGTGTATACGGCGGCGGCGACAATATAGCTTGCCGTAAGCCAGAATAACAAAGTCCATTTGAATTTTCCCTTGGGCAATTCTGCCTTAGCCGTCGCACAGGCGGCAAAACAGGGCACGGTCGTCATATTGAACATAACGAACGCAAGCAGCGCGGGAACAGTAATGCCCGTAGCGGCAACCATGGCTGCGGTATCCTCAATTCCTTCTATGCCCGCAATCGCTCCGCCGATTTCCCATCCGAATTCCCCGTTCGCGCCGACCGCGGCAAGGCAGGCGGCAAGAGTTCCGAAAGTCGCGATAATATTCTCCTTTGCAACAAGCCCTATCAGCGCGGCGACCGCAAACACCCATCCGAATTCCCCGAGCTGCGAGCCGAAACCGAGCGGAGTGAACAGCGGCTGAACGAACTGCCCCGCAGACGCCAGCACGGACATATTCATTTCTTCGTCGGTAAGATATTTCCAATTCCAAGAAAGGTGTGAAAACAGCCATATTACGACCGTCGATAAAAAAATTACCGTGAAAGCCTTTTTGACAAAATGTTTCGCCTTATCCCAAAGATGCAGGAATAAATTGCCGGTCTTAGGTAAACGGTATGCGGGAAGTTCCATTATAAACGGCGGTGTTTCACCCCTTAACGTCGTATTGCGCATAAGCAGCACCGAGAGTATCGCGCATATGATTCCGCCCGAATACATGGCAGCCGTTATAAGCTCGACGTTCGCAATGCCCGCCATGGCGCATACGGCACCGCCGCAAGCCGCAAGCACGGGAAGTTTCGCCCCGCATGAAAAGAAGGGAATTACCCGCAAAGTCGCCGTGCGTTCCTTTTCGTCGGCGAGAGTTCTGGTGTTAACCGCAGCGGGAACCGAGCAACCGAAACCCATAATCATAGGCATAAACGCCCTGCCCGAGAGACCGAACCGACGGAATATTCTGTCCAACACGAACGCAATGCGCGCCATATATCCCGTGTCTTCCATAACCGAGAAGAATAAGAACAGGACGAGTATCTGCGGGAGAAAGCCGAGAACGGCGAATATACCCCCTAATATGCCGTCGCCTACGAGTCCCAAAGACCACTCGGCGGCTCCGCCGTTTGCCATAAGAGTCACAATCCCGTCCGATATGTGAGAGAGAAACAAATTCAGAAAGTTTGTCAACATAACGCCCGGAGAGAATACGGCGCCGTCGTAAAATACCGCAAGAAGTTCCGCGCCGAAATTATCGTAAACGATTCCGCCCTCCGTTTCGACGGCGAGCCCCAATTCGACAAGGGACGGCAAGCCGCCTCCAGCCGCCGTCGCTATGGTGTTTATGTAAAACAAATCTTCAGCAAAAGTCAGATGAAAAACAAAAAATAAAATTACGGCAAATATGGGAATCGCCCATATCCTATGGGTAAGAACGCAGTCTATCTTATCCGATTTCGTAAGTCCGACGCGCCTTTTTCCGACTTTCGCCGACGAAAGTTTTCCCGCAATGTACTTGTATCTCCCGTCCGCGATTACCGCTTCGAGGTCTTTTCCGCCGGACGCGCGCGCAAGGACCTCTGCGGCGCCCGGTCTTTTAAGCTCCTCCTCATCGTTTTCAAGAAGTTTTACCGCATGAAACAGAGGGGACGGAGTACCTTTGCCCTCATAAAAAGCGAAAGCCGCGTCGATATTTTCCGAAAGAATATCTTTCAGTACCGTTATCCCTCTCCTTTCGCGCGGCATAGCCGAAGCTCGCTCCATAAGAGTTTCTATCCCCGTGCCTTTGAGCGCGGATATTCCTACGACGGGCACGCCGAGCATCTTCTCCAGAGCCGGTATATCCGGCTTATCGCCCGATTTCTCCGCTTCGTCCATCATGTTGAGCGCAACTATGACAGGCACGTCCGTTTCCAGAAGCTGAGTAGTCAGATACAGATTGCGTTCGAGATTGGTTGCATCCACTATGTTTATTATCGCGTCGGGACGGCTTTCAAGAATATAGTTCCGCGCTATAATTTCCTCGGGAGTATAGGGCGAAAGCGAATAAATACCCGGTAAATCGACTATATATGCGCGTCTTTCGCCTTTTTTATATACTCCCTCGCGCTTGTCGACCGTAACTCCCGGCCAGTTCCCGACATGCGCGGTCGCGCCAGTCAAAGCATTGAACAAGGTTGTTTTTCCGCAGTTGGGGTTCCCCGCAAGAGCAAATTTTCTCATAACGTCTCCGCCTCCGCACACGCGGCCTCCGCCATTCTGAGAGTCAGCTCATAGCCCCTCAAAGTAAACTCCATAGGGTCGCCGAGCGGCGCTTTCTTTTTGAGAACGACTTCCGCACCCGGCGTTACTCCCATATCGAACAGTCTGCGGCGTATTCTGCCCTCGCCGTTAACCGCCGTTATTCTGCCGCTTTCTCCGACGACAAACTCGCTTAACAGTTTATTCATAATTTACTCCTCTTTAATTTATTCTGCATTTACAAAAATTAACCATAGTTTATTTTTAAGACTGAAAATTACGGCATAAGAACGCTTTCGTTCAACAACAAAAAGCGCATTATGCCACTATAATCTTTTCGGCGAGCGCACGGTCGAGACATAATCGCCCGCCTTTAACGACAACTATCACGTTTCCTCCGCCAGATGAAACAAGCGCTATACCGCTACCTACGGTTATTCCAAGTTCCCGTAAACGTTTTTTGACTTTTTCTTCCGCGCCCACTTTGCGGATTACAAATTCTTTACCCGCAGGCGCTATCGAAACAGGCATTGAACACCTCCAAAAACTAAACTTCAGTTAATTTATTTGCGTTTTATATTATATGACCGAAAAAATCGTTTGTCAACAAAAAATTAACTGAAGTTTAGTTTTTTTATTAATTATTTTACTTTACTCTCCTCCGCTTTGAACATAAACAAGGAAACCGCCCTTCGCTCCGCTCAGGGTGACCGACAAAACGTTGCTCAGTGTGACGGCAACCTGTCGCCCCGAGCGGTTTTTTGTCATTCCGAACGCAGTGAAAAATCCGACAGTCCCTAAAACAAGACTCAGAGTGAGGCAATCCGTCATCCTAAGCGAAAGCGAAGAGTCCCGCTACGCTCGGGATGACAGTAAAGAGGCGCGTCGATATCATAACTCAATCATGTCATGCCGAATTATAACGAGGCATCTGTTGTTTCAACAAAAGTTCAAAACGCTGAAAGTTGTCATTCCGAGCAGAACGGGGAATCCAATGTTTCTCTTACTCTAAACATGACAAAATACATTCAACAAGATACTTTCGTCATCCAAGCATTGCCGTGAACGGCACTTCCGAAAAAGAACACGCATAAAATAAATTATGGAAAATATCGAATACAACCGCGCAGCCGCGGTAGCTTATGCAAAAAAATGGGCGTTCAAGCGCAACCCTCAATATTACGATTTCAGCAAAATAGGCGGAGACTGCACCAATTTTGCCTCGCAATGTATCTTTGCGGGAGCGGGAGTTATGAATTATACTCCTACTTTCGGGTGGTTCTATAAGTCCGTGAACGACCGCACACCGTCCTGGACGGGCGTGGAATTTCTCTACAACTTCCTTGTGGGCAACGACGGAGCGGGACCTTTTGCCAGGGAAGTGCCCCTGTCGCAAATAGAAATAGGAGACATAGTTCAGCTCGGCAGGGCTACGGGCGACTTTTACCATTCGCCCGTGGTCGTAGGCTTTTCGCGCGGACAGATACTCGTCGCCGCCCACTCCTACGACGCATTTAACAAACCTTTATCTTCCTATAACTACGAACAGGTGCGCGGCATACATATTTTCGGCGTACGAAAGTAAACTGATAACCGTAACGCAATACAAACCGAAACCGCACAAAGCCACGTTTTACATTTGCGCAAAACGCGGCTTTTGTTATTATACTGATTATGCTTCGTTTTTTATTTGATGTTCTATATTTTTACACAAACTCGCAATTATACGATTCCAATCAGGCAAAAACTTTTCATCCTCGTTGTCAATAATTGTTATTTGCAAATATTCCTCATCAATTTGTATCTGTTGAAACTCCGAATAATGGTATATCCAAAGCATAGTATCACACAGTGTTATAATATCGTTTGCTTGTAATAATTCTTCGTTTTTTATATCCACTTCATACTTCAAAAACGAAATGTATTTATCTTGACATGAATAATTTACTTTATCTTGCAGCATTGAATTCAATGTAACTTTTATATTTTCTTTCGCTGACGGCAACTTTGCGGCAACTCCACCCAATTCCGTGCTCGTTATTTTTTTACTCGTAACAACCGGGAAATATATTGCTACAAGCTCTGTTGCTTTGCAAATTTTATACTCTGTTTTCGGCATATTCGATTCTATATTATATTTAACAAAATCGCGGTTATCTATTGCAACGGAGTTCCGTCCGCATCCGCTTAAAATCAAAACAAAACACAAAACAAAATAAACTAAAAATTTTTTATATTTCATCAGACAAAATCTCCCACCTGATGTATATGAAAAAATAATTAAAAACAAAACAAGAAAAATGCCGCACTTTATCTTTCGACAAAATACGACATTTTCTTTTGGTGCATGCGGCGGGAATCGAACCCACAACCTTCGCCGTCGGAGGGCGACACTCTATCCTGTTGCGCTACGCATGCATTAAATTTTACGGTATCCGAAGTCACGAATGGAACAGTCACAAAAAGTTTATCGGTTGAAACCGTAAATAAAACTATTTCCGTCCTCATCGTATTTGTATCCGATTTTCGCAAGCCGCAGAACGATTTCCTGCGCCGAAACCTCTTCTTCATCGCAAAAAGCGGTAAGCGACGGGTATTCGTCGCGCAGTTTCGTATTGACTACGGAAAGCAATATAAAGTCGTCTGCAGGAATGTTCATAACCGAATTATACCACAAATCAAATTATTTGCAAATAGTATTTTGATATGTTATAATTATTTTCAGAAAAATTCGGAGTGTTTGCATGGCAAAGACGGTCGTGGTCGGTATGAGCGGTGGAGTGGATTCCTCCGTCGCCGCCCTGCTTTTAAAACAACAGGGTTACAACGTAATAGGGCTTTTTATGTACAACTGGGAAGAGACGGACGAAAACGGCGCCTGCACTGCGGAAAGCGATTTCCGCGACGTGCGCAGGGTGTGCGCCGCGCTCGACGTCCCTTATTACAGCGTGAACTTCGCCCGGCACTATAAAAACAGGGTGTTCGATTATTTTCTCAAAGAATATGCCGCAGGCAGAACCCCCAATCCCGACGTGCTTTGTAACCGTGAAATAAAGTTCGGTCCTTTTCGCGAATATGCGCTTAGTATGGGCGCTGATTTCGTAGCGACGGGACACTATTGCGGAATAGAGCACTCGGGAGACGCTCATCGTCTCTTAAAGGCCGCCGACGACGGAAAAGACCAGACTTATTTTTTGAATCAGGTGCGCGAAGAACAGTTGGCAAACGTCCTCTTCCCCCTCTCCGACCTGAATAAAGAAACCGTTCGCAAAATTGCGGACGAAAACGGATTGTCCACGGCAGCGAAAAAAGATTCGACGGGCATTTGCTTTATAGGCGAGCGCAATTTCAGAAAATTTTTACAGAATTATTTGCCGGCAATGCCCGGAAAAATCGTAAGCGCGGACGGGGAAACGGTCGGCGAGCATATCGGGCTTATGTATTATACGATAGGACAGAGAAAGGGACTCGACCTCGGCGGGCGACGCGGCGAAGAGGGCAGATGGTTCGTAGTCAGGAAAGATTTGAAAAACAACGTTCTTTACGTTTCCCACGGAGACGAATCGCCTCTTTATTCCAAAGAATGCACCGTTTCCGGGCTCAATTGGATAGGATATATGCCGCAACGAACGATATCTTGCACGGCAAAATTCCGTTACCGTCAACCCGAGCAGAAAGTTAAATTGATTTGTGACGGTGATTGCGCGAGGGTGGAATTCGAGACCGCGCAGCGCGCCGTGACTGAAGGACAGTATGCCGTATTTTACGACGAAAAGTACTGCCTCGGCGGCGGAGTGATAGAGAACGTGATTTATTGATTTTTCCGGCACGTAATATTCAGCCCCTTCGGCAAGCCTCAGGGTGACAAAAAACTATCGCTTAGGTGAACAAAAAGGACTGCCGCTTGAAACGACAAAAACTGTCAGCGGACGGCAACCTGTCATTCCGAGCAGCGGAGCGAGGGACCCTTCGCTTTCGCTCAGGGAGACAAAATATCGCTCAGGGGACAGAAGGGAAAAAGTGACGGTTGATGTGTCATTCCGAACGTAGCAAAGTGACGGTTGATGTGTCATTCCGAACGTAGCGAGGAATCCGATATTTCACATTGCGCAAAATCAACGATAAAAAAGCCCGCGCGGCAAAATGCCGCGCGGGCTTTTCGTTACATCTTTATACTGTCTTTCCACAATTCCGCGTACTCTGTCACGCGACTTCTGCCCGTCCTGTCCAACTTACGGAAAACAGCGAGCAGCTGCGCCTCCTCGACGCTTATTTCTTCTGCTTTTTTTACAGGGACTTCTCCCTCCGTCCTGCCGAGAAGATAATCCACACTTACTTCGAAGTAGTCAGCAAATTTTATAAGATACTCGTAAGGCGCCTGCCTTATTTCGTTCTCGTAATTGGCGATAGTTCCCGCGTTTATATCCAAATCCTTTGCAAGTTTACTGCGTTTGAGCCCGCACTCCATACGAATTTCTTTTAACCTGAACATACCGCACCTTCAATATAAGATTATTATACAAAATGTGCTGATTTTAATCTGTAATTCGTTCAAAACGGTTGACAATCGCTCGTCATTTTTCTATAATAATACAAAATGAACGATATTTCGACAGCTTATCGTTCAAATTGAAATAAATGAGGTGCAATAATGAAAGAAGAAAACGTAAGACAGGCAATTGCCGCCGTAAGCGGTAAAATTCCCCAGGACAAACTGATGTATTTTAAAAACAAACTTGCCGCGACGGACGACGGCAGACTGGATGAAATTCTCTGTGCGGACATTTACAATCCTACGCACATACTGCTTTTTTCGATATTTTTGGGCGGTCTCGGCATAGACAGATTTCTTATAGGAGACACAGGACTGGGCATTGCGAAATTGCTGTTCGGCTGGATAACTTTCGGCATCTGGCCGCTTATAGACATATTTTTAAGTTATAAAAAAGCAAAAGAAAAGAATTTCAATAACCTTATGACTCTCATCTGAATTATATAAAAAAAGCCCGCGCGGCAAAATGCCGCGCGGGCTTTTCGTTAAGATTTATTCATTAGCTCTTCGCGGAACTGTCTTACGTACAGATTGTAATAGCACCCGCGCTTTTTCAAAAGCTCGGAATGCTTGCCGCTTTCGACTATTTTTCCGTCGTCCACAACAAGAATGACGTCTGCGGAACGTATGGTAGAGAGCCTGTGTGCAATAACAAAACTCGTTCTGCCTTCCATAAGTTTTTCAACCGCGTCCTGAATGGCGCGCTCGCTGAGCGTATCGATTGACGAAGTCGCTTCGTCGAGTATAAAAACAGCCGGGTCCGCAAGTATTGCCCTTGCAAACGACAAAAGCTGTTTTTCGCCCGTCGAAAGCGTGTTTCCGCCCTCGCCCACCACAGTATCAAGCCCTTTATCCGTTTTTTCTACCACCTTGTCGGCATTGACGCGTTTCAACGCCGCCCAAAGTTCCCCGTCCGTTGCGGACGGCTTGCCGTACAGAAGATTTTCCCGAATTGTCCCCGAAAAAAGATGCGGCGTCTGCAAAACGTACCCTATGTTGGAGTGCAACCATTGAACCGAGCGCTCCCTGGCGTCCCGTCCGTCTATCAATATCCTGCCCTCCGTCGGCTCGTAAAAACGACAGACAAGATTGACAAGCGTAGACTTGCCCGCGCCTGTGGCGCCGACTATTGCGACATTTGTTCCCCGCGGCACTTTCAAATTAAAATGTTCGAGAACGTTTTCCTCTCCGTCGGGATACCTGAAAGTTACGTTGTCGAATTCCACGTCCCCTTTCAGCGCTTCCCAGTTTTCGCGTTTTTCATTGAATGCGTCGCCGTACTTTTCAAGTACTTCGGGCGTGTCGGCAACGCCGCTTTCCGTCTCGGTAAGCGCGGAAAATCTTTCGAGGTTGACTTTTACCGAAATCAAGTCGGAAACCGCGTCGACCGCCCACTGAACAGGCTCGATAAGCCCCTGTGCATAAGTCATGAACACAGAGAGCGTACCGATTTTGATTGCCCCTTCTATCGTAATTATTCCGCCGTACCAAAGCACGAGCGCAAGCGCAACCGAAGAAAAGAAATAAATTATCGCCCAGAGCAGCGAACGGGTATGCCCGAGACGGTTGGAACGCTTTCTCATTTCATCCGTACGGACAAAGAAATCTTTGTCGAGCTTTTCCTCCGCCGCCAGAGTTTTGGTGGTGGCAACCCCGGTTATCCCCTCGTTGAACGCGCCGGTTATACGCGAGTTAATCTCGCGCACGCTGCGATTGAGTTTAGTTTGTTTACGCTCGAAATAGACGGAGACGAGCGCGGTAACGGGCACTATTGCAAGCACGCAAAGCGTTAAAAGCGCGTCCAGCGCAAACATTACGGCGATTGCGCCGATAACGTAAACCATGTTCGCCACTCCCGAAAAGGTATCCCAGGCAACCACTGACGATACGGCGGACGTATCGCTCATAACCCTCGCATGAATTTTTCCCACGCCGTTAACGTTAAAATAGTCGACGGAAAGAGTTTGAAGATGATTGAACGCCGTACTCCGCATATCGCGCAAAAGGTACATCTCTATAAGACAGCAGTTGTAGCCGCCGAAAAAGTCGAAAACGGTGCAAACGGCGATAAACGCGGCGTAAACGGCGGCGAAAATCCCCAGCCCATCCAACGTGCCGCCGCCGATAAAGTTGTCTATGGCATACTTCTGAAAGAGCGGCAGAACGGTGTTGACGATACTCGAAAGCACCGTACAGACAATCATAGAGACAAACAGAAATTTATAATTTTTAATATAAGGTTTAAGTTTTCCCAGACCGAAAAACCCGTGTTTTTTACCATGGACGGCGTTAAACTTTTTCATTTTACGCCTCCCCTGTCAGCTCGTCGGGAAGAGCCGTCTGCATTCCGTAAATTTTCGCGTACAGACCGTCCGCGCTCATAAGTGCCGCGTGCGTACCCGATTCCGCGACTTTGCCGTCCTCGAGAACTATTATATTATCCGCGTCCATTACAGTCGATATGCGGTGCGAAATTATTATAACCGTCGCGTCTCCGAACTTTTCTTTGAGATTTGTCCGTATTTCCGCGTCCGTCTCCGCGTCCACCGCGGAAAGACAGTCGTCGAGAACGATATACGGCGTATTCCTCAAAAGAGTGCGCGCCAAAGCTATGCGTTGCTTCTGTCCGCCCGACAACGTCACTCCGCGCTCGCCCACAACCGTGTCGTAACCGTTTGCAAAACCTCTGATGTTTTCGTCCACGCAGGCAAGCTGCGCAGCGCCGACGATGCCATCCGAAGACGCGCCGTCCGCCGCCAGAGCGATATTTTCACCGACGGTGCGGGAATATATGTATCCCTCCTGCAACATCAGTCCCATATTTTTTCTGAGAGTTGCGGGGGAAATATCCTTTATATTCCTGCCGCCTATCAAAATCTCTCCGCCGTCTGCGTGAAACAGCCCGCCCAAAAGTTTAGTAACGGTGGATTTGCCGCTGCCCGTAACGCCGACTATTCCCAAAATTCCGCCCTGCGGAACGGTAAACGATACGTTTTCGAGCACTCGTTTGCCTTCCTCGTAACCGAAACTTACGTTTCTGAACTCGATATCCCCCGAAAGTCCGCCTTCCTCGCCGTATTCTTCGGGCGCGGCGTTCAATATTTCGCCGATACGCGCGAGCGACACGCCCGCTTTGCTCATGTTGGAGATAATTCTGCCGAGTTGCCGCACGGGACCCATAAGCATAGTATTGTAGGATATGAAAGCCACAAGGTCGCCCTCGGAAAGCTCGCCGTTCACACAGAAAATCGTGCCTATAACAATCAGCAAAAGTCCCTGAACGAGCGCAAGGAAATCGTTGGACGCCCAGAACAAAGCGAGATACTTTTCTATCCCCGTCCAGAGCCCCGTATAATATTTATTCTGTTTTTCGAATTTATCGCGCTCGTACCGTTCTTTGCCGAACGCGCGCACGACGCGCACTCCCGTGAAATTTTCCTGCGCGATTTTGGAGAGCACGCCCTCCTCTTCGTCGCACTTTTTGAAAGATTTGCGGGCTTTGGCGTAAAACATAAGCGAGTAACCGAGAAAGAGCGGAATAAACGCCGAAGCTATGAGCGCAAGGCGCACGTTTTTCATAAACATAAAGACAAGCGAGCACACGATGAGTATGATAACCCTGAAAAGAGTAACGAGCTGCATGGATATGAAATTGGAAATCGTGTCCGCGTCCGACGTACAACGCTGAATAATATCGCCCGTGCTGTGCGCGTTATGCCAATCGAGCGGCAACCTCTGAATATGCGCAAACAATTTATTGCGCGTGCGGCGCATAAAGGTCTGATTTGCGCGTATGTTGAGATACTGCCTCAAATAGTTTAAAACCGCGCATAAAAGCGCGATAACCGCAAGGCTAACGGCAAGCGCCCATGTGTTTTGCCTGAGATATTCCGTACCGCCGAGCGCCTCGACAAACCTTGCGTAAACTTCGGGTACGGGCTTATTCCCAATCACGCAGTCTATGGTAAACGATATCACCTCGGGCACCAACAGATTGAAGAGCGTGACAAACAGGCTGGCAATTATGCCCGCCGAAAACAAAAATATGCTTCCCTTTAAAAGATAGCTTAAAATGCCCGCCCCTTTCAATTCGCGGCGGGCGTATACTTCGTTCATTAACTGTTTAAAATCCTTTGATAATCTTTCCGTCGAGCGCTTTGCAAAGTTCAGCGCCCAATTTTACTACCGAATAAAAATCTTCGTCTGCCGCAATACAGTTGAACGTGTGAATATATCTGACCGGTATCCCTGCAACGATTACGGGCGTACCCCCGTTCGCAGAAATGATATACGCACCGTTGTTACCGCCGCCCGAACGCACAGCCATCTGCACTTTCACGCCCTTTTCTGCCGCGACCTTTTGCGAAAACGCCGTAAAACGGGGAGTGCATATGACCGTTCTGTCCATATGCCGCAGCATCACGCCGCCGCGAAGGGCGTCCTGGACCATATATGACGGCGAAAAAGTGTCGTCTGCGGGACACCCCTCGAAGCATATCGCCGCCGCGGGTTTAACCCTATGCATAGCCGCGGTTATTCCGCGTTCGCCCACCTCTTCCTGAGAGGAAACTACGCCGATTATATCCACGGACAGTTTTTCTCCCTTCAACTCCTTCATACACTTCAACAGCGCTGCGACGCCCAACCTGTCGTCGAACGCCTTGCCGTGCAGGACGCCGTGCTTTTCGTCGTGTTCGAAAAACGTCAGCGGCACAATCGGCGCGCCGACCTCCACCCCGAACTCCGCCGTCTCTGTAGCGCTCGTTGCGCCGACGTCTATTACGAGATTATCGTAGTTCACGGGAGCGTTGCGCTGTTCCGCACTCATAAAATGGGGCGGCATAGCCGCAATTACCCCGCTTATATAGCCCGTTTTCGTATAAATCTGCACCTTTGACGAGGGCAGAGTCTTTTCGTTCCAGCCGCCTATGGGAATAAAGCGGAGAGTGCCGTCGGGCTTTATTGCCTGAACCATAAACCCGACTTCGTCGGAGTGCGCGTCAAGCATTACGAGCGGACGGTCGCCCTTGTTGTACGAGGGTAAGATATACAGATTGCGCATACTGTCCTCTTCGAAAGTCGCGAAATCTTTGCAATATTCTCGCGCGATTTCCAATACCTCGTCCTCGAATCCCGAAGCGCCGCGCGCCTGAGACAATTTTTCTATAAGTTCAAAATCATTCATATTTTCACCTCGTTACGGTTTTTTTCTTTTTTTGCCGCGCCTTCCTTTCAAAGCGCTCTTTGCGGACGCAAACAGCGACCCCGCAATATTGGCGGGGCTGAACCCCTCCGACCAATCGGGCGCCGCGAGCTGCATTACTTCCATACGTTTATCGAGTTTATCCGATATGCCCATTATCATACAGTAGGGCAGGATATCGTAAAAATAGCTTGCGTTTTCCTCTGCCAGCGCCTCCATGCGCGGAAGTTCGGCAGAGAGAATAAACCGTCTGAAACCGAGCATCCGTCCGTAGAGAGACTGAGACTCTTCACTGCGTTCGCCTATTATACGAGGCATAATCAACGCGCAAACGACTATCCAGGCAATATTAATGTAAATCAGCCCCGCATAGTCGTAGGCGGACGAATATACGCCTTTAAGCATAAACCAGTACAGCAACATAAACGCACCAGCAAACGAAAGCAAGACATAAGCGCCGAACCGGTAAAATAAACGGCTGGATTCTTTAAGTTCCCGCAATTCGGAGAACTGTTTATAAAGCGGAACCGCAGAAAAAAGTACAATAACCGACGTAAACCCGAATAGCGCCCAGTAAGCAATGTTGGGATAAATCAGTATAAAATAAACCACGGATACGAGCGAAGCCGCTATGGAAGCAACCAGCACGGTAATTCTGGCGCGTCGCACTCCCGGAACGAACAGTTGCGGAGTCTCCGCCGACGCGACAAGCCCGCTCACCGCGGAATGAATGCGGCAGGCTTGGGCAAAATTGCTTACTTTGCGTATTTCTTTGGAAGAATACCTGTCCCCCTTGCTGAAAAGCGCGTCGAAATACTCTTTCTCCTCCTCACATCTGTCCTTTGGAAGGTTGCGGAGTTTTTCCAAAATCACGTCCTTCTTCCCGTCTCTTATTATACGCACGCAGCCCGCCTGCGCCCATTGGAAAATGACCGCGCAGACATCCTTTCTTCTCGCCCGTCCGTGCCAGTACGAGGAATAGTGCAAAAGATTGACGTCCGGAGGATAAAACTCAACCGCAACAACGGGACGTCTTTTGCGGTATTTGAACGCAACGATACAGGTAAAAACAATCATTGCGCAGGTAATCGCGAAAAACACCCAATAATCGGTAAAATATTTGGGATTTACAGAAAAATAACTTTCGGGCAAGATAATCTGCACCGTAAGATATTTAAACCCCGTTGCATATACAACCAGTTCGACGGAATTTCCCGAAACGACATATTTCTCTCCTTTTTCAGTGTCGAGCCGCCGTTCGTCGGACGAATTCCTGTCACGGAAAATGAGCTGCGAAGCGTCGAAAGCTTTGGGCATGTTCAACGTCAGAGAAAGCCGCTGACGCTGTTTGTAACTATAAAAAGTTTCCTCGTTGAAAAAACCGAAAATCAAGTCGTCGTAACCTTTCACCGTGTCGCCCGACATATCGTAATCGTATTCTATCCCCACGGTATATAAATCTTTTACCGAGCCATGCTCCTTTAAGAAAGCGGAACCGCCGGGATTTTTTACGCTTACATTTAAATAATTACCGTGAATGTACGAGGAAACCTCCGCAGGCTCTCCGTTTACTTCGGCACTCATTTCGGAAACGAAAGCGATATAATCTTTTTGCTTTTCCAGAACGCCGCCGAATGCGCGGGAAGAGGTGTCCTTCACCTTAATTCTGCGCAGAAATTCCGTTTGCCCCTCGCTTATGAATCCCACTTCGATTGTTTCTTTAATATGTACGACCTTATCTTCGCCGACGTCGGCAACGACGTCCACATTGCCCAGCACGCAGGTACGGTCCTTATCTGCGGCGGCAACCGTCTGTCCTACACGCTGCGGAACAAAAAAACAAACCGATATCAAAATAAACAAAATTGCTGTGATAAATATTTTGCCGAAAATTCTTTTATCCGTCATATATCCACTGAAAACGGGTATATCTCCGATTTGGAAATTCCCCTGTCCTTCGCCGCCTGTTTTACTGCGTCCTTTTTACTCATTCCCCCAGCCATATAGTGCAGTATATGGTCTTTTTCCGTAAGCGAGTTAAGCTCGTTTTCGGTTTCTGCCGCGCCCGCTACGACTATTACGTACTCCCCGCGTTTCTCGCCTTTGAACCCTTCGGAAAGCCTGAACGGCACCGCCTCTTCGTGCAGTTTGGTAATCTCCCGCACGGCACAAGCGTTTCTGTCCCCGAAAACCTCGTACATAGCGCATATGTCGCGGTCTATATCCTGAGGCGCAACGTGAAAGCACATGGTCAAATCGATATCTTTATATTTTTTAAGAAGCCCGCGCTTTTCGCCCGCCTTGTCGGGCAGAAACCCGATGAACGCAAATCTTTCCGACGGCAACGCCGAAAGTACGAGTGCGGAAAGCGCCGCATTCGCACCCGGTACAACGGAATACGCTATCCCCTCTTCTTTGAGCGCGCGACACACAACGTTGCCGGGGTCGGAAATAACGGGCATTCCAGCGTCGGAAATCACCGCGACTTCCTTACCCTCGCGTGCAGCGGAAATTATCTTTTCCGCCGCCGCGCGCTCGTTGAATTTATGACAGGAATAAAGCGGCTTTTTAATGTCGTACGCATTGAGAAGTTTTAAAGAATGCCGCGTATCTTCGCAGAATATTACGTCCGCCGCACGCAGAACTTCCAGAGCGCGCAATGTTATATCCTTTAAGTTGCCTATGGGCGTTGCAACGAAATTAACCATATTCTCCTTGCCTCAATTTATCAAACCCGCCAGAACGTCCACGCCCTGCTTTCCGCCTTTTACCGCCTCTATCATCACAAGATACGGCTTTGCGCCATCCGTCCCGGAAACGAATTGCATGCGTTTAGGTTCCAGATTGCGCTTTTTCAGTTCGTAAATAAGCTCCGCCGCGCGGTCCGCCCGGTTCAATATTGCCAGCCGACCGCCGAATTTCAGCTTTTTAAATGCCGCGTCCGCAATTTCGGGGAGAGTTAAAGTTATCTCCTTGCGGCAAATCGCCTTTTCATAAACCTCATTGTCGAAGCCCCCTTTTTCATAGGGAGGATTGCACAATATCAGAGAAAACTTATCGTCGTACTCCCTCGGAATTTCCTGCAATCGGCAGTTGACGACTTCACAATCGAAACCGTTCAGCTCCGCGGTGCGCCGCGACATCTCCGCGAGACTTTCCTGCATTTCGAAAAGCACAAGCGAAGCGATTTGAGGGTTAAGACAATTAAAATGAAAACCCACAACACCGCTTCCCGAACAGAAATCGGCAACCCTGTCCCCGACTTTTGCCCTGGCAAAACGGGACAGAAGAATGCTGTCCGAAGTAAAGCGATATAAATTCACGTTCTGAATTATTTTTTTATCCCCGAAAAATTCTTCGAGAACCTCACCTTCTTGTAATATTTCCATTTATACGTATTCTTTACCTTTTGAGCGGAATGATTATTTTTACGTCGGTATCTCCTGTTGAACTCCTGCTCGTTTTGTTGAGTAACCGTCTTTCGAGAGTTGGCATAATGTTGAGCGCACTTTTATGTCATGTTGTGTGTCCTTTTGTCTTGTTGAGCGCAAGCGAAACATCGGATTCCTCGCTACGCTCGGAATGACAAAGTTTCGCTCGGAATAACGAGAAAACGCCCGGAATGACAGGAACTTTTTGTTGTCACCCTGAGTGCAGCGAAGGGTCTGTCGGATTTTTCACTCTGACGATAATTTTTGTAACAAGAACCCTTATTCCATTATTCCATATTAATTATATTAAAGTCTGTTGCATGCATACAAGAGCAGCCATAAACCCCGGTCGAAATAAGTTCCTTTAATCTGAACGGCGCCGTCCGCAATCTCGGTATCCGGATGCGGCATGGGTCGGCACAAAAACCAATATAAACAATAA
>CATKEF010000079.1 GCA_949747905.1 uncultured Eubacteriales bacterium
AACAATTCATCCGTGGAAACTTCGAAAATGTCCGCAATCGCAATCAGTGCGTCAAGCGTAGGTTCTCGCGTTCCGTTTTCCCAAGCGCTAATTGTTTGATTGCTGAAATTAAGTAACTTGCCAAGCTGTCTTTCAGTCAAGCCTTTTTCTTTTCTCAGTTCTTTCAGATGTTTCCCGATAACGTTTTTTTTCATATTATTTAAGTTAATACAATATTCCTACATATTGTTGACATCCTACATTTAGTG
Source organism: uncultured Eubacteriales bacterium (assembly GCA_949747905.1). GTDB lineage: Bacteria > Bacillota > Clostridia > Christensenellales > Borkfalkiaceae > Coproplasma. The sequence continues at coordinate 249 of CATKEF010000079.1, forward strand.
TGATAAAATACAATCACTCTTCAATACCGAGAAGAAAGTCCGAAGTAACATTGAAAAATTTTGCAATAAGTACAAGCGTGTCATAGTCGGGCTCGCGTTTCCCGCTTTCCCAAAAACTCACGGACTGATTGCTGAATTTCAATTTGTCGCCCAATTGTTGTTGCGAAAGATGTTCTTCTGTTCTTAGCTGTTTTAGCGTTTTGCCGAAGTAATTGTTTTTCATATTAAAAATTTAGCATATGTATCCTACTATATGTTTAATTCCAACAATCAGTGTGAATAAATTAAAAGGAATTATGCAAATGAATATTTTCGAGACTTTTATTTTTGAAAATTTTACCGCAAACAGCCCTGTCAAAGATAGCAGTGAGTTTATTTATAAGCAGAAAAAATTCCAAAAAATTTACGACGAACTTTCCGAAACGCTGGACGAGAATCAAAAAAGACTTCTTTTAAAACTGTACATAAATAACTTTATGATGATTGACGACGCCAAGAAAACATATTTTTGTGCGGGACTGAGAGCGGGGTTGGAGTTTCAGAATAGTTACAATTACAAACGGCGCCATGAAGACGGCGAAGACGATAAGAAATAAATTTCGGCAACATATAACATACTTTTTGCGAAAAATTTACAAAAAGTATGTTATATTTCATTTTAAAAAGTCCATAAGAAAATATAATATCTGAAACGGCGGGTTTTTGTCATATGCGGAGAATCACTAAATATTGTGTTTTTCGGCAAAAAACGTCAAGTTATTGTGTCTTTCGCGGATGGTTTCGGACAGGTTACGGAAGATATGAAAAAACAGGGCAAATTCGGTTAAAAACGGCGTAAAATACGGCAAAAACGGCAAAAAAACGGTGAAAAATCCGTTGACATTCGGTTTGAAATTATATATAATGGCTAAGCGTGTTTGAAAAAAGTGTGTTTTGGGTTGACGTGCAAAGTTACTGAAATTCCGCGGCAAAAGCTCCTGCGGACAGATAATTTGCGCCGACAAGTGTAGGGGCTTGACCTCTGCGACTAACCGTGGCTTTACGGCATACACCTTTAAGGTGTATTTTTTACGCCCCGAGCTGCGATACACACGGATAAGTTGACGCGAATTTGTAACAAAACCACTGCGGGCTTCCGCTTTGGCGGTTACGGAAAAATACTTTGTTGTTAGGATAAAAAAGGAGTAACAAAATGGCAGGACAGAAAATAAGAATTAAACTTGCGGCATACGACCACGAACTGGTTGACCTGGCGGCGGCGCGCATCGTAGAGACGATGAAAAAGGGCGGAGCCAAAATATCGGGACCCATTCCCCTTCCCACCGAGAAGGAGATAGTCACCATTCTTCGTTCCCCTCACAAATATAAAGACAGCCGCGAGCAGTTCGAACAGAGAACTTATAAAAGAATTATAGACATCTATACGCCCAACGCGAAACTTCTGGACACGGTTCATCTTCCCGCGGGCGTCGACATCAAGATTAAGCTGTAAGGACAGGTTTCCTCGCTGCGCCCGGAAAGACGGGACTACCCGGAATGTCACCCTGAGTAAAACAAAGGGCAATCGGAAACAGCTTATTAACAATCAAGTCAATATATCGATACTCTACGCTCGAAGCAGACGACGGAAACGGCGGGACGGCGGAGCGCGGTATCGGAGAATAAATAAAAAAGGAGAACTTTATCAATGAATAAAGCAATCATCGGTCGTAAAGTGGGTATGACCCAGGTCTTTACGGCGGAGGGCAAGGTTATACCCGTAACGGTTATAGAAGCCGGTCCTTGCCCCGTAGTGCAAATCAAAACTGTTGAAAAGGACGGTTATGCCGCTTTGAAACTCGGTTTTGACGAGACAAAGGAAAAGGCTTTGACAAAGCCCGAACTCGGACAGTTCAAAAAGGCGGGAGTTAAACCCTGCCGCGTGCTCAAAGAGTTCAGACTTGCGGACACCGCTTCCTATGCGGTCGGCGCCGAAATCAAGGTTGACGTGTTCGCCGCGGGCGACAAAGTGGACGTGCACGGCGTGTCCAAAGGTCACGGATATTCGGGCGTCATCAAGAGATGGAATCAGCACAGACTCAAGGAAACGCACGGCGTAGGACCCGTACACAGGGAACCCGGTTCGATGGGCGCGAACAGCACCCCCTCGCGCGTTTTCAAGAATAAGCGTCTTGCGGGACAGTACGGCGTGGAGAACGTAACCGTTCAGAACCTCGAAATAGTCAGGGTCGACGCCGAGAGAAACTGTCTGCTCGTAAAGGGTTCGGTTCCCGGACCCAACGGTTCGGTCGTTACCCTTAACGACACCGTTAAATAAGGAGGTACCGGATAATGCCCAGTATTAAAGTGTTTAAAATGGACGGCAGCGAAGCCGGCACGATGAAATTAAGCGACAAGGTTTTCGGCGCCGAGTACAACGAAGCGCTCATACATCAGGCGGTAGTAACGCGCCTTGCCAACGAAAGACAAGGAACCAAGTCGACCCTTACCCGTACGGAAGTAAGGGGCGGCGGCAGAAAGCCCTGGAGACAGAAGGGTACGGGTAATGCCCGTCAGGGTTCCATAAGGGCGCCCCAGTGGATAAAGGGCGGCGTCGTATTCGCGCCCAAGAGCCGCGATTTCTCCAAGGACATGAACAAGAAAGCCAAGGTTGCCGCTCTCCTTTCCGCGCTTTCCAAGAAAGTGGCGGACGGCGAACTGGTGGTTGTGGACAGCCTGGAAGTCAAGGACGGCAAGACCAAGGAAATGGCGGCATTCAAAAAGGCGCTCAACCTTGACAAATCGGCCGTTATATATATGGATAACGACGACCGCAAGGTAATACTTGCCGCGAGAAACATTCAGAAGCTCTCAACGATGCCCGTAGCACAGATTTCCACTTACGAAATCGTAGCTAACGCAAAAGTGGTTATGACCAAAGCGGCGGTAAAGAAAATAGAGGAGGTCTACGGAGAATAATGTTTGCCGAAGATATAATTTTAAAACCTCTCCTCACGGAAAAGGGATACGACGGAATCGCCGACAAGAAATATTCTTTCATAGTAAAGAAGTCGGCTAACAAGACCCAGATTAAAGCGGCTGTCGAAAAGCTGTTCGACGTAAAGGTCGAAAGCGTCAACACCGTTAACTGCAAAGGCAAAAAGAAGAGAATGGGTAAGAACGAGGGTTACACCCCCGATTATAAGAAGGCAATCGTCCAGCTCAAAGCTGACTCCAAGGCGATTGAGTACTTCAACTCGTTGTCGTAAGGAGGCAGAAAATGGCTATTAAAAGGTATAAACCCACCTCCCCCGCGCGTCGTTTCATGACGGTAAGCGCTTATACGGAGCTTTCCGGCGACAAGCCCGAGAGAAGTTTGCTCCACGATAAGCGTAAATCGGGCGGCAGAAACAATCAGGGTAAAATAACCGTTCGTCACATAGGCGGCGGCAACAGAACAAAATACAGAATTATCGATTTCAAGCGTAACAAAGACGGAATTCCCGCAACGGTTAAGTCCGTACAGTACGACCCCAACCGTTCCGCGCATATCGCGCTTCTTGCGTATGCGGACGGCGAAAAGAGATACATTCTCGCTCCCGTAGGTCTTACGGTCGGCGACAAAGTGCTCTCCGGTTCTGGCGCGGACATTAAGTCGGGCAACTGCCTTGCTCTTGCCGACATTCCCGTCGGTACTGTCGTTCACGCAATAGAACTCAAACCCGGCAGAGGCGCTCAGATAGCGAGAGCTGCGGGCATTTCCGCTCAGATTATGGCAAAAGAGGGCGCTTATGCGACTTTGAAGATGCCTTCGGGCGAAATGCGCCTCGTATCTCTCAAGTGCAAAGCCACCATAGGACAGGTCGGCAACCTCGAGCACGAAATCGTGCGCGTAGGCAAGGCGGGCAAGACAAGACATTTCGGTGTCCGTCCCACGGTTCGCGGTTCGGTCATGAACCCCAACGACCACCCTCACGGCGGCGGCGAAGGCAAGAGCCCCGTCGGACATGCGGGTCCTATGACGCCTTGGGGCAAGCCTGCTCTCGGTTATAAGACCAGAAAGAAGAAAAATCCCACTTCGAAATTTATTTTGAAGAGAATTAATTAAGGAGGAATAGACAATGTCAAGAAGCGTTAAGAAAGGGCCCTATGCCGAAGAAAGACTTATGTCGAGAATAGAGGCGATGAACGCTGCCGGCGAGAAAAAGGTTGTAAAAACCTGGTCGCGCGCGACAACGATATTCCCCCAGTTCGTAGGACACACGATTGCGGTATACGACGGCAGAAAACACGTGCCCGTATACGTAACGGAAGATATGGTCGGTTGCAAGCTCGGCGAGTTTGCTCCCACCAGAACGTTTAAGGGACACGCGGCTAAAACCGCCAAGAAGTAAGGAGTTTGAGTTATGGCAAGCAATATGAATAAAAAAGTGGAAAGAATTGCCGCCAACAAGGATAACCGTCCTTACGCTACGGCAAAATACCTCAGAATATCCCCCTATAAAATCAGAACGGTTCTTGCCCTCATCCGCGGCAAGTCCGTGGAGGAAGCGGAAGCTATTCTCGCTTACTGTAACAAGGGCGGCAGCGACGAGGTAAGAAAAGTGCTTTTATCTGCGGCGGCGAATGCCGAGCATAACAAAGGAATGGACAGAAGCGACCTCGTGGTTGCGGAAGCGTTTGCGGACGGCGGGTCACATCTCAAGAGAATGCAGCCCGTATCCAAGGGACGCGGTCACGCCATTTTGAAGAGAACGAGTCACGTCACGGTTATACTCGACGCAAAGAAGGTTTAAGGAGAGAGATATATGGGACAGAAAGTTAATCCTCACGGTTTGAGAGTCGGCATTATTTCCGCCTGGGATACCCAGTGGTACGCCGATAAAAAGAATTTCGCTGCGTATATCAAAGAGGACAATGATATCCGTACTTTCCTTAAAAAGAAGTATTACGACGCGGCAATCAGTAAAATCACGATTATAAGAGCGGCAAACAAAATCGAAATAGGCATATATACCGGTCGTCCGGGCGTGCTTATCGGTAAAGCCGGTTCGGAAATCGAAGTAATCAAAAAAGACCTTGCCAAGCTCACAAAGGGCAAGGCGGTCATAATCAACGTAAAGAAAGTCGACAAAATCGACCAGGACGCACAGCTCGTTGCGGAATCGGTTGCGGCTCAGCTTGAAAAGCGCGTTTCTTACAGAAGAGCGGTCAAGCAGCAGATTGCAAAGGTTGCGAAAACCGGTGTAAAGGGTGTCAAAATCACTGTCGGCGGCAGGCTTGACGGCAGAGAAATCGCAGGAAGCGAGAGCTACCACGACGGTTCCATTCCCCTTCAGACCATACGCGCGGACATAGACTACGGCTTTGCCGAAGCTCACACCACGTTCGGCGTGCTCGGCATCAAGTGCTGGATTTACAAGGGCGAAGTGCTCGACGCGGCTAAACGTCTGATTATTTCAGAGGGAGGCGAAGATTAATGTTAATCCCCAAGAGAGTTAAAAGAAGAATGCAGCAC
>CATKEF010000080.1 GCA_949747905.1 uncultured Eubacteriales bacterium
GTTTATTTTCTTCTCATGAGTCTGGCTCCGTTCCTTTTATGGCTAACGCTTGTATTCGGGAACGTTGATATAGAACGTTTTTTATCGCACGAACTGTTTGCCGGGATAAGTCCTATTTTGCGCTACCTGAAAGATTCCGCGGAAAGCGCCGCCGGCAGTGCGGGAATAATACTATTGGTTACTTCGCTGTATTCTTCGACTAACTTTTTTTATCATTTGCGGCGCAGCGGTGAAATAGTTTACGGAAGCAGAAGAGTGAAAGGCGGGTTAAAGCTCAGGCTCGCATCTTTGGTGCTAATTGCAATCTCCGTAATTTTAGTGGCTTTTCTTGCCGCATTTTCCGTGGTAAGTACAATGTTTCTCGATGAATTTATGCCTTTTTACGTAACGGATATTATTACTTGCTCTTTTATAACGGTATGCGCTTTCAGCGTGGCTCTCGCAATGAATATTTTTGCGTGTCCGTATAAATTGAACGCAGACGAGGCGCTTCCCGGCAGTCTGCTTACAACTGCATTATGGCTTGTTTTGTTCCTCGGATTCGGTGTATATATGCGTTTTGCAAATCTCGAACGGCTTTACGGAAGAATCGCTTCGCTAATTATATTTCTGCTATGGTGCTACGTAATGATGTGTTGTTTCGTGATAGGAATGATAAACAACGGTTCGTTCAAAACCAACAGAGAGTATAAAGATCTTATGTAAATAACGTCCGCGAATATATCGCGGACGTTTTAAAATACTTCGCTTAAAAATTTACTCACTACGTTCGAAATGACGGAGGATTTCCGTCGAATATTCATTTTTTCAAAAAATGTCATTTAAAAGCTTGCCGAGGATACTGATTTTAAGTATTTACAATACAAAAGTTATAACGTCTCCGATATAAACGATTTAACGTATGATTCCGCATTCAGTTCTATTACGATAAACGCGGTTTCCATTAGCGCAATCCCTATAAAAAGTCCCGCTATTGTATTAGTCAATAAAACCGCAACACTGACGAGCGCAGAGGCAATAAGAAGAATAATAAGGTTTGTCGCAAACAGCATACCGATGTTTTTGACGTTGATTATATTTTTGACATCGGTTTTTTTCCACGCGTGCACAATGTATGCCTCAAACAATGCGATACATCCGAAAAGTATTACCGAAACGAAGGAGGATACGAAGATACTGGGTTTCCAGACGGAAATAAGCCAGGCGCATAGCGAAACTATCGTTGCAGTCAACAGAGAATCGATTAATGATACAAAAAAATATTTCCACGCCGCTCTCCTGGCTATATTGCGCCTTATAAGCCATTTTATAAGTAAATATCCGCCGATTATTCCTAATATAGAGAAAAATAAAAATACAAAAAGATAGGCAAGCAAATCGTTTATAAACGCAGTTGTTGCGGCTGCTATGGGTACGGTATAAATTTCCGAACTCTCAATCAGCGCGTCGATACAACCGTTTAATGTATTGATAAGCCAGTCGCCGCTCAACATCGTTTGCAGGGCGGCTATGGGCTCGTTCCAGTCAAGCGACCGCACGGCGGTGGTTACATATTCTTGTAATTTGGATAAGTCTATGCTGGAACCGTTCAATATCGTTTTAACCGATTCGGCAAGATGCGAAGCGGAAGCGTAAGTACCGGGAATAAGCACGGACAAACCGAAAACCACTCCGAGAGCAATTGTGCCCAGAGGAGTGAAAAAGTATTTTAAATTTACAAAATAGTTCTTAACGCCTTGCTTAATCATTGTTTTTCTTATAAAAATTTATCCGTATTAAAAAACCGCCCGCGAAAAGTACGCGGGCAGTTTGCGTTCAATCAGTATTTAACAGCGCAAGCTATTGCAAGTGCGCCCGGACCTATATGGCAGGCAACGCTCAGTGAAAGAGGGTTGACAAAACAGAATTCGGCGTCGGGGAAAATTTCGCAGATTTCATCTTTGAACTTTTCCGCCTCTACAAGATTTTCGGTATGCGCCACGGATATTGTCATCTTTCCGGCTTTTACAATGTCGGCAAATCGTGTGTCCAAATCTTTTTTAATTGCTTTCAGCATAGTCGTCTTGGCGTCCGAAAGTTTTCTCACCTTTGCGAACTGGTCAAGTTTTTCACCCTGAATTTGCAAAACGGGTTTGATTTTGAGAAGAGTGCCTATCGCGGCAACGGCGGGAGTAAGTCTGCCGCCTTTTTTAAGATATTTCAGTGTGTCGACCATAATATATATACTCGACTGCATTTTCGTCTCCATTAGCCAGGTATATATTTCTTTGGCGGATTTACCGTCTTTCGCCATATTAAGCGCGTCCATGACGCTCTGTCTTTGCGTTATGGAAATTCTCTGGTTGTCCACCACGAATACTTTATCTTTAAATCGGCTTTCGGTGTCCGCATAGTGTGAAAGAGTGTGACACGTTTCGGAAAGTCCGCTGGACATCGGTATGTGAATTACCGAATCGTAAGTTTCAAGGGCTTTTTCCCAGATTTCTCCTACGTCCAAAGGGTTGGGTTGGGAGGTGGACACGTTCGCGTCCGATTTCAGTTTTCGGTAAAACTCATTCTGACTTAAAGTCAAATCTTCGAAAAATAGTTCTCCGTTCACGAGTACCGGCATCGGCACTACGAAAATTCCCAATTCTTTTGCTTCGTCTTGGGTGATTCCGCTGTTACTGTCTGTAATGATGGCTGTTTTCATTAGAAGATAGTGCTCCTGTTTAGTTTATTCGATTATACATAATTTTTGATGATTAGTCAACAGAAATTATCATATTTCCGCAATTACTTCTATTTCGACCAAAGCGCCTTTGGGAATATCTTTGACGGCAACGCAGCTTCTTGCCGGACGGGAAGTGAAATGTTTTTCGTAAACCGCGTTGAATTCGGCGAAGTATGACATATCCGCAAGAAAGCATGTGGTTTTTACTACTTTACTTATGTCCGTACCGGCTGCTTTTAACAGCGCGGCAATGTTTTTGCATATTCTCTCCGTCTGCTCGCTTACGGTTACTCCCTCCATAGCGGAAGTGGTGGGGTTGATTGGTATCTGACCGGAGGCGAACAGAAATCCTCCGGATATTTTAGCCTGAGAATATGGACCTATAGCCGCAGGGGCGAGTTGAGTTTCTACAGTTTTCATAATTTGAATTCCTAAATTAGTTTAAAGCCTTTTTCTTTGAGTTTGCTTTTTATTTGTCTGATATGTTCGGCGTTTTTTGTTTCGACTGAAATTCTAAGATAGCAGCCGTTGATGTCAGAACCTTCGTTGGACCTTTCGTGGAGAACGCCCGTCACGTTTCCTCCGCACTCTGCGATTACGGAAGAAACTTCGACTAACTGTCCCGGCTTGTCCATAAGCTCGATAGTGAGGGTGCAGCATCTGCCGGACATAAGAAGTCCGCGGTTGATTACGCGCGAAAGAATGGTTACGTCAATATTTCCTCCGGAAATGAGACAACAAACTTTTTTGCCTTCGGTATCGGGAATTTTGCCGAACATAATTGCGGCGAGAGATACCGCTCCGGCGCCTTCTGCAACCATTTTCTGCTTTTCCATAAGCGTGAGAATTGCAGCTGAAATCTGGTCGTCGTTGACGCATACTATGCCGTCTACGTATTTTGAACACAATTCGAAAGTGAGATTGCCGGGCTCTTTAACCGCAATACCGTCGGCAATAGTGGACACCGATGGCAGTATCCCGATTTTTCCGTCGCGCAGTGAATTGAACATGCTCGGGGCGCCCGTCGATTGTACGCCGTAAACCTTGATGTCGGGGTTGAGCGATTTAATTGCAAAAGCAAGTCCCGCAATAAGCCCGCCTCCGCCTACGGGTACGACTATAATATCGACGTCCTTAATTTGAGAATATATTTCGATTCCGATTGTACCCTGACCGGCGATAACGTCTTCGTCGTCGAAAGGGTGAATAAAAGTATAGCCGAATTCGTTTTTAAGACGTTCGGCTTCGTTATGTGCGTCGTCGTATACCCCGGGCACGAGAATGACGTCTGCCCCGTAATTTTTAGTGGCTTCTACCTTGGAAATCGGCGCGCCGTCGGGCATGCAAATTTTAGCGGAAATTCCGAATTTTTTGGAGGCGAGCGCCACGCCCTGAGCGTGATTTCCTGCGGAACAGGCAATTACGCCCTTTGCTTTCTCTTCATCGGAAAGTTTGGAAATTTTATAATAAGCGCCGCGCACTTTGAACGAACCAGTCAGCTGCAGGTTCTCCGTTTTAAGATATACGCCGCAGCCGCAGGCTTTCGAAAGAGCGGGGGAATATATTACGTCGGTCAGTCTGATAGCTTCTTTCAAAACTTCCTGAGCCCGGTAAATTTTTTGCAAATCGAGCATAACTTTGCCGCCTGTAAAATATTTATTTAAGATTATATAACACGAAGACATGTATTGTCAAATTATTGCATTCGGTATGTGGAAAAAATAAGCTGTCGGAAATTGAGTTGTAAGTAAAAAGTCGTCTTTTGGCAATATTTGTAATGCTAAATTATAAAATATTGTTTACAAGAGGCAAGTTGTGTGATAAAATATAATTTGAATAATTGTCTCAATCTTTTCCTGGAGTTTTTTTGCGGATGAATAAGAGTAAATTTCGTAAAATTTCGATACTTTCGGTCTGTTTTATTCTGGTTTGCGTGACGATAATTCTATATTCATTTTTTATGTCGAACCAGATTTTCAAGGAAAGCGCGAGACATCTTGAAGAAATATTCGGTCAGGTTAATACCACTTTGAAAGAGGTGGCTTCGGACAACAGAAAACTTTTGCGCAGCTGGGAAACTTACATAACGAATATTACTAAGGATGAAGACCGTTGGAAAAATTCCGACGAGCTTGAAAACTTTATAAAAGAGCAAGAGCAGATTTGCGGCTTTACGGAATTTTATTTTATCAACACCGAGGACGACGATGCGAGACAGGTGCAAGGCAAGAAGACGGACGGAACTATAGAAACGCTTATTTTCCGCAGAAACGTCGGAGAAATATTCGGGAATGCCGACGTCGGCGCGGTGGTCTGGCAAGGTGTTCAGCAGAACGATACCCGTCAGATTATATTTGCCGTACCCGTCCAGAAAAGCGATTCATATTCTTACGATTTGAATGGAGTGTTTCCGTACAATGCGATTGCTATTTTGCTTAACGACGACGATATGCAGAATGCGCTTGTGGTAAGGGCGTTTGACGGCAAAGGGGAGTGTACCGTAATGCTTCCTAACGGTAACGTTCTTTTGCAGTCGGGAGTCGAAATTTCTTCTTCCGAAAACTTTCTCGACCATCTGAAAAACGATTGTATTTTGAACGGAACGACCGTAGACGCTCTTTCGGAAAAATGGCGCTCGGAAAAAGTCGAGGAAAACACGGGAACCGTTCTTGTCCGTACAAAAACGGATAATGCCGAATATTATATGTCGTATATGCCGGTCGGTTTCAGCGACTGGATGCTCATAGGTACCGCGCCATCCGAAATAGTAAACAGCAATATGAGCCTTTTCAGAACTGTAACAATCGTGGTTATGGGCTCTATTTTTGCTTGCGTTATGACTGCTGTCGCATGGCTTCTGATATCGATGAGCAGGCAGAAGATGAAAGAGCAGGAACAGATTGTCAAGTCGCGCGAACAACTCTTCGATTTACTTACTAACAACTCCAACGATATATTCATGTTGTTTTCCCCTGAAAAAAGTACTGCGGATTACGTAAGTTCCAACATAAAGCAGGTTCTCGGTATCGGTGCGGATTCCGTTCTCGCCGACGTCAACAAACTTTCGTGTGCGGCTTCGGAAGCTCCTCATGTGCTTACGCGCAATGAATTGGGTGAATTGGATGATACCTTCGTGTGGGAAGACGACGTGCCTTTTCATAACGTAAAAACGCAGGACAAATACTGGTATCACGTCGCGGTCAGAAACGCGGTGCGCGATAACGATAAAAACGTATATGTGCTTACGATGTCGGACAGAACGAAAGACAGGAAAATGAGCGCCGATTTGAATTCCGCTCTTGAAATTGCAAAATCGGCTAATGCGGCTAAGAGTAACTTCCTTTCGAATATGTCGCACGATATACGCACGCCTATGAATGCGATTATAGGTTTTTCTACGCTTTTGGCAAAAGATGCGGATAATCCCGTGAAAGTACGAGAGTATATACGTAAAATAATGTTTTCCGGTCAGCATCTTCTGAGCCTGATTAACGATATACTCGATATGAGCAAAATCGAAAGCGGCAAGACTTCTCTTCATATCGAAGAGTTTGATTTCTCCGTTTTCGTGGACGAAATAACTTCGATTATCACTCCGCAGGCAAAGGGTAAAAAGCATAGTTTCGAAGTGCATACGAAAGGCGTGTTGCCAGAGAAGGTTTTCGGAGACAAACTGCGCATCAACCAAATATTGTTGAATCTTTTATCGAATGCCGTTAAATATACTCCCGAGGGCGGAAAAATCGCCTTGACGGTTGAGGCGGTGGAAAAGTCGGCGCACAATCACGTGCACTTAAAATTCATTGTTTCCGATAACGGTCTCGGTATGAGCGAAGATTTCCTCAAAGTTGTATTCGAGCCGTTTGCGCGCGAAACTACGGCGTTTACAAGGGAAATACAGGGTACCGGACTCGGAATGACGATTACGAAAAATATCGTCGAACTTATGGGCGGCACCATTGCGGTTGAAAGCAAGCAGGGTGAAGGCAGTACGTTTACGGTAGAACTCGAACTTGCCGTTGTGGAAAACAGCGGTCAGGATGACGTTGCGTTCTGGTTCAACAATAACATTGTCAGCGTACTGGTTGTCGACGACGAGGAGGATATTTGTGTTGACGTTCGCGAGCTTATGCGCGACACGGGCGTGACTGTCGACTATGCGCTCGACGGAGAGAGCGCGGTTGAAAAAGTGAGCAAAGCATACGATGCGGACGAAGCATTCGATATAGTTCTTCTTGACTGGAAAATGCCGGGTATGGACGGCGTCGAAACAGCCAAGAGAATTCGCGCCAAGGTCGGCGCGGGCGTGCCGATTATGGTTCTGACATCTTACAGCTTCGATGAAATAGAGGACGAGGCCCGTGCTGCGGGTATTGATTTATTTCTGCCCAAACCGTTCTTCGTTTCCAATTTCAGAAACGCCGTTATTCAGCTTCGCCGTAATGAGGAAAATGCGTCGGAAAAGGAGCGCGGCTCCGATGAATTCCCGCTCGAAGGACTCAAAGTGCTTGCCGCGGAAGATAACGAAATCAATGCGGAAATCTTACAGGAACTTCTTGACTGTGAAGGCGTTAAATGCGACATAGTAGGGGACGGACGTCAGGCGCTCGACAAATTTTCGGCAAGTACCCCCGGTACCTACGACCTTATATTTATGGACGTTCAGATGCCGGTTATGAACGGTTACGAGGCTACTCGCGCGATAAGAGCTTGCGGACATAAAGAGGCGGGGAGTATACCCATTATAGCAATGACGGCAAACGCTTTTGACGACGATGTAAAAGAGGCTCTTTCCTCGGGAATGAGCGCGCATATGGCAAAGCCCATAGATATGAAAAAACTCAAAACGCTGATTGCCGAAATTATCGGAGGAAAAGATGCGAAAAAATAAAAGAAAAATTCTCATCGTCGACGACTCCGAACTCAACCGTTCCCTTTTGGCGGATATGTTGGAGGAAGATTTCGAAATTGTTGAAGCCGAAAACGGCGTTGAAGCAATCAGAATTCTGCATGAACGGGAACTGGAAATTTCGCTCGTCCTTCTAGACATAGTCATGCCTCAGATGGACGGGTTCGGTGTGCTTTCCATGATGAACCGTACGGGATGGATTAAGACCGTTCCGGTTATAATGATTTCCGCCGAATCGGGCGGCATGTACATAGACCGTGCCTATGATTTGGGAGCAATAGATTATATCAGCCGTCCTTTCGACGAACGAACGGTAAAACACCGTGTTGCATGTAACTTTATGTTGGGCGCCCGTCAGAAAGAGATGTCCGAACTTCTCACCCGTCAGATTTATCAGAAAGAGAAGGATAACAGTCTTATGATTGAAATTCTTTCTCATATCGTCGAATTCAGAAACGGTGAAAGCGGTCTGCACGTTTTGCATGTCAATTATATTACTCAACTCGTTCTCGAACAGCTTGTCAGCATGACGGATAAGTATAAATTGACTCCGCAGGATATAAGGGTTATAAGCAATGCTTCGGCGCTGCACGATATAGGAAAAATAACGATTCCTTCGGAGATACTCAATAAACCCGGTCGGTTTACTCCCGAGGAATTCGAAATAATGAAAAAGCACACTTTAGAAGGCGCCAAGATGCTTGGCGATATTCCTTATCGCAAAGACGAGGAGCTGGTGAAAATCGGTTATCAGATTTGTCGTTGGCATCATGAGAGATATGACGGACGGGGCTATCCGGACGGACTTGTGGGCGACGAAATCCCGATTGCTGCGCAAGCTGTTTCGCTTGCGGACGTTTACGACGCTCTTACCAGCAAGCGCGTTTATAAAGACGCATATGCTCCCGAAACAGCCGTGAAAATGATTTTGCGCGGCGAATGCGGCACGTTCAATCCATTGTTGCTCGATTGCCTGCGCGAGCTTGCACCCAAACTTGAAAAAGAATTGCATCTCGTTTCGCTCGGAAATGCGTCGGAAGAAAAAATACAGGACTCGGTTAAACATATTTTAAAGGGTAGCCGTTCTGATGCATCTGCCCGCTCGATAAGACTTTTGGAGCGCGAACGTCAGAAATTCCGTTATCTTTCGGACCTTACGGGAGAAATCGTGTTCGAATATACCTCGGTGCCGGAAACTTTGTTGCTTTCCGAAAGAGGGGCGCAAACTTTGGGGCTACCCATGCGCATAGACGACCCGCAAAACAACGCCGAATGGCACTCGGTGTTTTCAAAAGATGATTTTAATAGGCTTCTTGAATCGATGCGGTCTGCTTCGGCCATCAGTCCCGTTATTACTTCAATGTTTCAGCTGACTTTCGGCGGGGAACGAAAATGGACTAAAATTGTAGCGAAAACTATGTGGGGAGACAGCGAGTCACCCGAGTTCGAAGGCGCAATAGGCAAAATAATGGATGTCAACGACGAAACCGTTACAATGCGTAACCTCGAAAAGAAAGCCGAAGTGGACGAACGCACCGGGCTCTACAACAACGACACCGCCAAATTAAAAATAGAAAAACTCCTTGCGGAAGCAGGGGGCAGAAGGTTTGCGCTTGCGATGTTCGACATCGACGACTTCAAGCAGGCAAACGATAAATACGGGCATCTGTTCGGGAACAAAGTGCTTGCCGCGGTTGCGGACCGCATAAGAGCGAACATAAGAAGCACCGATATTGCGGCGCGTATGGGCGGCGACGAGTTCGTCATATTTATGGAATATCAGGACAGCGTGTTGCCGCAGACTAAGCGCATATTCAAGAGATTGACGGAAAAATACTGTGAATTCGACGTAGGGATAAGTATGGGTGTAGCCTGTTCGGAAGATGCTTCCGATTATGAGACGCTGTTCCTTATGGCGGATACGGCGATGTATTCCGTCAAACGTGATAAGAAGAACGGTTTCGCATTTTACGACAAGTCTATGAAAGGCACTTTGAAGCAGCAAAATTAAAAGGAGACAATTATGACCGTAAAGGAAGTTTATTCGGAAGTCGGAGGGAATTACGAAGACGTTATAAGCCGTCTGCGCACGGACGAGCGCGTGGCGAGATTTCTTGCGAAGGTTGCGTCCGACGGAAGTTTTGTGTTGCTTGAAAAATCGTTTTCGGAAAAAAATACCGAGGAAGCGTTTCGCGCCGCACATACCATTAAGGGCGTGTGTATGAATCTTTCGCTTACGAAACTATACGATTCTTCCGCGCGTCTTACTGAAATTTTACGTGGGCGCACCGCTTTCGGGGATGATTTGTCTGCATTGTTCGAAGAAGTTAAAAAAGATTATCTGCACACCGTAGAATGCATTAATAAGTTGAATTGAGCTTTACTTCTGCGTGCATATATTTATAAAAAGAGAGAAGGAGATACAAAAATGTCAAGAAAAGGTGACCTGAAACGCAAAATTGCCGAAAGCGAACGCGAAATCGAAGAACTCGAAAGAAAGCGCGGACGCAGCCAGTCGGCTCTGCTTGAAGCGATTATAAATGCGCAGACGCCGAATCCGACGGATGTCGAATATTTTAAGGTGTACACTTCGCTGATAGAAGTGGAACGCAAAAATATGCAGAAGCTCAGGGATGAACTCGCTAAACTTTGAATTTTTGCCGCGAGCGCGATTTTGTTAAGCCGTTAAACTCTCAGTTTAACGGAGAAGTTGCGTATAACGGGGAGGGACGGTATGATAGGAAGATTTTCATTGAAAAAAAGTTGTTTGATTATTGCGTTGGCAGTCATCGGCTGTCTTTCGCTGCTCGGTGGTACGCTTATGTTGTGTCTCGGCGGCAGACCGCACGATTCGGTCAGCGCCGCGGACGAAGAGCCCGCGGCAACCGCGGCGCCTTACCGCGACTATACGGCGTTGGACGTTATCACGCCGGATGATTATACGGGCGTTTACGTCGGTATAACAACGGCGCGAGGTCTGAAAAATATGCTTAACGTAAGAGGTACGATTAACCCGGAAGGTAACTTTACGGAATCCGAAACGTATACTCTTGCTTATGGCGAGTATGTGCTGGCGTACGGAGACGGTACGGTTATTCCCGACGGCGTGCTGCTTACAGAAAATCGTCCCGATAACGATTCTTTGTCTCTTCTGGTTTCTTCGGGAAGCGCCGTTCGCGACGTTTATGTAAAAGTTGCTTCGGAAGAAGACACACCCGATACCGAAACTATAACGAGTGTTACGGTGACGGGAGTAAGCGCCATTACGGACGACCACACCGAAGATACTATTGCGAAAATACCGGAATTGACGGTGTCCGACCAGGACGGTAACGTGCTGAGAAGCGATATGTACGAAATCATAAATCTCGTATACGCCGGTTCGACGGCGACTTTCAATGTTCGTGTCCGCGGTCAGGGCAATTCGTATATTACCGAGAGCGTCACGGTCAAAGTTACTGCCGCGCAGCTAATCGGCGTTGACCTGCGCCCCGGCGCAGGACTTATTCTCGAAGGACTGTATTACAAGACTTTTGCAAAGGACGCCGACGGTAAGGAAGTAAAAATCGACGCGTTCGTCAAAGGGGCGACGCCCGAACAGATTTTCGAGAATCTTACGGTTTCCGCGGTTTACGAGAATTCGAGAAAACAGCTCGTGCTTGCTTATAACGAACAGCACCAGCTGAGCGAAGCTACATATAACGGTCAGTCTTTCCCTATCTCTACCAACACAACTCAGTCGAACGAAGAACAGAATCGTACGGTAACCGTCACGATTGGCGCGTACACCGCAAGTATTTCGATAAACTTTGCCGACGTATCCGTTGTCGGAGTAAAAATAGACAAAACGGCTTTCGATAATGTGCTCGACGGATACGGTACGCTTAATTCATATACGAGACTTCTCAAAGAAAATTTCGTGAGCGCCGTTACACTTACGATGAACGATGGGAGTCAGAGACCCGCCGTCGCGGGCGATATAGATTTTATCGGTTCTCTTGCGCCCACCGCAAAAATTATCAAAGATTACGAAGATTCGTCCAACCAGTCTGCTTTTACTTATACGAAAACCATTACCGTGCGGAGCGTAGACAATCCCGAAGCAAAGGACGAAGCGAAAGTTGCGGGCATAAGTTATTCCACGCCGATTGCCATTGCCAGAACAATCAGCGACGTCGATTCGAGTACGTATATGCCCACGCAGGTAATGCATCACAACTTCGATTACAGCGGACTGTCCGTTACGTTGTATTATGCGGACGAGGACGGCGAAGAATTCGAAACGACTTTGAATTTGTCAGACTTCTACGTCGAAGACGACGCAACGCTTACGAATAGATTTTTGAAAACCGTTATAACGGATAAAAACGGTGTTACTGAGGATAAAATTTCCGTAAAAACTCAAAGAGTAGAAGTTCAGTTTACATACGGAACTTTGAAGACTTCCGCTAAAATCGGTATTGTCGGAGACGCAAACAGACCTTTGAACGTGGTTAAAGACCCCGTGAACGCGCCTGTTATCAATACGAATACGGAAACGTATAAAGAAGGGCTAACCAAGGATATTGACGTAAACCAGCTTGTATACGGCGACAGCCTCGGCATGACCGTCGGTATTTATAATAATGCGGAATGTGTCGGAGGCGAGGTGAGCGACGAATATGTCTCCTATGCGGACGGTAAGATATCGTTCAAGTCCGGCGGAACTTTTTATGTTAAAATTGCGTTGGGTACCGACGAAGTAAGCCAAAAAGAATATAATCTCGTTTCTTCCGTAACAAGCTCCAATATTACCGCAGACCCCGAAGGAAGATTCGTCGTTTACCGCATTACCGTAAATAAAGGTACGATAGCGGTAAATCTCAAGAGTATTGCCGGCGATATTTATTACGGCGACGACATCAATCCCACGGTTACAGGTACGGTAGGCGGAAGAACTTACACGCTTACTTCCGACGCGGTTTCGGAAGGCGATAACGAACGTATCTGCGTGCCTTATAAAATTGTATATATTAAGTCCGGGGAAACTTACGACCCGGTAAATTACGATTACGAAAGCTATAACGAACCTGCGGAAATAGACGCGGGCAGCTATACCTTGTACGCAATCACAAAGTCCACGAATGCATACCTTGCTTCGAAAACGCGTGCGGGCAACGGAATTTCCGTTGTTGTAAAAAAGAGAATTCTTACTCTCGGCGACGATGCCGTTAAGATATTCACATATGACCGTACGAAACGTTCCGCTAGCGAGTTTATCGACGTTACCAATGCTAATTTTGCAACAAAGTACAACCATAACGCGGAAAATGTTCTTGATATAATTACTGACGGCGCGCTTTTCCTGCATGCGGACACTTATCCGGTTACCGTTGAAATAAAATCAGATTTCCGTAAAAATTACACTTTTGCGGATGAAAAGATTTCATTAGACGTTGATTTTGTCATAGAAAAGCGCGAGCATACGTTTACCGCGTCGACAAACGATTTCAAATACGGTAATAACGCCGCACCGCGGTTTAATTTTGTGAAAGGCGACCCGTCGCATTTTTACGCCGTTATCCCCGATACCCCCAAATATTATAAGGCGGATGCGGCAGGTAAGCCTACGGGTGAGGAAATAACCGATTTGACTTTTTCTTCCTGGCCGGTAGGCAATTATGTCGCGGTGTTTGATACAACGCTCGGAGAAAGCGACCTTGAGGGCGATTACGATTTGCCTTCAGCCAACGCGGTATTCAAAATTACTCCCGTTTCGGTCACGAAAATAGAGATAACCGAAGAGGGTTGGGCTACAGACCTTGCGAGCGCGGGAATAATAGGAACGTACGGTGCGACGGGAACAGAAGCCGAACTTAAAAACTGGGAATCGATTCCCGGCGGCAACGTTGCGGGTGGCAACGGTGCCGATAAGATTGTAACCGTCACGGTATCGGCGCATCGTCTTGCTCCCGATGAGACAACCATGGTTGACGGTCTGGAAAATGTGCAGACCGACGGCATAATTACGCTTACGGAAGCGGGCGTTTATACTGTTACAATTTCGCTCAATCCCAATTACGTCTGGAAAAACTCCGACGGCGCAAACGATGCTCTCGTGTTCTACGGAACTATCGGGAAGCAGACCGTTTCCGACCTCGGATTGTCTGAGTCTTTCACTTACGACGGAGAAGCGCATAACGTTAACGTGACGTTTTCCGTAGGCGGTGGCAGCGCCGCGTGGACGGACGGAATAGTTTTCGTAGATTCCGTAAAGGGCGTATCTTACGGCGCAGAGGGAGATATAGCTACACCTGCGGTTCAGTCGGGTGTGTTCTCTGTTACGAATGCAGGCGATTATACCGTAGGACTCAAACTCGTTTCGCCTTTGAACTATAAGTGGAACGACAATGCGGAGGGAACCACAAAAAATCTTACATATACCGTCAACCGCGCGCACTTCGTTGTGAGCTGGGATGGAAAGTCGGGCGCGACTTCCCTGTCATACGACTTTAAGGAGGGTGGGGTTGCGCAGACTTTGCCTTCTTATGCCCCCGACGTTTATGCTGCGGATAACGCGCTTATTTCGGTAAGCGAATACGAAATTTATACCGACGCGGAGTGTACGCAACCCGTCGAAAATAAAGAAGACGGAAAATCGGTAGTTTATTCCTCAGGCGTTTATTTCATAAAGATTACCGGTTTCGGCGCCAATACGGGTACGCAGAATGCCAAGGTTTATAAAAATTATCTTCCCGTCGAAGATGAAAATTATTCCGGCGAATTTCTGAAAAACATCTCCGTTAAATTCGAGATTGTTTCTCCCGAATTCGAAAAGCCCACGCTTACGGTTGGCGGTACCGCTGTAACGGTGGAATATAAGGGAAGCGCATATAAATTCTCCGATTTTATAAACAATTATTCCGATATTTATGTCGGAGCAAACGGTAAAATGCGTCTTGCGATAACCGTCGATGGTATTGAAGGCAACCCCGATATAAGAGACGTTAAAATTGCGGACAGGGGAGTTGCGGCATATACTGTAACGGTTGTGCCTGCTTCCGATTATAAATGGACGGACGGTACGCAGACTGCGGTTACGTTTACCTTGACGATAACTAAACTTGCGGTAACTTTGGGTTGGGATAACGTTTCGCACGTCTATGGCAATACAGCTGGCGCGACTGCCGAAGTTGCGAATATTCCGACTGGCAGCGGAGATATCGTTACGGTGAGCGTCGTTTACAGAAACGATGAAAGCGGAAGCTCGGCGGATATTATACCCGAGGATGCGGGCAAATATTATTCTTATGCAGTTTCTTTAAGCGGTAAATCTGCGGATAACTATACTTTGGACGGCGTGTCAAACCGTTTTAACGAATATTTCGTAGAGAAAGCTCAGGTTGCAAAGCCCGACCTCGGAGACGTGTTCGAGGGCGAGTATGACGGAACTTCGCAATCTCACATGTTTAATGGTTACGACAAAATGACTGCGTCGGTCGTTGGCGTTCGACCGTTAAACTGGTATAAAACTTCCGTGGAAGAATCCGCCAGGACATTTACGGAAGGATGTGCTTTCGATGCCGCAAACGGAGTGTTTACCTTTACCAATGCCGGTAATTACAGCGTTAAGTTTAAATTGTCCGACGGTAAAAATTATTGTTGGTCGGGTGATGACGTTCGCGATTATGGCAAATCGGAATATACGTATTCTATTGCCGACTTTGCGGAAATTTCGCGTAAAACTCTTACCGCGCCCGCACTCGGCGCAATGCGCGCAATGGAACAGACAAACGGATACAAAGAGTTCACGATGTTTACTGGGTCGTGCGGAGGAGCCGAATATAGCGTTCTTTACGGTAAGCGTACGGGCGGCGGATACGTCGAAGAATCGGCATACCGTGCGGACATAAGCCCGGACGATTCCTCGGCTGTAATACGCGGTCAGTATTATGCGCTGCTGACAATCACCGATTCCGATTATTACAATTATCTTTGGACAGTTGAATTCGACAACGCCGATAATGATGGATTTGCCGGTTCGGCATTTATCCCCGGCGGCGTCTACTTCGAAACCGTATACGCTACCGACGGCGTGAAAGTATATCTATACTATGCGATTACCGCTTCGCAGGTAACCATAACGGTTTCGGTCAACAATCAGGTTGAAGGAAAAGACGGTTATATTTACGGTCAGAACGGTTATTCCGTCGGCGTGGGAATAATTTCGGATGACGAAAAAATCACCCGAGATAAACTTTTCACCGCGACTCCCGCGGCGGAGTTCGGTGATGCCGAGATAGCGAATACTTCGTACGGTTTCTATAAAGCCAACCCGGACGGTACGGCGGACGGCTCGAAGATAGCGGAAGCCGACCTTGTCGAAGGTCTGCCTTGGGAAGCTGGACATTATCTGGTCGAATTTACAATCGAATTTACGGATAAGGGACAGTTCCAGGACTGGACGGGAACAAAAGAGTTCACCGTTGTGCCCCGTACGGTGGAAATCGAGTGGACTTTCGGCGGAATCTCCGTAGCAGAGGAAATCTTCACGGTCTATAACGGTGAAGGGCAGTTGCCGGAAGCAATCGTTGTTAACGCAGTTAAAAAATCTGTAGACGATAAAACTGCGGCTCCCGCGCTCAAACTCAATTATACGACTGAAAACGCGCCCGTGGACGTTGCCGCCGTTCCTTATACGGTGAAAGTCAGCGCGTTTGCGGATGATGAAAATAATTATGCGATTGCGGAATATGACATCAATCTTGTAATAACGCCGAAATCGCTCAACGTTACAGGCAAAAACGCCGAACACGTTTACGGAGACTTGTTCGGGAAATACAACGACTCGGAGGCGTTTGACAACAGTACGTATTTTTCCGTTGCCGAAGAGATTTATGCCCGCGACGGACAGATTATATTGATGGAAGTGCGCGACGGCGACAATGTTGTTACAGCGCCACTGAACGCGCTTGCGGGGCAAAATTACGAATTTGTTCCCGTTCTCGGTACGGCAAACGCCAAGAGCGCAAACTACGTTATAGAAAATAACGTTTCAGGAGATTTCAAAGTAATCAAGCGCATTATAGAGGTTTCCGTAAATAAAGACCTTGCAACAAGCGTGTACGGCTCGCAGCCCGTAGACCTCAACGCCGA
>CATKEF010000081.1 GCA_949747905.1 uncultured Eubacteriales bacterium
GTATACCGCTCGTCGGGCGCAGGCGGACAAAAGGTAAACAAGACGGAGACGGCGATAAGAATAACGCACTTCCCAACGGGTATCGTCGTAACCTGTCAGAACGAGAGAAGTCAGTTGCAGAACAAAGCTATGGCTTTCGAATATCTGCGCGCGAAGCTCGTGGAACGGCAGATTGCCGACCGCGAAGCCGCAGACGCCGAACTCAAAGGCGAAATCAAGAAAATAGAATGGGGAAGTCAGATAAGAAGCTATGTTTTCTGTCCGTATACTTTGGTAAAAGACCACCGTACGGGTTTCGAAAACAGCAACGTGCAGGCTGTAATGGACGGAGATTTACAGGGCTTTATTATCGATTACCTTAAAAAGACGGTTTAGAAATTCGTATTTCCGTCTTCAATGTATGTTTACTATTTGATTTACCGCTACGCAGGAATAAATGTACGATATAAAATCATTTAAAATTAAAGAAAACCCCGTAATTCTGGGCTTGGAATCAAGTTGCGACGAGACCGCCGCCGCTGTTATAAGGGGAAATAAGCTCTTGTCAAGCGAGATTATTTCTTCCGCAACGGAACAGGCGAAATACGGAGGTGTGGTGCCTGAAATCGCCTCTCGCGCGCATACCGAAGCCGTCGACGAGGTCGTGGCGCTCGCTCTCGAAAAAGCGGGCGTAACCGCCCGCGAAATCGATGCCGTAGCCGTAACTTACGGCGCGGGACTTCTCGGGGCGCTTCTTGTCGGACTTTCGTTTGCCAAGTCTCTTGCGTATACGCTCGATATTCCTCTTATCGCCGTAAATCATATACGCGGGCATATGGCGGCGGCATACCTTGTTGACAATGATTTGAAACCGCCTTTTATAACGCTTCTTGCAAGCGGCGGGCACACGGCTGTTTTGCATACGGAAAGCTATACTAAGTCGCAAGTTCTGGGCGGCACGCTCGACGACGCGGCAGGAGAAGCGTTTGATAAAGTTGCGCGCGTTCTCGGGCTCCCTTATCCCGGAGGGGTCAATGTGGAGAGACTTGCCGAACAGGGGCGCGACTGTATACAATTTCCTTCGGCCAAGGTCAGAAATTCGGACGGTCTGAAATTTTCGTACAGCGGACTTAAAACCGCCGTCATAAATTATTGTCACAATGCCGAACAGAAAGGGATAAATTTGAACGCAGCCGACGTGGCGAATTCCTTTCAGAGAGCGGCTGTCGAGCCGCTTGTCGCGGGCGCGGTGCGCTGCGCGCGCGAGTGCGGCATAAAGACTGTCAGCGCCGGCGGCGGAGTCGTTGCAAACGGTTATCTGCGCGCCCGTCTTAAAGCCGAATGCGAAAAAGCGGGTATAAAACTTGTTCTGCCCGAGAAAAAGTTCTGCACGGACAATGCGGCTATGATTGCCGCGGAAGGTCTTATTCAATATCGCGCGGGTAATTTTGCGCCGCTCGATATAAACGCAAAAGCTCAGATTCCGCTTGCATAACCGTTAACGTAACGAAACTCCGGTTTCGTCGCGTAAAATAATAAATGTCGTCTTTTAATTTCGGAGGAATCTTTTATGTTCGATAAAGATAAAAAGTTTTACATCAACCTCATCTATGCTCTTACAGGGGCTGGAATGTTATTTTCGCTGATTTTCGGAATATGTTACGCATGTCTTGCCAGCGCTGTATACGGCTGTATGATTTTGTTTTTCGGAATTATTGCAAGCCTTTCGTTCGGTCTTTTGCTTACTTTTCTTCTCTCCATTTGGTTTGAACTGAAATCGGGTGACGATAGGTAAACGGAGCGGTGAAAATATTTTTACGGAATATTGTATTTTAAGCCGAGGCGGTAGGTTTTCCGCGTCGGCTTTTTATTTTCTCCTTATTAAAAAACTTTACATTTGAACGTTTTTTTTATATAATTAAGGAAATTCAGGAGTTTTGAAATGTATAAGAAAGTTGACACATCGTTGAATTTCGTTGAAAGAGAAAAAGAAGTTATAAAGTTCTGGAAAGATAACGGCGTTTTTTCGGAGAGTATAGAGAAAAATAAAGGCGGAGAGGAGTTTTCCTTTTACGACGGACCTCCCACAGCAAACGGTAAACCGCATATCGGTCATATTCTGACGAGGGTAATGAAGGATATTATACCCCGTTATCAGACTATGAAAGGCAAACACGTTTTAAGGAAAGCGGGTTGGGATACTCACGGTTTGCCCGTGGAACTGGAAGTCGAAAAACTTCTTGGTCTGGACGGCAAGCAGCAGATTGAAAATTACGGTATCGAGCCGTTCATTACGCAGTGCAAACAGTCGGTTTGGAAATACAAGGGCGAATGGGAAAAGATGTCAGACCGCGTCGGCTACTGGGTCGATATGGACAACCCCTACGTCACGTATGACGATAATTATATCGAATCCGAGTGGTGGGCGCTCAAAGAGATGCATAAAAAGGGTCTCCTTTATAAGGGACATAAAATAGTGCCCTATTGCCCCAGGTGCGGCACGGCGCTTTCTTCGCACGAGGTGGCGCAGGGCTATAAACTCGTTAAGGAAAATTCCGCGGTGGCGCGTTTTAAGGTCAAGGGCGCCGATAACCGTTATATTCTTGCCTGGACCACAACTCCCTGGACTCTGCCTTCAAACGTTGCGCTTTGTATGAATCCCTCCGAGCCGTACGTCGAGATAGAGAGCGAGGGTACGCGGTATATACTTGCGGAGGCGCTCGCAGGCAGGTTTTTCGAAGAGTATAAAGTATTGGAGAGAAAAAACGGAATAGAATGGGAAGGCTTGGAGTACGAGCCTTTGTTTGCCGAGACGAGCGAAGAAGTCAAACGCGTCTCTCCTGCTTCGGCGCCCTTAAAGGCGCATTACGTCGTCTGCGACGATTACGTAACGATGGGAGACGGTACGGGCGTCGTACATATCGCGCCCGCATTCGGAGAGGACGACTATAAGGTAGGCAAGCGATATACTCTTCCCGTGGTACAGCTTGTCAACGAGCGCGGCTGTTTTGACGAGCGTTTTGCGTTATTGAACGGTGTGTTTGCGAAAAAAGCGGATAAAACCATTCTGGAAATGCTTGAAAGCAAGGGGCTTTTGTTCAAGGTGGTTCCTTTTGAGCACGATTACCCTCATTGTTGGCGGTGCGATACGCCTCTTTTGTACTATGCCAAATCGAGTTGGTTTATTCAGGTGACAAAAGTTAAGGATGAAATAATCGCGGCTAACCGTTCCGTAAATTGGATGCCCGACAACATAAAAGAAGGAAGAATGGGCAACTTCCTTGAAAACGTCATCGACTGGGGACTTTCCCGCGACAGATACTGGGGAACGCCTCTTCCCGTGTGGATATGCCCCGATTGCGGCGCAACGGAGGTTATCGGCAGCAAAGCCGAATTAAAGGAAAAGTGCGGGGTAAAGGGCGAGATAGAATTACACCGTCCCTACCTCGATAAACTGACCTGCAAATGCCCCTCGTGCGGCGGAAAAATGAGCCGTACTCACGAAGTAATAGATTGTTGGTTCGATTCCGGCTCGATGCCCTTTGCGCAGTATCATTGTCCGTTTGAAAACAAGGACCTCTTTAAGGAAACTTTCCCCGCCGATTTTATCTCAGAGGCGGTCGATCAGACGAGAGGTTGGTTCTATACCCTCCTGGTTATAAACACAATTCTGTTCGGCAGAGCGCCGTTCAAAAATTGTATTGTTTTGGGACACGTCAACGACAAAAACGGCATAAAGATGTCAAAACACAAAGGGAACGTCGTAGACCCCTGGAGTGTTCTGGACAAACAGGGTGCGGACGCGGTGCGCTGGTATTTCTATACGTCATCGGCGCCCTGGCTTCCTTCGAGATTCTCCGAAGAAACCGTTTCCGAAGCTCAGAGAAAATATATCGGAACGCTGTGGAACACTTATGCGTTCTTTACGCTGTATGCCGAAATAGATAAATATGACCCTTCGAAATACGATTTGAAGAAATGTAAACTCTCACTTATGGATAAGTGGTTACTTTCTTGCCTCAATTCGCTTGTCGGATCCGTTGAATCGGCGCTTGAAAATTATGAGATATTCGAAAGTTCGCGGGCGTTGCAGGATTTTACCGACGTGCTTTCAAACTGGTATGTACGTCGTTGTCGCGACAGATACTGGGGAGCGGAGATGACGGAAGATAAGGCGGCGGCGTATACCACTTTGTATACGGTGCTCGTCACTCTTTCAAAACTTACCGCTCCGTACACTCCGTTTATTGCGGAGATGATGTACGGCAATCTTGTTCCTCAGTTCTATAAAAACGCGCCCAAGTCTGTTCATCTTTGCAGTTTCCCCGAGTGCGATAAATCGTTTATCGACAAAGAGCTCGAAAACGGTATGGGCGAGGTTATGAAGATTGTAATAGCGGGCAGAGCGGCGAGAAACGCCGGCAATCTCAAAAACCGCCAGCCTCTTTCGGAAATGTTCGTCGTTTCCGACGCAAAATCGGTGCTTTCGGATGAGGAAAAGAATATTATTCTGGAAGAACTCAACGTCAAAAAACTGCATTCTGCCGAAAACGCCGAAAAATATATAAGTTATAAACTCAAACCTCAGCTTAAAACGCTCGGACCGAAATACGGTAAAAAGCTCGGTAAAATTTCCGCGTTTTTGGCAAACTGTAACGCCAAAGAAGTGGTGGACGCCGTCAAAAACGGAGGAAGCTATGAAATAGCTGGCGAAGACGTAATTCTTATGCAGGAAGATTTGCAGATTTTCACCGAGAGTGCGGGCGGCTTTGTAGCTGCGGAAAACGGAGGAGTTACCGTCGCGCTCAATACAGAGCTTACGGAAGAACTCATTCTCGAGGGCACCGAACGCGAACTTGTTTCCAGAATTCAGAATATGAGAAAGGAAGCGGGTTTTGAAGTTACCGACAGAATCAAAGTCTATTATAAAGCCGAGGGGAATGCATTGAAGGTTTTAAAAGCAGGGGCGTTTGCTTCGGATGTGCTTGCGGAGAGTATTTCTGAAGGCGAAGCCGAGGGCTTTTGTAAAGAACAGAACGTAAACGGCGAAAAAGTTACGCTTACGCTCGTAAAATAATATAACAAAGAGGCTTTCCGAAGAAGGAAAGCCTTTTTGTTTATTCGTCGCTTTTTGGAGATAATATAAACTACGCGCATTGCGCGTAGTTTTATTTTTTGTGATGTTTAAGTCGTATAATATACTTATTTTTATGCGGTCAACCTTTCGGTTTTTCGCTACGTTCAAAATGACCGATACAGCTTAAAATGACACAAGGGCGGAATGACGGAGATTGTCAAGTTGACATTAAACCGTCATGTTGAGCGCTTCTTTGTCATGTTGAGCGTTAGCGAAACTAATTTTCTTCGTCTACGTCTCAGGGCGACGGGGATGTGTATTTTTAATACCGAAATGGGATAAAAACAATATTTTGTTTTGTTATAATTTTATAGTGATAAAAGTAAAAGATATTTTTATTTGGAGAAAAAAAGTATGAAGTGCGAATTTTCCGAAAATCTGAAATATTTAAGACTTGAAAAAAGCCTTTCGCAGACAAAACTTGCACGGCTTATGGGGGTGTCGCAATCGAGTATCAGCGAATGGGAAAACAACGTGCGCGAGCCGTTTATGTCTTATTTATTGAGGTTGGCGGAAATTTTCGATGTGTCGCTCGATTATTTATGCGGATTGGCGGATTGGTAGAAGTCATTAAAGAAAACATACGGTCATAGATTTATTCTATGACCGTTTTCGATTTGAAGCGCGGACAGAGCGCGAAAATAACAGCAATAAACCTGTCGGGAGGAGTCAAGGCAAGGCTGACGGCGTTGGGAATAAAGTCAGGCGAGCGGGTGGAAGCACTCGGATTTTCTCTTCTCAAAAGCAGTGTTCTTATCTCATGTGCAGCCGTACGCGTCGGAATACGCAAATCACTGGCGGAGAAAATAGAGGTAACAATATGAATGTCGTACTGGCAGGTAATCCGAACGCGGGGAAAACAACCCTCTTTAACGCGCTTACGCATAGTAGCCTCAGAACGGGCAATTTCCATGGAGTAACCACGTCGCCCTCACGCAAAACGGTAAACGGTATAAATTATTCCGACGTGCCGGGAATGTACTCGTTTACTCCGTATACGATGGAAGAACAGTCCGCAGTCGATGAAATAAAGACTGCGGACCTCGTTGTAAACGTTGTGGATTCGCTCACTCTGGAAAACAGTCTGAACCTGACAAGACGTATCATATCTTCCGGTGCAAACGTGGTCATTTATGCAACAAAAACCGCGGCGCTTAAAAGAAGGGGCGGAAAACTGGATGCGGAAAAACTTTCTTCATGTCTCGGCGTTCCCGTTCTCGATTGTTCGCCGAAAAAACTCGGTCAGTATATCGAAAAGGGTAATTTTCCGAAAGTTTCCGACGGTAAAATCAAGTTGTACGAGGCTTACAGCAGCGGAAACCTTAAAGTATCGCGATTAGACAGGCTTTTCTACAATAGCGGTTTTGCGCTGTTCGCTTTTATTGTTGCCGTAACATTGATGTTTTTCCTTGCCTTTCACCCGATTATGCCCGGCGCGTTGCTGAAAGGACTGGTAGAAAAACTTATCTGTGAAGATTTATGCTCTTTAATAACTTCGAATATGCGCAACGAGGCGGTAATTTCACTTGTCTCCGAAGGCATTCTCGGCGGAGCGGGAAGCGTGTTCTCTTTTCTGCCGCAGCTTGCAATACTGTATCTTGTCCTTGCGTTGCTTGATGAGAGCGGGATAACTTCCGTTCTGGCGTTTGCCACGGACGGTGTATTCGAAAAGGCGAAACTTTCAGGCAGAGCGGCATTTTCGCTGGTGTCGGGGTTCGGTTGTACGGCGGCGGCAATTCTGACTACGCGCGGCTACTCCACGGTAAGCGCGCAAAAACGCACTGTTGCAATTCTTCCTTTCGTACCGTGCGGAGCTAAAATGCCTGTATTTTTAACTCTGTTGTCGCCCCTTTTTTCTAATCCCTTTCCCGTAATAACCTGTTTCTATTTTTCGGGCGTGCTTGCGGCGCTCACTCTTTCGCTTATTATTAAGGGCGGAGCCGAGGGTATGCTCTCGGAAGTCACTCCAATCACGGTTCCGGGTTTTAAAGCCGTTATAATTAAGTTGTGTTTTCAGCTTAAAGGGTTTATAATAAAGGTGGCGGGAGTTGTTTCGTTTTTTTGCATCATCTCCTGGTTTTTATCGCATTTTTCGTTTTCGTTTGCTTACGTGAGCGCGGAAAACAGTATTCTTGCGGCGTTCAGCAGAATCGTATTGCCGCTGTTTTATCCGATGGGCGTGACGGACTGGCGGCTTGCATATGCGGCGATTTGCGGGTTTATAGCAAAGGAGAACGTCGCGGCGACCATTGCTTTGCTTATGCCTGCGGGTGCGGGACTGAATTTGGCGACCGCGCTCGCGCTTTGTACCTTTATTCTGTTTTGTCCCGCCTGCGTTTCGGCGTTGTCGGCTTCGTGTAAGGAAGTCGGTCTGAAATTTACTTTAAAATGCTTTGTATTGCAGCTTGCGACGGCTTTTATCGGCGGGTATATTATTCATTTTTTATTTGCATTATGAGAAGTTTTACGGTTTCGGCAGACGGTAATTTAAAAGATTTTACGGACTGTGCTTATCCTCAGGGTTCGTTTTATTTTTCCGCGCTTCTGCGCGGAAAGGATATCAAAGTCAATGGTGTAAGAGTCAGCAAAAACGTGCGAGTGAAAGCGGGCGACGAAATCGTATATTACACTTCGCAAAAACAGGAGAATACGGAAAGCCATAAAATCGTTTATGAGGATGGAAACATTTTGGTTGCGGACAAGTTCTCGGGTGTGACGTCCGAAGGGCTGTTTTCCGAGCTATGCTACGGCGGCGAATTTTACGCGGTGCACCGTCTCGACAGAAATACCAGTGGGCTGATAGTTTATGCGAAAACGTCGGAGGCTGAAAAGGCTTTGCTTGCGGCTTTCAGGGAACGAGGAGTTGAAAAAACTTACGTTGCCTTATGTAAAAATGAGTTTGTAAACGATAGCGCAACACTTACCGCTTATCTTGTAAAGGATGAAAAAAATTCTTTCGTAAAAGTTTACGGAAAAGAAATCGAAGGTGGCGCGAAAATTATAACGCAGTATAAAGTTTTAAAAAAGCGCGGCGATGTCGCTGTTATCGAAATTATGCTTCACACGGGAAAAACTCATCAGATTCGTGCGCATATGGCGTATATCGGATGTCCCGTTTTGGGAGACGAAAAGTACGGCGATTGTGAACTGAATAAAAAATACAGGTTAAAACGCCAATGCCTGATAGCTAAATATCTTACATTCGGTAAAGATACGCATTTACCTGAAATCGGCGGCAGAACTTTTGAAAGCAGTTTTGTTCTCCCCGAATTAAATGATTGAGAATTTTAAAAACCGCCGCGCTGAAAATGCGCGGCGGTTTTTTGCGAGTCTGATATGTTATACCGAGTGCTTTTCGTCTTCCGAGTGCTTTCTGTCGTTCCGTACGCTCTGTCATTTCAAGCGACTTTGTCATCCCGTATGCTTTTGTCATCCCGAGAGAATCGAGGGACCCTTCGGCAAGCCTCAGGATGACAAAGGGCTGACAAAGAGTGACAAAGGGGCGCGAGAGAGTGATAGATGGAGCGACCGGGAGGCGACAAAACCGGTTTAAGTTCTTTTTGAAATAGGAACGTATTCCCTTCTGTCGATTACGCAGGCGTAAGCGGGACGTATTATTTTTCCGCCGCAGACGAGTTCTTCGATACGGTGTGCGCTCCAACCCGCGATTCTTGCAATTGCGAACAAAGGAGTATAAAGCGCGGCGGGCAGATTGAGCATGGAATACACAAAGCCCGAGTAAAAATCCACGTTCGGCGTCACGGGTTTATTCAGGTTTTTTTGTTCGCAGATTATTTGCGAAGCCGCGTTGGCAACGTTTTTATAGAGCTCGAACTCTTCTTCGCGGTTCTTTTCCTTTGCGAGCATACCCGCAAATTTTTTGAGAACTTCGGCGCGGGGGTCGGATACGGTATATACGGCATGCCCGATGCCGTATACGAGTCCCGTATGGTCGAAAGCCTTTTTGTCCGCGATTTTTTTGACGTAGTCGTATACGTTCTTTTCGGAACGGTTTGTAACGTTTTCTTTGATGTTTTCAAACATCTGCATAACTTTTACGTTTGCGCCGCCGTGTTTTGGACCTTTTAGCGATCCGAGCGAAGCCGCCATCGAAGAATAAGTATCCGTTCCCGTGGAAGTTGCGAGATGCGTGGTGAAAGTCGAGGCATTTCCGCCGCCGTGGTCGGCGTGAAGTATGAGACAGATGTCAAGCACTTTTGCCTCCAAATCGGTGAACACGCTGTCTTTTCTCAAAACGTGCAGAATATTCTGCGCCAAGGAGTATTCCGATTTTGGCATATGAATGACGAGCGAGCCGTCGTCCGTGTTATAATATCTGTAAGCTCTGTACGAATACGCCGACAACATAGGAAGCTGAGCTATAAGTTGCAGACTCTGTCTGAGAACGTTGGAAACGGAGACGTTATCGGGGTCGGGGTCGTAGCTGTAAAGATTCAGAACGCATCTGGCAAGATTGTTCATCATATCTTTTGACGGCGATTTCATAATTACGTCGCGCACGAAATTACGTGGAAGAAGCATAAATTCGGACAGCATTTCTCTGAACGCCGACAGCTCGGAAATCGTCGGGAGTTTGCCGAAGAGCAGAAGATAGGCGGTTTCTTCGAAACCGAAACGGTTTTCATCGGCGCAATTGCGCACCAAATCTTTTACGTTGTATCCGCGGTAGCATAAAACTCCGGGGACGGGGATGGATTTCCCGTCGACATTCTCCCGCGCGGTGACTTCCGATATTTCCGTAAGTCCGCATAAAACGCCTTTACCGTCTTTATCTCTCAGTCCGCGCTTTACGTCGTACTTTTCGTACATCTCGTTTTCTATATTGTTGTTTTTTTCCGTAAGTTTCGCAAGAGATGAAATCGTATGGGCATATTTAACTATAAGGTTCGCTTCGCTGAAATTCACTGTCACTCCGATAATGCATTAATATACATTCTGTTTAAAAAAATTGTATTATAATTCATTTTATCATAGTTCAAATGCATTTGTCAAATGCGACTGGGTGAAAATTATTTCACCGCGCGTCCACGCCTTGACAATGCGGAAAAATGATTATACAATGTAAAAAAACGTTTTTACGGACGGTTTTGCGGTTATAAATAAATAAGGAGTTCAATTATGCAACAGGTAAAACTTATTTCTGCGGACGACAAACTGTTATTTTCGCTTTCGGGGGAAATCGATTCGGCGACAAGCGAAGATTTTTATGCTCAGGTCGTGGCGGCTTATGAGCACGATAAAAAAGATGTAACGTTCGATTGCGCCGCGCTTACGTTTATAGACAGCACTACGCTTGGTACGTTCGTCAAGATACTGAAAAAACTCAGAACGGACGGTCACGATATGGTTTTGGAAAAAGTTCGTCCTAACGTAAAAAAACTTTTCGACATCTGCGCGTTGAATACGATTATGGAGATACGCTCATGAAAGAATTTACCGTAAAATTTAATCTGGCGGACAGCGAATATCTCACAGCGTTGAGATTGGTGGCGGGTGCAATCTGTAACGTCCGCGAGATTGATTTGGATACTTTGGAGGATTTCAAAGTGTGTGTGACGGAAAGCGCCATTATCCTGAAAAATTGCGGTTTTTCAAGCGTGGAAGTCGTTTTCGGCGGAGAAGATGAGCTTTATTGTACGCTTTCGGGTGAAGGCGGCACTCCGGTTGCAGGGGACAACGAATTGTCGCTTGCGCTTGTTTCCGCTTTGGTTGCGGACTGCGAGCTTAAAAAACAGGACGGGATTATAGAGAAAGTGACCTTGAAATTATGATGGATGCAACTCAGTCCGACGAGCTGTTCAGAGAATACCGCAGAACAGGTTCTGCGGAAATCAGAAACAGACTCGTTGAAAATTATCTGTATATAGCTGAAATACTCGCAAAAAAGTTTTCTGGCAGAGGCGTTGAGTACGACGATTTGTATCAGGTCGCATCCGAAGCGCTTGTGGTAGGGGTTGAAAAGTTCAATCCTGATTTGGGCAACCGTTTTACTACATACATAACCCCGACTATTACGGGAATTATAAAGAATTATTTCCGCGATTACTCGCGTTCGGTGAGAATTCCGCGCAGAATTTATGCGGTTGCCGCAAAGGTAAAAGAGGAAATAAACGAATACTATAAGAAAAACGGCGTGAAACCTACGGTAAAACAGATTGCGGAAAAGCTCGGTTATTCCGAAGAACTTGTAATGGAAGCGTTGGAGTGCCGCGCTCCCGTCAGTTTGGATTCGCGTATAAAAGGAGAGGACGGCGAAAACGACGCCCCGCTTTACGACGTTATCAGTGACGACGGGAATAAGTTCGAAGATTTCGTGGATTCGCAGTCCTTGAAGGATGAAATAAAAAAGCTCGACGCTACGGAGCGGGAGGTGATAACTCTGAGGTTTCTTCAGGGCAAATCGCAGACGGAGGTCGGTAAAATACTCGGCGTAAGCCAGATGTTTGTTTCCCGCGCGGAACGCAAAATTTTGGAAAAATTGAGGTCGGCGCTTTCTTGAAAATTACCTTTACCGTTGACAATTTAAAAAATATGAATTCCGAGCTCAGAGAATTTGCGGAATTGCTTCGGGCAAACAGTATCGCGGACGACGATATTTTTGCAAGCAGACTGGTTTCGTGCGAGCTGATTACAAACGTAATTCGCCACGGCGGAGAATCTGCGGAATTCCTGGGGGAACTTTTGTCCGACAGAATTTGTATTACAGTGACCGCAGACAGCCTGAGAGACGTCAATCTGGATACGGAGATGCCCGACGTTTTTGCGGAAAGCGGGAGAGGGCTGTATATAATACGCAGCGTTTGCAGCGGCGATATCGAACGCGGCGACGGCAGTCTGCGCGTATACGTCGAACTGCACAAATAGATTTCTTTTTGCAGTGTTTTATAAAATAAAACAAAAAAAAGCCCCGACAACCGTCGGGGCTTTTGTGATTTACATCATATTTCCTTGCTGATAGAATTTATTCATAAGTCCGTCGGACACAAGCCCGCGTATTCTTCCGTAATAGATGAATACCGAAGAGAAGAACTTGGCGTTTTCTCCGCCGACTACATATTTGGGGATGTTGGGAAGATTTCCCATTTTACGCTCGAGGAATACTCTCGCAAATTCGACTTTTTCGTCGTTGGTAAGCGTTTCAATGAACTTGTCGGAAGGACCGTCGTAAATAGGACCAACAGAGTAGACAAGGCGGGGTTCTTCTTTTACTTCCGCAACGGGCTCGGCTACGGTTGCGGCAATAGAATCGTTAGCGGCTTTTTTGACTTTCTTGTCTTCTTTGACGGGTTTTGCGGGTTTTTCTTTCTTTTCTTTGGCAACCACGACTGTGCCGACCGCTACCGCTTTTTTATAAGTGCATGCGCGTATAATGTTGATAATAAACTGAAGCACTGCGATTCCGGCAAAAACGTACGTTATGATTGCAATGCCGAGTCCTTCGATAAGGAAGCCCATAACAATCATAAGAATTATCGCGATTATTTCGACAGCGTATCTTACGATATTGGTCACAAGCATAGCTTTGTTGGTGGTTTTGCCCAGACCGAACATATCGAGCATAAAGTTGATGACAGCCATAAGGGAGGCGATAACCAACGCGATTACGAATACGAGTTCCATTCCTTCCGCGCCGAAAGTCGTCTCTAAAGGTAAGAAGAAGAACGAGCTGAGATAAACGAAACCTGCGGGCGCTTTGTCGATGATTGACTGCATGGGTTCCGCAAGCGCGGGA
Source organism: uncultured Eubacteriales bacterium (assembly GCA_949747905.1). Taxonomy (GTDB): domain Bacteria; phylum Bacillota; class Clostridia; order Christensenellales; family Borkfalkiaceae; genus Coproplasma. The sequence goes on from CATKEF010000081.1 coordinate 12,870, forward strand.
ACAAGCAAATAAATGGGATAGACGGCAACGAGAAGCGCTACGGCGGAAAGCATGAAAAGCATGAACTTGATAAAGCCGGAACCCTTCTTATAAACGAAACTCTGAACTATGAGCATAAGCAAAGTTCCGCCGAATGCCGCAAGGATATTGAAATTCGAGAAAACGTAAGCATCGGAGCCCGCTACCGAAGACAACTTCGTGCACTCGATGAACACGAGAGAGGTGAGCGGTATAAGCGCAAGAATTTCAATCAAAGAAGCCGCTTTAAGCGCCGTTTTTCTGTCTTTTTTGCTTGCGATTACGGGTATAAGCGCGATAATGCCGAACGCCGTAAAAAGAGCGTAAAGAAGAACGAATACAGCGCCCAAATCAATGGTTTCGCCCATACCGAAAAACTGTACGGGGAATGCCAGCGAGAATGCCGCGCCGCCGAGTTCGGTTTTGAAAAGAGCGTCGATAGCGGCGGGAAGCTGAAGCGCCAACATGCTGTCGGTAATGCTTTCGCCTTCGAATACGGTAGGCAGGAAGAGACCCACGAGAAGAGATACGAGAGCGAGGCAGTATGTAACCAGCGCCGCATACTTCGTGGGGTTAGTCTTAGTTTTTCCCATGTTGCAAAATCTCCAATAAGTATATTTGTAAAATCGCCCGAAGCGAGTGAAATTAACAGGATAAGCCTGTACATTGATTATTGTATACCATAAGCAAGGATATGTCAAGAATAAAATCTGATTTTTTGTCTTAAAATAAAGTTTTTTTGTGTGTTCGTTCAAAGATATATGGCGGTTAACACATTATTCGGGTTTAAACAAAGTATGCGCAAAGTATTACTATTTATCAAAATGAGCCGTGAAAAGCGAAAAAGTATTGCAAACCGCGGTATTAAATGTTATAATGCAAAAGAGGTGGAAATAAATGGCAAACAAGGATAATAACGGAGAAACAGAGCCGCAAAAACAGGAAAAAATTGCGCAAATAAAGCATATATCGGGGGCAAACTTAGACACGGCATCCGAAAATAGCGGCAATACGGGACTTGAAGAAGTAATTTCCTGGCTTCCCAGGCCGCAGAGAGAAAAATTTATTTCCGGTTACGACGTAAAAAAATTCGCGAAAATTTTCGAAGACGACGACATGATGCGTACGGTGGACGCTTTTTTGGAAAACGGAATGAATGCTTCGGAAACGGCGCGGGCTTTGTATATGCACAGGAACACGCTTTCTTACAGGTTGAAAACGGTGCAAAAGAAAACCGGACTCGATTTAAAAAATTTCGATATGGCGGTTACATTTAAAATTCTGCATATATTATATACTATGAAATGAGGTGGCAAGGTGCAAGAAAATTCGAATTCAAAATCTGTGGCGACTAAAATAATCGCCGTTATTTTAGCTCTGTTGCTTGCAACGGCGGTATTTTTTGCCGGATTTTTTACTCACAAATTCACGCGTAGCGGGGACGTTTCATCGTACGAATGGGTGCTTGAAACGATAGCGAAAAATTATTACGGCGACTTCGACAGGGAACTTGCGTCGGGACTGTCTCTGAGCGCGCTTGCGGGGATGCTCGATAAGTATTCGGAATATTATACCGCGGAGGAGTACGACGCGGTTGTAAATAATAATTCGGGAAAGAAGAGCGGCGCGGGCTTTACCGCCAATTTTATAAAGGGCAAAGGCGTTTATATCATTACCGTCGAGGGCAACTCTCCCGAGTATAAAGCGGGTTTGCGCCCGGGAATGACGGTTACGGGCGGAAAGAAGAGCGGCGTTCATACCGAGTTTTCGTCCGCCGACGCCGCGATAGATTTTCTTGAATCGCTCGACGACGGGGACGAATACGTATTCGTTACGGACGGTGAGAAAGAATTGCAACTTGTAAGAGAAGAGTACACCGCCAGTTATACGAAAATGTATACGTCGGATATGAGCTGGTATTTCGAGGCGGAGGGTACGGGCAGTCTGTCGCTTAAATCGCGCGCAAGCGACGAAATGGATTTTCTTCCCGAAAAAACGGCGTATGTCAAACTCAGCCAGTTTTACGGTACGGCTTCGGAAGAGTTCGGTTGGCTTATGACTAATTTCAACGCTTCGGAGTGCACTTCGCTTATTCTCGATTTGAGAAACAACGGGGGCGGATACGTCTCCGTTATGCAGGAAATTTCGGGATACTTCACTTCGTCTGTCACCGACGAAACGTGTACGGCAATGGTAGCCGAGTACAAAAACGGTAAAAAGGCTTATGCGGACTGCATAAAACAATACGGAAATTCGCTTGTCCCCCGGGACACTCAGGTTTACGTTCTTGCGAATTCGGGTACGGCGAGCGCTTCCGAGGCGCTAATCGGCGTCCTGATAAGTTACGGCATTCTCGATTATGAAAATATTTACCTTTCCGATTATTCCGCGGAATATCTTGCCTGGGCGGGTGCCGGGGCAAAGACGCGCAGAAGTTACGGCAAGGGAATTATGCAGTCGACTTTTATAAATCCCATTACAAGGGAGGCGCTTAAACTTACGACCGCCAGAATTTATTGGCAAAACGGTAAATGCATCCACGACGTTGGACTTACGACCGCCGACGGTTGTCGTCTTGCGCCCGCAGCATGGACTGCGACGCTTTCGGACGAAGAGCTGAGATACGTTGTAAACGATATAACCGGTTGAATTTTATAAATCGCCGCGGCAGTCCCCAAGGACTGCCGCGGCGATTTTTGATTCCTCGTTGCGCTCAAAACGACAAAAA
>CATKEF010000082.1 GCA_949747905.1 uncultured Eubacteriales bacterium
CGTCCAAATATGCCGCCGATGACCCCGACGCTTCCAGATACGACGGCAAGAGCAAGTATTATAAAGCTCAGCTTGACTTACCCGGAAATGCGGAAGTGCGCGTGTCTGCAAGATATTACGTTCAGGGAAGCTACACCGAAAAAGATATACTCGGTTACGTGCCTGTAAACGCAGGTTTGTATAGAGTATGGTTTGTTACGGACGACGATAATTACGAGCCTGCGCAGAGTTACCGCGATTACGGAATTTCCAAGCGCACGATAGAAAACCCCGTTTCGGGAACAGCCAATGCAAGCGGGTCCGATTTGATTGCGGGACCTGACGGCGGATATTATTTCAACGGCTTCGACTATACGTATTCGATGCAGTTCAGCAATTTTGTGGACGGTGAAAGCCTCGTTCTTTCGACTGCGGAAATCAAGAGCTTGCATAAGCAAATAGGAATAGACCGCGAAGAATTTCTTGCCGCGACTTACGGCGTGTCGACCTCGGACGGAAGAACGTATTACAGATATACTGCGAGAAATGCGGGAATTTATCAGGTTACCGTAACACTCGGCGACGGGGAGGGCGGAAACGGTTTCCTTGCGGCGAATTATCAGTTTGACAGCAACGGCGCGCTTTCGCGCGGCTTTACGCTCAGAATTCTTCTCGAAACCCTGACTGTTTCCACCGCAGCGGCAACCGTACAGTACGGTGACGATTTGACTGCGGACAGTTTCTCCGGGTTTAACGCTCTGTACTTTGTGCGCAACGTTGCGGCGGCAACCGCAGGGTCGTCCGCAAACATATTGCTCAAAGCGGAGAGAGATAACGGATATCTTTCGCTCGTCGGAGATAAAGAAACTTTTGTTACCGATTATAAAGTATCCGATTCGAAATGGGGTATGCGTTATGACTTGTATATCGATACTGCATGCATAACGGCATATAATTTCAATATCGTACCCGATATTCCGGAAAGGAATGAAGATAAACCTCTCGGCATAGTCGCTCGCGAAGTGACGATTGCGATTTACGGAATCGACAGCGACCGTGAGAATACGTATGCTCAGTGCGTATACGACGGACAGAATAAAAACCATAACGATTGCTTGTCGGCTGCACTGACGGCAAACCGCGGGTCTTTCTTCAGCGTGATAAGCGGCGAACTCGGCGTTAAACCCGTCGGCTATGTGAATCCCGTAAACGGCGCCGTACTCAGAATAGACCCGGTTGTACGCAATACAGGCAGATATGCAATGGCTCCTTCTTACAATACGGATATGTACGCAATGTATAACGTAAAGTTTGTAAACGAGAACGGTGAAACGGTAAATAACGATTTGTCAAGCGAAAGCAACGTAAACAAGTTGCCCAAATACGAAATTTCCAAAGCCGAACTTACCGTGAAAGTGGGCTTGAACGGTTCAGCTGTTTCGTATGACAACATAAACGGCAACTTCACGTTGCCTTACGGTACCGCGCTCCGTCTTTCGGGTAACGATTCGACGTTTACCGTCCGTTACAGCGGTTGGAAGAACGGCGAGGGTAACGAAATCGGAAACGTTTCGGCAAGCGGAAGCGTTAATTTGTCAGGCTATACCGCACAATCTACGGAAGGCGTCGAATATGCGGCGTGGGTAAGTAACTATAAAGATGAGTTTACCGTTACTTCCGTGTTTGTCGGCGAATATCTTAACTATAACGTTAAAATTATAACTGCTAATATGACGGTGGGGCAGCTCACCGTATCGGCAGTTTCGGAAGCCGTTACTTACGAGGAGAAGAAAAACGGTGACAAACCCGTCTACAACGGCGGTGTATCGGGTGCGGAGCGTGAAATCAGTCTTGTGTTCTCGGGTGTGGAAGTAGCTCTTCCCGACGCGAATTCCGTCGTACACAATTCCGAATTTGTTTACAGCACTGTATACGAAACCGATAGCACAAATGCCGACGTTGCGGGCAGAGCACCTACAAAAGCGGGCAGTTATCGTGCTACGGTAACTCTGGATGCAAACGGAAACTATAAGTTTGCGGAAGGCTATTCGGTTACCGCAACTCATACTGTTGAGAAAAAGCAGATAAATCTGCAGTGGCGTCCCGTTTCGCTTATGGTAACGGCTGACGAGGAGTCGAGAAAAGGCTCCGTAGACGCATATGTCGACGACCTCATGGTCGTTCGAATGTTCAACTTCCACTCTAACGGTACGGTCAGAGACATTCGCGGCGAATCTTATTACACGCTGTCGGATAACGGACTTAAAATAACCGTACCCGAGATAGGAAGATATGAACTTTCCGTAGAGTTCAACAGTGCGGCTGCGGTTAACTACTGTTGGTTCGAGGACGAAACGGCGAGTGTGGTTACGATTTCGCTTACGGCGGGTATTTCCGATAAAGCGGTTACTCTTAAAGTTTCCGTCGCAGACAGAAAATTCGACGAAGCGTCAGCCGAACCTTCGTATGAATTAATAAACATGGCGGGCGAAACGGTAACGGGCGCGGTAATCAGGTTTGCATACGCATCCGTAAACGCCGGCGAATTCGGCGAAACTTCCGGCGCTCTCGAAAATACGGAACAAGTGATTGGTTTGTCTTATTCGGTAAACGCTCCCGTTAATGCTGGGTGGTATGTCGTTCGTGCGGAGTATGGCGGCAGCGAAACTTATCTTGCGGCGCGTGCGTTCTGGCTTTTCAATATTTCAAAAGCTACTCTGGATAAACCCGAGTTTAAAGTAAACGGCGACGTTTATACCGGAAGCGAGCTTACGGCGGACATAGTATACAATACTCAGGTTGTGTTTGTAAGCGACTTTACAGGCAGTTCTTTCCGCACGGGTTCGGACGGCTCGACTTTGCGTGAAACAAACGCGGGTACATATAAGGCAACTGTTGCTATCCGCAGTACGGCAGCGGCAAATTACGAATGGTTGTCGACCCTTGCAGAGGATGACGACGTGGAAGTTACGGTCGATTCCGAAGGCAACATAACGTCGGTTGTTCTCACCTGGAACATTGCCAAAGCTACCGAAAACTCGGTGGTATGGAATAACTCGAATATTTATCGTATCACTTACGGCGGCAATTATACAATTTCGGCTTCTTCGCCTTATACGGAGTCGGTGATAATATCGTACGCCTCTGCGGTAGACGGCGCGGGCAATCCGGTTGACGCGGACGACGTTCCCGAAAGCGGTTGGACTACTTACAGACGTTCGTCGGCAGGCATATACTATGTAAGAGCCGTTGTCAATGAAACGGATAATTACGTCGGAATTACCGATTATAAAACTCTTACGATAGAAAAGGCGGAATTAACCGCTATACCTTACGGTTCCTTGGAATACGGTACAGAGTTTTCCGATTCGGTATGCGGAGTAAATTTCTCGGGCTTTGTCAACGAGGATACCGGCGCGACTATCGTTACGGATAAAAATCTTGTAAAGTATTTCCATAATGCGGATGAACTTGTCGTAAACGACAACGGCTATAAACTTCTTATGGAAACATACGACGGTTCGGACGGAAAGGAAGCGGGTACCGTAAAAGGACTTACAAGTCCCAACTATATTATTAAACTTGCGGCAAACGGGGGTATCTTGCGTGTGCTTCCCAAGTCGGTAACCGTGCAAATAGGCAATGCAAAGGGATATTATCGCGAAGTTGCGGATATTTCGGAAACCGAAATAAGAATTCTCGGCGACTGGGATAGCTCGCGCCCCGTATCCGTTCTCGGAATTATATTATCCACAACGGCGCAAGAAGACAGTGCAGTCGGAAATTATCCTATAACCGGAACAAGTTCTAATAAAAACTATTCGGTTACGTTCCGTAACGGAACTTATACGGTGGAAGCGCTCTAAGTGCGCGTCGGTATAACGGCGGGCGGCGGCGAATACGGAGACGTCATAACTCCTGCTTCCGTAAATCGCATTTACTATATTAAAAACGATACTGAATACGACCTCGGTGCAGATGCAATGCGGTTCAACTTCAGGTATACAGGCGTCTCGAACGGCGGAATTTCCGTGAACAGCGCTTCGGCGCCTGCTTTGGCGGGAACATATTTGGTTACCGTTACAGGAATCGTCGATAATTCCAATTACATTCTCGACGTTACGGGTAATACAAGCGAAAAATTCGAAGTATCCCAGAAAGTCCTCGACATATCCAATCTCAGCATACCTTCACAAAGGTATACCGGTAAAGCGCTTACACCGGTGATTGTGGACGACGAATATAATACAGGCGACAAAAAACTCTATACTGTCGTTACGCACGAAGATTTTGTCAACGCGGGAACTTACAGAGTAAGGTTGCAACTTACAGACGCTTACAATTACAGATGGAGCAGTGCGGGCGAATTGCGGTTTACCGTAACAAAGGCTTTGAACAGTCTTGTCGGTGAAATTTCCATCGAGGGCTGGACGTACGGTCAATACGATGCGAACGTCAATTCTCCTAAAGCAGAAACGATGTTTGACAGCGGAAATATTATATTTATGTATGCAAGGACCAAGGATGCGCAGGAAGAGTCCTGGAGTAATGCGATACCGTCAAACGGCGATGCGGGCGAATACTGGGTAAGAGTCACTGTATACGGCACAGAAAATTATGAGCGTTTTGACAGTGCACCTGTGAAATTCATTGTTGAACGTGTATCTGTTTTTGCTCCTACGCTTGAACTTAATGTGGAAAATTCTACTTATACGGGCGGAGAACTCGGCGCGGCTATTATCGGTTATATGAACGGTATGATGGGAATTACCTTCAGCGGAATCGATTCGGGAAGCGAAGGTTATGTTCTTAAAGCCGTTAATGCCGGCACATATATAGCAAAGGTTTGGTTAAGGGATTCCGTAAACTATTGTTGGGCAGAAGGAACCGTATGCGACGAAGAAAAGAATGCGCTTCTGACATGGGTCATTGCACGCAAGAAAGTGGCTTTCCCCTCAGAAGATAACCGTGCCCTGGTAGCAAACGGCGAAATAATGCAGTTTATTCCCGATGGTTTCGATGAAACGTTAATGAAAATCGAAGGCAACGAAGCGGGATACGGCGGAACGTTTACCGCGTATGTTTCGCTTCTGGATACTTTGAATTACGAGTGGGAGGACGGAACGACAGCCGCTAAGGCGATTGTTTGGACAATAATTGGTGCTAATACTGTGTTTGTGATAGTAATCAGCGTATTGTCCGGCGCTTCGGGAATAGCAGGCGTTACCGCCGCGGGACTGTTTATTCGGTACCGTAAGAAAAAACGCTTGGAGGAAGAGGTCCCTTTCGATGACGCGTCGGTCGAGATGGCAGAAGGAGGTGAAACAGTATGACTATGATTTTTAATTTATCGGCAGGACTGTTTTCTCCAGGTCAGATTGCCGGAGTGGTTATTATTTCTTTACTTTTGGCAGGACTGATTGCATTGTGCGGATACCTCGGTTATCTAATACATAAACGCGGCGCGCACAAAATGCATACCAAACAGTTGCAGATGCAAAGAGACGCTCTTTTGGAAAAACTGAACGATATGCGTTCGGGCAAACCTTTTGAATTTACTCCCCGTTCCGAAAGTCAAGTTTCGGATGAGGTTGAGGAGTCTGCAGTAACCGATTCGGAAAACGACGACGATGCGGACGAAACCGACGAGTTGATTTACGAAGAAGTTCTGGAAGAGGACAGTGGCGAAGAAGTCGAGGTGGACGAAGCGGGCTCGGTAGTGCGGTATAACAGAAGTTTTACCGCGCGCATCACGCAAAGCGACGGCGACCTCAAAGCAAGATATTCGGAGCTCAAAAATTACCTTATGAGTTACAGCGGAGTGCGTTCGCGCATAAGCTGGAAGCGCGAACTCTTTTATATCGGAAGAAAGAGTGTTGCGAGTTTCGTTGTGCGCGGTAAAACTCTTTGTTTAAGGCTTGCAACCGACCCAGCTTTGTTTGAGGGAACAAAGTACAGAGTGGACGATGTTTCGGGCATAAATAAGAATAATCCTCTTCCCTGTATGTATCGCATAAAGAGCGACAGAAAAACGGGCTATGCAAAAGAACTAATCGACATAGTCATGGCGGGTTTTGCCGTGGCACGCGACGAGGATTATACTGCAAGCGATTTTACTATGCCGTATAAGTCCACGGAAGTATTAATAAGAATGCACCTAATAAAAGTTATCGGCGGTTCGGCTATTCCGGATATAGACAGGGAGGACGCATTGATTGCAGTGCGCGGAATAAGATATAACCGCAGTTTTTCTGCGCGTATCATTCAGTCGGACGACGCATTGAAAGCGCGTTATTCGAAACTGAAAAATGCTATGCTCGCATACGACCGCGTGCGTTGTCTGGATAGTTGGAAACGCGAAACTTATCGTGTCGGCAGGAATTGTCTTGCCGCACTGGTTGTGCGCGGTAAAACACTCTGTCTATGTCTTGCAACGGACCCTGCGCAATATGACAATACAAAGTACAAAGTGGAGAATTATTCGCTTTACAGCAAAAACACCAATACTCCGCTTATGTACAGAATAAAGAGTGAACGCCGTCTGAAATACGCAATACAGATGATTGACAAATTGTTCAAAGAAAAAGAACTTGTCAAAACTAACCGAGCCGAGGAGAATTATGCTGTTCCGTTTACTTCTACCGATACTTTGATACGTCGCGGATTGATTCGCGAAGTACAAATTCAGAATAATGCGCCCGTTAATGCAAAACCTGCGGCAGCGGAAGTCGCTTTGACTGACTTTGAGAAGAAATAATTCCAAACATCACAATAGCGCCGCTACAAAAAGTAGCGGCGCTATTGATTATCTGGAAAATATTTTATTTGATATTGGAAATTAAGTCATTACTTACGGGGTAATCAAAAATGCTTGCAGCATTTTGTTAATATTTATGAGCGGTTTCTTTATTAATAAGGAGTTTGGTAAAAAACTTGAATAAGTGAAAACAGCGTTTGAATATTTTTTTAATGTTCAAACGCTATTATTATTGGCGCAGAGAGAGGGATTCGAACCCCCGTACAGTTGCCCGTAACACGATTTCGAGTCGTGCGCGTTCGACCACTCCGCCATCTCTGCGTAAAAGGAAAATTGAAAGAGAGTGGGCGGACGCGCAGCGTTCGTCGTACCGAAGCACGGCGTGCTTACCACTCCGCCATCTCAATATTTCCGTTTTATTTTAGCGGTTTTTAATTTAAATTGCAAGTCATTTTAAGTGCATTGGAATACTTTTCTCAAATTTTTATATCGGCAATGAATTTTTTCATGCATGCGCATATGCTTCCAGATTTATCATATCCTGTATCGTTGCATATTTTACAGGAATACCGGGGCTCGAAATCAGTTTTGTCTATGCCGAGTTCGGAAAGCCTTTTTTGGCTTTTTTGTTCAAGAATATCGATTTGCCTTGAAATTTCCGCGGCTTTTTCCTTGTCGCTTATCTCCGCAAAGGCAAGACTAATTGTAAGTTCGTTCAGTTCCTTATGTAATTCGCCGTATATTTTATCTGCGGTTGCGGTTTTGAGTGCGTTTTCCGCGCGCATCTCGGCGCTGTTGCGTAAATCATAATAGTGTCTTTCAATTAAAGCACGGCGTTCGGCTTCGTCACTGCGAACGGTCTTAATTGAATCGGGTCGGGACAAAAGTTGAGAAGGACTGAAAACGCCTTCCGCTTTCCATCCCGATAAAATTCCGTTCATATATGCCATAGGGTTCGATTTGCCAGAAGACAGTTTGGCTGCCTCTGAAAGCATGTCTTCGGAAAAATTCCAACTGCGCCATTTTTTCAGATTCTCACGGTCCCAATTGTTTATTTTTCTGGTCAGGCCGCTTGCGTTAATCAAAGATTTCAGTAATTTTTCATCCGCAATTTGCTTTTCTATAAATTCGTTTACGCTTGAGTCTGCGACAATTCCGTCATTGTACAGTGCGGTTACGAATTCGTTCATAAACTCGAATGAATTTCTTCCGTTTTTAAAGCAGTAAACAGAAAGAGATTTAAGACACTCGAAAGTGTACCCGAAATTACACCATACGTTAACGTAGTTCTCAACATACGGTGCGGGGTTTTGCATATAAACTCCAAGGTTTCTCGCCAAATCGTACGCGAGATTGTATACCGAAGTTTTATTTTTGAAGTAATCTTCGATTTCTTTTACGTCGAATCTTCTGTTTTTATAGAGTTCTATCAGGAGTTCGTCAAGTTTTTCGCATGTCTTTACTTTAAATAATTTTGCAGCCGATATTATTGCGCATTCCTCGAAACCGAGTTCTTCGGTCCATTTTTTATAAAGTTTATCGTCGTCTATGTCGGGGCGCTTTTTAATTCCCGCAGCTGAAAACAGTTTGACAAGCGCAGGAGTTGAAGAGGTATAAGCCGAAAGTTTTTCTTCGACTTTTTTTGCCGAGGTAATGCCTTCGTTTATAAAGTTTTCCACAACTTTTTTTATGTATGCAAAGGAAATATTGTCGCCTCTGAGATTGACGCAATAATTTATAATCATAAGCAGTGCGTTTTGGTCAAGCCCGAATTCTTCCATAAAATAAAAATATTTGCGATATTCGTTTGTCGAAATCATTCTTCCGGAAAGGGCTACCTGAGCGCTTTTTGCAAAGTCGGAATATTTTTCCGCCTTGAATTTTTTCGGCGTACCGTAAACATTTTCCGCTTCCAGAATTTTCACTTCGAAAGGAGATACGGAAGTAATTGCCGCAAGTTCGAATTCTTCCAGATAAGAATAGCATTCCGAAAGATTTTCTTCCGTCATATTCAATGTTTTAGCAAGGTCGGAAAATGTATATGAATTCATGCCGTTCTGAAATATATACAGCGAGTAGAGATAAACTTTTACCGCGATAGGTTCCAGAACGGGAAGATATTTGGATATGAATTTGTTTTCAACACTCGTAAAAGATTTTTTTACGATTTCTTCTGCCGCCGAAATAAAAGGCATTTTGTGCAAACTCCTTTTTTACGCTTGATTTATTCTGCAAAAAGGTCTATAATAAATAAACCGAAAAGCGATACTTTCCGTATAAAACATTATATAGGTATATGACAAAAAAATCAACGTAATAAGAAAACTTTCGGCATAAATTCTTTTTATTTCGATGTGTTACGGAATAAATTCGTATTTCGGTTAATAAAATAATAAACTTTCGTAAAAACAATCAAGCGGCTTTAAGGTTGCTGAGGAGTGAGGAGTGCCCAATATTTTAACACCGATAACTTTATGTAACAGTTTTGACGTTTCTCTGCCGGTAAACCCGGTCGTACTATCCGTCGAAACTCGTGACGGGGTAAAAATAGAGAGGTTGAATTTTCAGGGTCGCGATACGGGCGACGGCAGAGTGCAGATTGCTGCGGCTTACGCTTATGACCCGAATTCGACCGTCACGGGAACGGTACTGATTTTGCCCGACAGCAGAGATACGCTTGACGACGAAGTACTTTCGTTATTTGTAAAACGTGGATATTCGGCGCTTATGATTGATTATCGCGGCGAATGGGAAGGCTGTACACATTATACGGTGTATCCTCCCAACGTAGAATATGCAAATCTTACAAAATGCGGAAGAAGAAAAGATTACGTGGACGACAGTGCGGATAAGACCAGTTGGTACGAATGGATATCCGTAGGTCTGTACGCACGCAAATATATAGCGTTGCGCACCGGTTCGGATAATATAGCGGCGGTAGGAATTCGCGACGGAGGCGAAATTGCCTGGAAGTTGGCTGTGGCTGGTAATTTTTCCTGTATTGTACCGGTATGCGCCGCGGGTTGGAAAGCATATTCCGGTCTCAGTAAATATCTTTCGGACGAACCCAAACTGGACGAAGAGAGATACCGTTTTATTGCAGGTATAGATTCGCAGGCTTACGCGCCTTATGTAAAGTGTCCCGTACTGCTTTTGTGCTCAACCAATGATGCGCGTTTTGATTACGACAGGGCTTACGATACTTTCAGTCGTATAAATGCGGACTTCGAAAAGGACAGCGTAATTTCTTATTCCGTGCGCAGTAATGCTTGCGTGGGCACAAAGAGTGTTGCAGACTTATTTTTGTTCCTCGATAAAAATCTTAAAAACCGTCAGGTGTTTATGCCTAAACCGGCTGCGGTAACCGTGGAGGTGGATGAGGAAGACAATCTCGTTGCGCGTACGGTTTTCGATAATCAGGGCGTAGTTGAGAGTTGCGGTGTATATCTTGCAGAGGACAACGTCAATTCAGTCGAACGCGAATGGGTTGCTTGTCCCAAAAAGCGCGAAATATCCATTAATTCAAGGGAATATTATCTGAATATATATGAAAAGACGACTACCGTATTCGTTTTTTGTTACGTCACATATTCCAACGGATTTACGGTTTGGTCTAAAATGGCAGTTAAAAAACTTAACGGAAAATTCCGCAATATGCAAAGCCGCAGTCACGTGATGTATTCTTCGGAGAACGGCGTGGACGGATTTGCCGCGGCTTCGCCGGAGACGACGGCAACGGGCGGTATTTTTTTTGCCGATGACGCAAAACTTCCTCGGCTTGTTAAAAAAGCAAAAGGAATATGCGGACTATATGCCGAAGGCGGACTCAGAACTTACAGAATGAATACGCCGCGTTATTCGCCGTCGGCGGGAAATATTCTTTCGGCTGATTTATTCTGCGACAGTGACTCGGAAGTAACGATCACTCTTACCGATATACCGACAGGTGAGGAATATTCCGCTGTCGTTTCCGTTATAGGCGGTGTATGGCAGAGTTTTATTTTTGAAAATAATTCGTTTAAAAACGCGGGCGGAGTGTCGTTGCCCGATTTTACGGGCGAGACTGTATTTACCGTTAATTGCCCCGAACAATTTGCAATTAATAATGTTATCTGGCTTTGAAAATGTATAATACCGTTCAGGACTGTCTTTACGGCAAGCGAAAGCGCCCGGTTGCGGGCATAGTATTAAATGTAATAATCGGCTTTTTCATCGTCGTTCTTGTTGCCGAATTTATTTTCGGGCTCAATTACGCGGGGATATACGTTGTGAACGTCTCTATGACTCCTACGGTAAACGGCGCGAACATAGTTGACTACACCGAAGACGGCAGACCGATAGCGGACGATGCCGGCGATTACATTTATATAAGAAAAGGAGCAAAACCTTCATACGGAGACATTGTTGTCGTTTACCGTGAAAACGTTAAAGACAACATAATCAAAAGAGCCGTCGCTTTCGAAGGCGACAGGGTAAAATTTGTCGAAGGTTATCTGTATGTAAACGGAGAACTTGTCGAGGAGAGTTATATCTCCGATGAATTCAGAACAAGTCCCGGTCATATGTACTATAATTACCCTCGCGGCGGAGGAGAGCATACCGTTGGCAAAAACGCGGTGTTTCTCCTCGGAGATAACCGCAATCACAGCGACGACAGCAGGAAGTACGGCGATTATCCGATGTCTTCAGTTATCGGTGTGGTTCCCGGGTGGTCGCTGACGATAAAAGGATTTACAACCGCCGTTCACAAGTTTTTTTATTTTACGATAAGCGGAAGAAACACTACGGTTTCCGCCTGAATTTATCGAATAACATTACGGAGTAAAAATATGCGCGCTGTTTTAACAGTAATAGGAAAAGACAATTACGGAATTATTGCGAAAGTCAGTACGTTCCTTGCTGAGAGAAACGTAAATATTCTCGATATCAGCCAAACGGTTCTGGACGAATATTTCGCTATGCTTATGCTTGTGGATATTTCCGGTTCTTCCGTGCCGTTGTCGGAACTTGCAACGGAATGCACTTCTTTGGGCAAGGGTATAGGTATGTCTATTCACGTCCAGCACGAAGAAATTTTCAACGCTATGCACAGCGTCTGAGGGGCGGTATGTTCAATACAAACGAAATTCTCGAAACGATTAATATGGTTGAGAGGGAACACCTTGATATCAGGACGGTAACAATGGGTATATCGCTGTTGCCCTGTATAGGTGGGACGGCGGAAAAGACTGCTTCAAACGTCTATGATTCGATATGCAGAAAAGCCGAAAAAATCGTAGCGGTCACGGCTGAGTTGTCTAACGAATACGGTATCCCGATTGTAAACAAGCGCGTTTCGGTTACACCGGCGAGTTTGATTTGCGCGCCTTTTCCCGAAAAGTCGCGGCTTATCGGTAAAGCTCTCGACGATGCCGCAAAAACTGTCGGAGTTGACTTTATAGGCGGATATTCCGCACTTGTTCACAAAGGTATGACCGATTACGAAAGGAAGTTTATTGAAAGCATTCCTGAGGTTCTTGCCACTACGGACAGGCTATGTTCGTCCGTTAACGTCGGTTCGTCCAAATCGGGTATAAATATGGACGCCGTCCGCCTTTTGGGGGAAACGGTGCGTAAAACCGCGGCGGCTACGAAGGAGCGCGGCGGATTCGGTTGCGCAAAGCTCGTGGTATTTTGCAACGCGGTGGAGGATAACCCTTTTATGGCTGGCGCTTTCCACGGCGTAGGTGAAGGCGGGACCGTTATAAACGTAGGTGTGTCCGGTCCGGGCGTAGTTCAGCATGCGATAGAAAGTATTCCGTCGGCTGACTTATCGGAACTTGCCGAAATGATTAAAAGAACGGCGTTCAAGATTACTCGCGCAGGGCAGCTTATAGCAAGAGAAGCGGCAAAAAGACTGAATGCGGAATTCGGTATTGTGGACCTTTCGCTTGCGCCCACTCCGGCGCGCGGAGATTCCGTCGCCGCTATCCTTGAAGAAATGGGGTTGGAGAGCGTCGGTACTCACGGCACTACCGCTTGTCTTGCAATGCTTAACGACGCAGTCAAGAAAGGCGGTGTTATGGCAAGCTCGCGGGTTGGCGGTCTTTCCGGTGCGTTTATTCCCGTATCCGAAGATATAGGTATGATTGAGGCTGCCGAACGCGGCAGTCTTTGCATCGATAAGCTGGAAGCTATGACTGCGGTTTGTTCCGTAGGTCTGGATATGATAGCCGTTCCCGGAGATACACCTGCGTCAACAATCAGCGCCATTATAGCCGACGAGGCGGCGATAGGTATGATAAACAATAAGACTACGGCGGTAAGAATTATTCCAGCATACGGTAAAAACGTCGGGGATGAGGTCAATTTCGGCGGCTTGCTGGGCAGAGCTCCCGTTATGCCCGTACACGGCGAGAGCGCGGCAAAATTCATTGCAAGGGGCGGACTGATTCCCGCACCCATTCATTCTAATAAAAATTAAGAGGTTAAAAAGTGAAAAGAGAACAGGTTTGCGAAGAACACAAATGGAAAATAGAGGATATATTCTCAAGCGATGCCGAGTGGGAAAAAGAATTTGAAAAAGCCGATAAAGAATTGTCTTTTTCAAAATACGCAGGAAAACTTTCCGACGCGGCGACGCTGCTTGAATTCCTCGGAGCGAACGACGAGTATTGCATGAAACTCGAGCGCCTTGTTTTGTATGTTCATATGCGTCACGACGAAGATTCCTCCGTTTCCAAATACGGAGCTTATTACGCTAAAATTTGTGCTCTTTTCGCACGTTACTCTACGGAACTGTCGTTTTTCGAGCCTGAAATGGCAAAGCAGGACGAGAAGTATCTCGAATCTTTGATTTCGGATAAGCGCTTCGCCGCATACGATTATCAGCTTAAAAGAATAATAGCGAGAAAACCGCACGTTATTTCCGAATGCGAGGAAAGGCTTATCGGTAAGGCGGGCGAGGGTTTCGGAACTTTCAAAGAAACGTTCGGAATGATAGACAACGTTGACCTTCCTTTCCCCGAAATCGAATGGCAGGGCAAAAAGACAAAGGTAAGCCACGGTATGTACGGCGTGCTTTTGCGCTCGGACGACAGAGCAAAGAGAGAGGAGGCGTATAAGAAATATTACGCCGCTTACGTCGGACTGATAAACACCATAACATCCTCTTATTACGGAAATGTAAAAAAGAATGTGTTTTTAAGCAAAGTATACATATTATGGGACCTATAGCTGTTGCTTCAGCTATTCTTTCTACTAATTTATATCCAATATTTCCTGCATCAAGATTA
>CATKEF010000083.1 GCA_949747905.1 uncultured Eubacteriales bacterium
CGCAAAATTCCATCGGTTGCGCTATTTCAATTTTCGTGATATAATAACTGTACGATAAACGGTAATTTTAATATATGTATTAAAGGAAATATTTGGAGGCATAGCGAAGTGCAAGGCAACAATATAATGGCTCAAATAATTAAAAAACTATTCGTACTTACACTCATAGTGGTCGCAATTTTTAGCTTTGCTGCTTGTAGTTCAAGAAATCTTTCGGCGAACCCAACAGCATATTATATCATATACAGTGGAACTAACAACGGTAATAGCAGAATAGAAGGCGTCGATATAGACGGTAATCCTACTATTTTAAAAGACATTAGTGCCACAAATATTTCTAAAAGTATGCTTGCGGGAGAACAATTTATTGCAGGTGGACATCGTGCAAACAATCACTTGATTATGCAACAAGACGGTAGCTTCGAAGAGTTTTATCTTTTAGATAATCCGCAGTATTCAGGGGTGTGGAACATTGCGCTTAACGGCGAGAATATTGTAGCCGTTATGAACGGCAATATAGATTATGAAAAGAATGTATATCTTAACTTACTTGTCATACAAGACATAAACAAAAACTTATATTTAGAAAAGCAAATTGAAATAACACCAAACACATTATTTATAGATGGCGACACTTTGTATTTGTCGGGTTGTTTTTGGCGATACGATATAGACCCCGTATATTGTGGAGCTTCGGTTGCTAAATATAATATTATAACGGGCGAATGGCAAGAAAAGCATTTTCAGTATAATGCAAATCAAGTAACAGCTACCGATTATATATACTCAACAAAATACGGCAAGTATTTATATGCCGTTGTAAATGAAAGCCTTACGGACAAGAACTTATCCACTCGTCAAACCAAAGTAGATATAATCGACTGCGACACACTTGATATTGTAGATACTATACATTTTAATAAGAATGTAAACGGAATTTGTTGTGTCGGCGAGAATATATATGTTGTCCTTGCTGATAAACTGTACAAATTGGACACAACAACGCACGCTGTTGAAGAAGTATATTCGTTCCCGCAAGATACAAGCATTGCAAGTGTGCATACAAAGGATGAGCATATATACTTTAATTCAAGATATATAACTGTCAGAAAAGATAAGCAAATGCGTAATGTGGGCTATATTATTGACTTTAACACTGCCGATAAAAGTGCAAGACAAACGCCTCTTATTACAGATGCTAAAAACACGGAAAGTATTGTTTTTTTTCCGCTATCAAAAAACGATTTAAAGTGAAGCATTATGTAGTGCCTATAAGCTAATTATAAATTTCAATTTATCTTTCTAAAAGGTTTGTAGTAAAAAGCTCTCGAACAAATTGTTCGAGAGCTTTTGTCCTCGCTTGAAAGTATAACTCTTAAAAATTTAGAATTTAATTCCTATGAGAAGTGCGCTTTTGCACGGCTTTTTTTATGCTTGCTTTCTTTGACGTATTTTTTCATCTCGATTAAAGTATATTTCTCTCCCTTCTCTTTGAGTAATTCGAGAAAATATTTCAATTTTTCATAGGTCTTGGGATGCATGCGAGACTTGTCCGTCCGGCTTTCAAGATAAATCAAAGGATTTGCGTCGGTATAATTTTTCCCGGCATAAACCTTACCTGCCGCTATCCTGTCGCATACCATTTCGGCAAGATAGCAAGGCGGCATTTCCACGGGTTCGGTGTCAAACCAATATTCGTAATGATGTTTATTCCTGCCCTTATGATGAAGCCAAGCCGCCGAATAACCGAAAAGCTCTCTTTCCTTCGCCTGAGGACTGCGGTTGCCCTGATAATATTCAGCCCCCGCAAAAAACTCCGATGGACTGAATTTGGATAAATCGTGAAATATGCCTTGTTTTATCAGTCCGCACCTGAAACAGAGTTTTTTCACGATACGACGGTGACGGGTCACCGTATTGAGATGTTTGAAAAAATGCATTATATTTCAATCTCCATTCCGTCATAAGCCGCCGAAACTCCGAATTCACGTTCGATTCGGGCAATATGCTCGTGAGTGGGATTACAATTATGGGAAAAATGCGTGATTATTATTTTAGTATTACTGTCGATAATTCCGTATTGTTCGAGTTTCTCTTTCATAAGCAAATTATCGTAAATGCTCATATGCCTGCAACTCTCGGGCTTTAAAGTATCGCCGAAAGTGCAGTCAAAAGCGACAAGCTGCGCTTTCGCTCCGTTATTTTTAAGTACTTCAAGCGAATTTTCTTTGATTTTTCCCGTATCGTAAAAGTGTATATAACCCTTTCCGTCGCGCTCTATATAGTAAAGAAAACATTCTTCCGTAGCCGAATGCTCGGCGGCGAACGGTATTATTTTGTAATATCCCGCATAATAAACCGTACCTGTTTTTATTTCATGCAGATTTATTCCGATTGCGACATCGGCTTTCATTTCCCTTGCAGTACACTCTCCGAAAACTTTCATCACCTCGCCATTCCCGAAAATATCGAGTGACGGCACGCAGAGTTTTGCATACTTGTACCCGCGCAGAATAAAATCGTGCGCATAAAAATGGTCCATATGCGAATGCGTAGCAAAAATATATTTGATTTTCCCCGGTTCGGCGCCATGCCTCAAACAATTGGCAAAAGCGTCGGGCGGAAAATCCACAGAAAGTTCGCCGTCGATAAGCACTTGCGAACGCGTACGCTTTTCGCCCTCTCCCGCCCGTATTTTTTTGCATATGTCGCAGTCGCAGAACATTGCGGGAACGCCCTCGGCGGCGCCTGTACCCAAAAATTTTATTTTCATAATCAATAGCCGAACAGGGCGTCCGCTTAAACGAGAACACCCTGCAATTTATAAATCGTACAAAATTGTTACCGGTCCGTCATTGAACTGCTCGATTTTCATATCGGCGCCGAAAACACCCGTTTTGACAAGAATACCGTATCCGCGAAGTTGCTCGGCGGTATATTCGTAGAGCCCCTTCGCTTTTTCGGGTTTTTCGGCATTCGAAAAACTCGGTCGGTTTCCGTGCGAACAGTCGCCGAGCAAAGTAAACTGCGAAACGAGAAGTATTTCGCCGCCGACGTCTTTGACGGATAAGTTCATTTTTCCCGCGTCGTCTTCAAAAATACGCAAAGCCGAAACTTTTTTCGCGAGAATCTCAGCTTGCTTTTGCGTATCTCCGATTTTAATGCCGAGAAATACGGCAAGCCCGAACGGTATTTCCGAAATAAGTTTGCCGTCAACGGAGAGCGCGGTACGCCCGACCCGCTGAATGACCGCTTTCATTATTTGCCTACACGCGACATATACTCGCCCGTGCGGGTATCTATACGTATAATTTCGCCCTCTTCAACGAACATAGGCACCTGTACCGTTGCTCCCGTCTCAACAACCGCATTTTTCATTGCGTTGGTTGCGGTATTACCCTTGACGCCGGGTTCGCATTCGGTTATTTTGAGTTCGACGAAGTTCTCGGGCTCGACTGAGAATGCGGAACCGTTCAAAGATTTAACGGTTACCATATCGTTCTCTTTGATGTATTTGAGCGCTTCCTCAACCTGACTGAGGTTGAGAGTAATCATATCGAACGTATCGGGGTCCATGAAATAATAGAATTCCCCGTCCGTATACGAATAAGTCATCTTTTTCGTTTCTACCTGCGCCGTCTCAAGCTTTGCCGTAGGGTTGAAAGTGATGTCCGAAAGCACCTGACCCGTAACTACGTTTTTAAGAGTAGTTCTTACGAAAGCCGCGCCTTTACCCGGTTTAACGTGCTGAAATTCCGTTACGGTGTACACACCCTTGCCGTTATACTCGAAAGTAGTGCCCTTTCTGATGTCGCCTGCTAAAATGGATGCCATAAATTTATCTCCTTGAAGTTTTACCTTAATTAAGCGTTATAAAATAATCAAATTTTTATCGGAATCGGTCAGACTTATGACTTTACCGTCTTTCAACATAACGGTGTCTTCTATTCTTATTCCGAAATCCCCTTCGAAATATACTCCCGGTTCGTCCGAAAAAACCATTCCGTTTATCAGGATATCTTCGCTCTTCGGTGAAAGTCTTGGGAATTCGTGAATATTTATACCTATTCCGTGACCCAGCGAATGAGTAAAATATTCTGCAAGATTATATTTTTCGAGTTCTCCGCGCGCAATTGCGTCCGCGTCGCGCCCCGTCATGCCGTCGGCTATTTTTTCTTTTGCCAACATATGCGAGCTCAAAACGCGCGCGTAAGTTTCTTTGAATCTTCCGTGTTTACCATCGTCGCCGAAAAGAAAGGTGCGCGTACAGTCCGAACAGTATCCGCCGACTTTGCAGCCGAAATCGATTAACACAATGTCGCCGAAACAGAGCTTGCGCAAACTTGTTTCATGGTGCGGAATACTGGAATTCGCCCCGAATGCGACAATGGTATCGAAACTTGTCCCGCTTGCTCCGGCTTGTCTCATAAGGTATTCGAGCTCGGCGGCGACTTCGTTTTCGCTCATTCCTTCCCTGATTTTCGGAAGCAGAGCCACAAACGCGCGGTCGGCAATTTCGCACGCTTTTTTTATAAATTCCGTCTCGTACGGTTGTTTAACCGACATCGCTTTTGTGAAAGCGGGCTCGCTGTCTACGACTTCTATACCTGTATCCGCAAGTTTTTTATAAAAAGGAAAAGTTGTTGACGAAAGCGGAACGGCAACCTGCTTATATTTTGCGAAAAGTTTTTCGACAGGACCTTTAAAAAGTCCGACTTTTATGCCGCTGCCGTCGAGAACCGTTTTCGCTCTCTCAAGATAACGCGGGTCGGTATAAAAAACGGTGCCTTCGCTATCGCTCAACACGTAACCGAACGATGTGGAAACTCCCGTAAGATACTGTCTTAAATCCTGTCTCTCAGTCAGAACCGCCTCGGCACCCGTCATTTCGAATATTTTCTCTGCGTTTGTGTTTGCCATTTTCTGCCTTCCGTAAATATTTTAGCAAAAACTTTTTTATATGTCAACAGTATTGTAAATCTGTTTCATCGCCGCGGCGTCCTCCACCTGGGTGCCTGCAGATTCGCTGACGATGTAAGGTTCCAGTTTAAGTTTTTTAAGCGCAGACGCAAGCGGTGCGAATTCTGGCCCGTAAATATCGTCCTTAAAAGTAAGATGTTTTATTTCGCCTTTACCGCCGTACATTATTTTGGAAAAATGTACGTGAAAATTTCTTGCTCTTTCATAGCCGAGTTCCGCTATCATATATTCGAGCCTGTCCGAATAATCTTTTTCCGTTTTGAGACTGCCCTGCTCTCTGGCGTTTATATGCCCGAAGTCGATTGCCGGAACAAAGCATTTGTCTATTTTACAGAAACGGATGACCTCTTCCAACGTGCCTATCTGTGCAAGTTTTCCCATAGTTTCGGGACAGAACTTCATGTTTTCGTATCCGTTAAGATAGATATAATCGCAAAGAATTTTAAGTCTTTCTTCCGTGAGCGCAACAGCTTCTTCACGGGTAACTTTGCCCTGCGCGGCAGGATGAAAAACTATTCTGTTCCCCTGCATCAGTTTAACGTATTTCGCGCTGTCGAGAACGTAACCGAACGACTTCTGCGCCGCTTCGTCTGCAGGGTTCGCAAAGTTAATGAAGTAAGGAGCATGAACACTGATTTCAACTCCGACAGAGGCAAAAGCGTCCCCTATACTTACAGCCTTGCCCTCCGACATATTCACCCCTCTTCCAAAAGAGTACTCGTAACAGTCAAGACCTTTTTGTCTGCAATATTCCGCCGCCTGTTCGGTATGCTTGTATCCTTCGGCATAAAACGATTCGCCGTTTCCGCTCGGGCCGAATTTAATCACCGTTTTCACCTTCCGCATTATCCGCCGATACGGTATCACTCTCTTTTGGTTCTTCCTCTTCTACGATTTCCGTCAAGGTAGCGCCGTCCGTCTCTTCGGCATTGAAAGCCGCTTCGTCCCGATTTTCTTCGCTCTCCGGAGTCTCATCGGTTTCCGCGGCAGCTTCCACCAAAGTTTCGGATACACATGAAAACTCCTCATCTATGTCGCCTTCGTAATCGTCATAGAAACCGTCGTAATCGCCGCCCTCTTCCGCGAGATTCTCCGTCCGTTCCTCATCCTGTAAACTTTCCGTAATTTCGAAAGACGTTTCAGTCTCCTGAAGCGCCGAAGTTTCTTCCTCAGCTTCCATAGCAGGTTCCGCGGATACTTCACAAGACTGAATTCCAGTCTCTGTATCCCCGATGTTTTCCGCAGTCTGTTCGCTCTCAGGCTCTGCCGCAACGGCAAGCTCTTCGAAAACTGCTTTTTCCGTCTCGATATTATTCTTTTCTACCGCGACCGTACTTTCCGTTTTTATAAACGCCAAATCGCTTTCAAGCTGCGCTTTAAGCGCTTCTCCGTCGGAAAAGGTTCGAATATCTCTGATATACGCTACAAATTCAACGCATACCGTAGAACCGTACAAATCGCCGTCGAAACCGTCAAGATAAACTTCCAGCAAAGGCGATTCTTCTCCGAAAGTAGGTCGCGCGCCGTAATTGGCTAGACCGTAATAGGTTTTATCTCCCAAAGTACATTTGACCGAATAAACGCCGTATTTAACTTCGAACTTGTTTTCGGGATAATTAATGTTCAACGTGGGGAAACCGAGCTGTTGTCCGCCTCTGCCTACGCCCTGAACCACCGTTCCTTTAACGGAAAAATATCTGCCGAGCAGTTCTTCGGCGCGCGTCACGTCTCCTTCTTCAAGACATTTCTTGACAAGAGTAGTGCTTATTTTATCCGCTCCGCACATTACGTCCTTTACCGGCATATACCAAACGCCGTTCTCTTCGTCCTCGGCATAATTTTTAAGTGTGGACGATTTACCCTTTGCACCCTCGCCGAAACGGAAGTCTTTCCCGCTCATATATGCTTTTACGTTGATTTTATCCTCTATGCAATGTAAAAAATCAAGCGGTTTGGTTTTTTTGAACCCCTCGTCGTAATTTATTCTGAGAACGAATTTTACGTTATACTGTTCGAGAACAGCCAGCTTTTCTTCGAAAGTAAAAACCTGTCTACCGCCTTTCCCTTCGGAAAAAAGCATAACACCCAAATCGAGTCCGTTGATTTTTGCCTGCAATTTAGCTTTTTTAAGAAGCTCCGCATGTCCCGTATGGACAGCGTCGAAACATCCGAGAACTATCAAACAGGGAAATTCGTACTCGTCTTCGTTATACCTGATTATTTCTAACATAATTTCGTCCTCACCTTAATGTAAGATTTTCCGACTTCCGCAAGCCCGTAAAACGAGCCTTCGGGCGTGAATATTTTATATGTACCGTCAGCAAGAGAGCACTCTGCCGAAAGACCGTTGAACAACTTTTTAGCAGTCTTTACATCGGGAGTGTAACTGCCGAAAGGCAACACCGTTTCCGTAGGAATAAGAAAGTCTTTTATATTTTCCGCAGTCAGACGGTCTGTTTCAACCGCCGTATCGACGGAAAATATTCCGCTTTTCGTTCTTACAAGCGAACTCATTATCGCAACCGTGTTCAGTCTTTTCGCCAAATCACGCGCAATTGAACGAATGTATGTGCCGCCGCCGCATTCTATCTCGAATGCAAAACCGGTATCGGAACACTTTTTTATCAATTTTACAGAATATATGTTGACTTTCTTCGGAGGCAATTCGAATTCAACCCCCGCGCGCGCCAATTCATAACCGCGTTTACCGGAAATATTTTTTGCACTGTACTTCGGCGGAATCTGATTTATTTCTCCGACGAATTCGCCGAGAACTGATAAAATTTCATCCTCCGATGGTATACGCCCGAACCTTTCGGTCATATTTCCCGTAACGTCCAGCGTGTCGCTGTCGATACCGAAATCGAAAACGGCGACATAAGTTTTGCGCTTATCCAAAAAATAATCGAAAAGCCGCGCAGCGTTGCCTACCGCAACAGGCAACACTCCCGTAGCCAAAGGGTCCAAAGTTCCCATATGACCGCACGGAGTATTGAGTAGCTTTTTTATCCTGCCGACTTCACGGGCGGAGCTTACTCCGCAGGCTTTGTTTACGTTGATAAATCCCGTCATATATGCTGATATATAGCGTAAGTAAGTCTGTCGATTACATCTTCCAACTCTCCGAAAATCATGCAACCGCTTGCGAGTATATGACCTCCGCCGCCGAAACTTACGGCAACCCCGTTTACGTTTACTCTGCCTTTACTCCTCAGAGAAACTTTATACTGACCCGCCTTGAACTCCATAACAGCGGCGGCGACTTCAACGCCGTCGACGGTAAGGGGGAAATCGACAAAACCTTCCGTGAGACTCTTTTCCGCACCGAACTTTTCAAAGTCGGCGGATGTGATGACTATTATCGCAAGCCTGTCGTCCAAAGCAAAACGCATTTTGCTCATAACGTTTCCGTACAACAGCGCGCGGTTTTTGGGCTGACGGGTAAACATATTGTAGTTGATTTCGTTTACGTTTGCGCCTTTACCCCTCAGATATGCCGCAGTTTCGAAGGTTTTCGGACTAACGTCGTTATGAGTGAAATTACCGCTGTCCGTAATCAGTCCGAGCATAAGAAGATTTGCAATCTCTTCGTTTATTTCAAAATCGCCTTCTCTCAGCAATGCGGTTATAAGTTCGCAACTTGCCGGACATTCGCGCACATAATTGTATTTCGCATATCCCTGATTGGATATATGGTGGTCGATGTTTACCGTCGCACCTTTGAACTTTGTATAATACCCAGCAAAAACGCCGAGCCGCGCCGAATCGGCGCAATCAACGCTTATCAGAGTATCGTACTCACAATCGGAAAGTTTACACTTCACCTCCGACATTGCCGGGACGTATAAAAACTTTTCGGGCACAGCGTCTTCGCAATACATATGCGCAACCTTACCCGCAAGCCTTAAAGCCATTACGAGTCCGAGTCCGCTTCCGAGCGCGTCGCCGTCGGGACGTGCGTGACAAAACACAGCCGCGCATTTGGAGCCCCTTAATTTTGATATTATTTCTACTTCGGAATTATTCATCTTTTTTGTCGAGGTCAGACAAAATTCTGTCGATTTTCTCGCCGTACTCCATACTTCCGTCCGTTAAAAAGCGCAATTCGGGAACTGTTCTTAACCTCATAACCTTAGCAAGTTCGTGACGTATGAAGCCCGCGTTCTCCTTCAAAACGGAAAAACTGTTTGCCTTTCTTTGTTCATCAGGGTCGAATATGCTGACAAATACTTTCGCGCTTTTCAAATCAGGCGCCACGTCTACTTCCGTTATACTGATGATTGCCGAAAGTTCGGGATGATTGCCCCTGAGCTTGCCGCTTACGACGCCGGATATTTCTTTTTGGAACTCGCCCGCAAGGCGTTCCCCTCTCACACCTTTCATCTTAACCTGCCGTTACCTCTTCTATAAGATAACATTCTATAATATCGCCTATTTTAATATCGTTGAAACCTTCAATCGCGCAACCGCACTCAAAGCCCGTTGCGACTTCCTTGACATCGTCTTTAAAGCGTTTGAGCTGTTTTACATTGCCCTCGACAACAAGGATATTGTCGCGATAGATTCTCAGTTTGCCGCCGCGGACGATTTTTCCGTCCGTAACGTAACAGCCCGCGATATTGCCGACGCCTGTAATTCTGAAAGTCTGACGCACTTCGCATTTTCCGAGCATAATCTCCTGATACTTGGGCGCACGCATTCCTTTGAGCGCACGCTCCATATCGTCGAGGAGGTCGTATATTATGCGATAACTTCTTACGTCGACCTTACTGCGTTCGGCAAGCGTTTTCGCCTTGGCATCGGGACGTACGTTGAAGCCGAGAATAATCGCATTGGACGATTCCGCAAGCATGACGTCGCTCTCCGTTACCGCGCCTGCCGCGCAATGAATAACTTTTACGTGAACCTCGTCGTTCGAAAGTTTCAGAACGGACTGTCTGACCGCTTCGACCGAGCCCTGAACGTCGCCCTTAATGATTAGATTGAGAATTTTTATCTCTTCTCCCTCGAGCTCGCCGAACATATCGTCGCCGGTCACTTTCAAAGTAGCGTTTACGAGCGCGTCGCTCTTCTTACGCTTTCTCTCGTCCATAACCTGCTTCATAAGTTCCTGCGTTACGGAATAGATAGAGTCGCCCGAGTTGGGAACTTCTTCGAGTCCGAGAACGTTGACGGCCATAGAGGGTCCAGCTTCCTTGACAGTTCTTCCCTTGTCGTCGAGCATAGCGCGTACTCTGCCGGTAACCGTACCCGAAATTATATTGTCACCCGTATGCAACGTACCGTTCTGCACAAGCACGGTAGCCACGGGTCCTTTGCCTTTGTCAAGTCGGGCTTCGATAATTATACCTCTCGCTTCTCTTTCGGGATTTGCAAGAAGCTCCTTCATTTCGGCGACAAGCAAAAGACTTTCCAAAAGTTCGTTTATGCCCTCGCCCGTTTTACAGGAAATTGGACAAATAATCGTTTTGCCACCCCATTCCTCGGGTACAAGCTCGTAATTAGTCAATTCCTGTTTGATTTTATCGACGTTTGCTCCCGCTTTATCCATTTTGTTTACCGCTACGATAATCTCTACGCCTGCGGCTTTCGCATGGTTGATTGCCTCCACTGTCTGCGGCATTATGCCGTCGTCCGCAGCGACAACCAGAATAACGATATCAGTCACCTGAGCGCCCCTTGCACGCATAGCGGTGAACGCTTCGTGTCCGGGCGTATCTATAAACGTTATTCCCTTACCGTTTACGGTTACCGTATATGCGCCTATATGCTGCGTTATGCCGCCCGCTTCGCCTGCCGCGGCATTGGCTTTTCTTATATAGTCGAGAAGCGAAGTCTTGCCGTGGTCTACGTGACCCATAACGGTAACGACGGGTGCGCGGGGTACGAGACTTTCAATCTCTTCTACCGTATCCGCCTGTTTTTCGAAAAGAACTTCTTCCGCGGTCTTTTCGGGTTTATATTCGAGCTCGATTCCCAGTCCCGCCGCAATAAGCGCCGCGGTATCGTAATCGATTGACCCGTTAACGTTGGTCATTATACCTTCTTTGAACAGGCGCTTTGTTATTTCAACGGCGGAAATACCTATCTTTTCGGAAAGCACTTTCAAAGGTATATCGTTTGTAGTGACGACTGCATGTTCGATTTTGATTGTCTGCGAAGTCTTCTGCTGAGCCTTTTTAACTCTCAGTTTTCTGTATCCGCTCTTGTTTTCGTCAAAATCTTCTATGCTTGCTCCCTGCTGTTTCTGGAGAGCACGTTTTGACAAAGTATGTCTGTCCTTCTCGACATAGGTTTTTTCAAAACTCTGTTTCTTTTTGTCGGGACCGAAATTTTTCGATTTATTGGGCTGAACGACGGTCGCGGGCGCGGGAACAAACCTCTGATTGCCTCCCTGACGGGGCGGCTGTCCCTGAGCGCCACGCTGAGGATAGGGCGCGTTTGGTCTGGTCTGCGCACCGTTTCTCTGCGGACGGGTGTCGCGGTTAATGAAAGTTTTGTTTTCAAAACCTCCCTGTCTCGCACCGTTCTGCGATTGTCTTGTGCCGACGGACTGCTGATTGCGCGCGTTCGCATAATTTCTTATGGGGATATTCACGCTGTCTGCCGTAGCGCGGATATATGAAGGTCTTGCAGGTTTTTCTTCAACCTTAACGGTTTCCGTCTCGGCAGGTGCGGAAGCCGGAACGGGGTCGGGCGTCTCAACCGACTCCTCCGCTTTCTCCGTTTCCCGAACCTTGACGGGTTCTTCCGCCTTCTCCTCAACCTGAGACTCTTCGGTCTTTTTACGCTCGGCATTTTCGGCTTCCGCGCGCGCCGCCTCCTCTTCCGCAATTTTTAACGCGGCGGTCTGTTCTTCCTGTCTTCTTCTTTTGGCAGCTTCTTCCAAATCGTTGAGTTTTTTAAGTATGTCGGACGCACACTTTTCCGCGCCCGCCACTTTTTTAGACAGCTCGGAAACAGCTCCGCCGGATATAAGTCTGCTTATATTTTCAATTTCGCTATATTTTGCCATATTCATTCACCGCCTTCGGCATATAATTCGTAATTACCGTCTATGCTTTCCAGAATTGCTTTTGCAAATCCTTTATCCTTAATCGCCGCAATTTTACAGCCCGGTTTATTGACTGCGTCCTCGAACCCGCTTTTGCAAACAATCAGCGGACAGTTGAACCGTCTTCTGAATTTGAGCGCAAGCCGCACGGAGTTTTTCGCCGAACCGCCGTCCATTATCAAAAGATAAACTCCGCCGCGCAGGGTGGAAATCGCACCCGAACCCAACGAGATTTTACCCGATTTTATACTAAAACCTATAAAGGTTTCAACTTTGCCCTTTGCCAAAGTATTCCTCCTCTATGTCGGTATAAACTTCATCGCCGACCGCACAGGAAAACACCTTGTTCAAAAGGCGCTGTTTTTTCAGTTTTTTTATACATTCGGGCGAATTGCATATATAGGCGCCGCGTCCCGACGCTTTGGAAGAAAAATCGAGAAATATCTTTCCGTCGCCGCTTTTTACGACGCGCAGCATATCACGTTTTTCTTTCAGCTCCCTGCACGAAATGCACATTCTCAAAGGAATTTTTTTTGTTTTAGGCATTACTCTCCCTCAACGCCGTCCTCTGCTTCGGTAGTTATTCCGAGCTTAGCCGCCGCCGACTGACTTTTAACGTCTATTTTCCATCCAGTAAGTCTTACTGCAAGGCGGGCGTTCTGTCCGTCCTTACCGATTGCAAGTGAAAGTTTGTCGTCCGGAACAACCGCCATCGCCGTTTTTTCGCCGTCAAGCTGAGTTACGGAAATTACTTTCGCAGGGGAAAGTGCTTTTGCTATGAATTCGAGAGGATTCTCGCTCCAGGGCACAATATCTATCTTCTCGCCCCTGAGTTCCTCTACGACGGCATTTACGCGCGCACCTTTGTTTCCGACGCAGGCACCTATTGCGTCTACCCTCTCGTCTTCGGAGTAAATAGCCATTTTTGTTCTGCCGCCCGCTTCGCGGCTGACTTCCTTTATGATTACTGTGCCCTGCTTGATTTCGGGAACTTCTTCTTCAAACAATTTTCTTACCAGACCGGGAGAAGAGCGGCTTACGAGCACCTGAGCGCCGCGGTAACCGCTTTTCACTCTCTTAACGAAAACTTTTATCTTATCGTTTACGTTATAAGTCTCGCCGGGGACCTGGTCCGAAGGCAGCATAAGTCCTTCAACCTGTCCTTTACCGAGTTCCACATACACGTTCTTTGCGTCGATTTTTCTTACAACACCGACAAGAAGCTCGCCCTCTTTATTGGAAAATTCGCTCATTGCCGCGTCATGTTCGGTTTCGCGTATCTTTTGCAGAATAACCTGCTTCGCGGTCTGCGCGGCAATTCTCGAAAAATCTTTCGGAACGAATTTCTCGGAAATTCTGTCTCCGACTTTGCAGCTCTTCTTTATTTTCTGAGCGTCTTCGAGCAGAATATCAGTTTCGGGGTCGACTATCTCTTCCACAACGTTCCTTACGGTGAAGAACTCCATAGAACCCTTTTCGGGATTGAGTTTAATTTCAACGGTACCGGAACCGCCCGCAAACTGCTTTTTACAAGCAGAATTGAGCGCGTTTTCAAGCGCGGCAAGAAACACTCCCTGAGGGATTCCCTTTTCTTTTTCCAAATCTTCAAGCGCAAGGAAGAAATCTTTGTTAATCATGTTTACTTCTCCGTAAATTTAATGAGCAATCAGTCGAATTTGATTGCCTTGTTTATTTTTGCTATTTTATTGCGGCTGATTTTCAACTCTTCTTTATCGGTTTTAACCGTTATGGAATTATCGTCGTAAGCCGTCATATACCCTTCTATAAATTTTTTGCCTTTTAAAGGTGCAAACAACCTGATTTCGACTTCTTTACCGGTATTGCGCTCGAAATCGCGTTCCGTAGTAAACGCCCTGTCAAGACCGGGACTCGAAACGTTCAGAGTATACGGTGCACCGAAAGTGGGGTCGAGTTCGTCTATGGGGTCCATAATCGCATTGTGGAATCTTTCACAGGTATCCAAGTCTACGCCGTTTTGCGTTTCTATAAACACAGTCAGCGAATTTTCGCGACCGTTCCACTCTGCGTCGACTATTTCTATACCCATAGGCAAAGCGATTTTTTTCAGAAAATCCGAAATTTCCGATAAAGGTTTAATGTCCATTTTGTATTCACCCATCAGATTTTCCGCCGTCCCGTAAGGCAATAAACTTGCGTTTTAAATGTCTTTCAGGTTAAGCAAAGAAATCTAAAAGCCCATATAGCAGTGATTGAGTGCTCCGAAGAGCACTCAATCTTAACATTACTATTAAGGTTGATTTGATTTTAACATATTTAATTGAAAATTGCAAGCTATAAAAAGCAATTATTGAAGTTTGGGTAAAGATTTTTTTATTTTTATGAGCGCGATAAATATCTTCGCCGTCGCAAGAGCATCGTCGATAGCTCTATGGTGATTGAAAGTTATATTGAACTTTTCGGCAACGGTATTGAGTTTATAGTTTGAAAGGAAAAGCAGTTCCTGCGAAAGGCCTATGGTGTCGATAAGCCTGCGTTCTAGAAGATACCCCTCTTTGGCACAATAATAGTCGACGAATTTATAGTCGAAACCGACTATATTGTGTCCCACAAGAATGCATCCGTCGCAGAACTTGAAAAAATCCGGCATAACCTGACCGATTTTAGGCGCACCCGCGACCATATCGGGAGTAATTCCCGTAAGAGCTATGATTTCTTCCGAAAGTTTGCGTTCCGGGTCTATAAAAGTGGAAAAACTTTGGGTGATTTCGCCGTTCTCTATCTTGAAAGCGCCGATTTCTATAATTTTGTCCATGTTTCCGGAAACGGGAGAGGAATTCAAACCCGTAGTCTCAAGGTCGAATACAACGAAAGTTTTATCTTTCATACATTCGGGTACCGCAGAGTCGGAAAACAAATCCGTCTGCGCTATGTCCGAGAAAGGTTGCGGCTGAATATGATGGTAATAAACGGGAACGGGTTTGGATTTTCTCTTTTCGGGAACAAAGCCTGCGGGAGGTTTTCCGTAGTCGATTGTTTTCGCCGTATAACTGAGATTTCCTTTATACTCCTCGTTCGCACCCGTACATACTATACTGTCGCCCGTTTTGAGTTTTGTGATTTTTTCCGCATTTTTCTGACGTATGAAATAGGTTATGTAAGCCGATGCAGTTCCGTCGTTCAATATAATCGAAAGATAATTTTTTTCCTGACCTTTTTTATTGGTGTAAGTGCGTTCCCTTATATCCTCCACCGTACCGCAAATCACAACTTCTTCGGACGCAAAATTCAAATCGCTGAGATACACCGCGCTCTTTTGTATTTTGTCGCCCTCCAAAAATCCGAACTCCTCAATGGGAAAAGTCCGCACGGGTATTTCGTATTCGATTTCGTCGTGAATTTCTTCTATTTCCAAATCGGAAAGGTCGCGCGCGGAAGCAACGCATCTGCCCCTGAACTCGCCGCAAAAACTTTTTTTGAGTTCCGCTATAATCTTGTCCGCAACTCCGTCCGTACCGAGAGAGGACGGCACCGAAACGGTAAATGAAAAGCCTTTATCCTCTTTTACAACCGATATATCGTCCTCGGTTACAGCCGAATATACAGCCTTGCAATTTACGCATAGCACCGCATATATCCTGCGTCTAACCATATCCGCATCGGGCGCGAGCTTTGAAATTTCTACGGCGCAACCGAAATAAGAGGGCACGTATTTTTTTATTACAGCCAAAGCCGCCGCCTTATCCGAAGGGCGGAAAGTTTCGTCCGTTATTATCTTCACTGTCACAAGCCTTCTGCCGTTTTCGAGGACGGGCGGAAGTATTATGGCGCTTTTAAGATTTGGACTGCAAGCCCGTAATTCGTCAAGTATATTACTCAGCATTCAATATCCTTTTTAGCTCCTTGAAAAACTCTTCTTCCGCGTTTGCCGATGGCACTTTCGCAAATATTTCTCCGCGTCTGAAAATCACGCAGTAATCTTCGGCTCCCGCTATACCCAAATCACAATCTTTAGCTTCGCCCGGACCGTTGACGACGCAACCCATAACGGCGATTTTAACGGGCTTTTCGAACCGCTCCGTATAATTCTGAACTTTTTCGGCAAGCTCCATGGAATTCCATGCGCATCTGCCGCAAGTGGGACAGGATATCACATTCACGAAATTTTTATCCAGTCCTACGGCGCGAAGAATACGACGGGCGGCATACACTTCATTTACGGGGTCTGCCGTAATCGAAACTCTCACGGTGTCGCCTATGCCGTCCGTCAAAAGAGCACCGAGAGCTGCGCTCGACTTGATTACAGCCATACTTTCCGTTCCCGCCTCGGTCACGCCGACGTGCAAAGGATATGCGCAGCTTTCAGAAAGAAGTCTGTAAGCGCGTATTGTCAGAGGTACGTCGGACGCCTTGACCGAAACGACGATATCGTTTACGCCGTACTTTTCGAAAACCGCCGCGCTTTTTAATGCGCTTTCGACGAGAGCCCGTTCGCTTCTGCCGTACTTTTCGGCAAATTCCTTTTCTATGCTTCCCGTATTCGCCCCCACGCGCACGGGTATTTTATGACTTTTAATGCAATCGGCGACAATCTTAATCTGCTTTTCGCCGCCGATATTTCCGGGATTCACGCGAATTTTGTCCGCGCCGTTTTCTATCGCCGAAACGGCGAGACGGGAAGAAAAATGTATATCCGCAACCAACGGAATATCGATTGCATCTTTTATTTTTCTCAGCGCCGCGGCGTCCGCTTCGTCCAGAACGGATACACGCACGATTTCACATCCTGCGGCTGCAAGCCGGTAAATCTGCGAAATCGTACTTTCGATATCGGACGTACGGGTCGTGCACATAGACTGAATCTTAACCTTCTCGCCGCCGCCGACGATTA
Source organism: uncultured Eubacteriales bacterium (assembly GCA_949747905.1). Classification (GTDB taxonomy): domain Bacteria; phylum Bacillota; class Clostridia; order Christensenellales; family Borkfalkiaceae; genus Coproplasma. Next base: position 16,905 of record CATKEF010000083.1, read on the forward strand.
CGCCGCCGATAATTACTTTTTCGGTAATTTTTCTTTCCATAAATAATCCGAACAAAAAGTCAGACAGTGAAATTCACTGTCCGCCTTATCTTATTTTTTGTTATTCATCAGTTTCTGGAGTTCTTCCATAAAACTAGAAATATCTTTGAACGAACGGTAAACGCTCGCATAACGGACGTAAGCAACTTCGTCGCACTTTTGAAGTTCTTCCATTACCATCTCGCCGATTACCTTGGAAGAAACCTCCTGTTCCATAGAGTTATATACGCGTTTTGCGACGTTTGAAACCATTTCATCAATCGCGCTTAAAGAGACAGGGCGTTTTTCACATGATTTGATAATGCCGTTTTTAATCTTCTGCGGGTCGAAAGCCTGCCGCAAGCCGCTTGATTTCACGACGAGTACAGGAGTATCCTCTATGGTTTCGTAGGTCGTGAATCTCCTGCCGCAGTTGATACACTCGCGGCGACGACGGATAGTTCTTCCTTCGTCGGCGGAACGGCTGTCAATAACCTTACTGTCCTCAAATCCGCAATATAAGCACTTCATCGATTTAACCCCTTTTCTTTTATTTTACCATATTTTTCCAGAGTTGTAAAGCGCAGAAAATCATTTAAAGTAATTTACACCGCTTTCGAATATCTTCATATCGAAATTACCGTCATAATTTTTATATAGATTTTCACCCGTTCTCTCGCTGTGCCCCATTTTGCCGAACACTCTGCCGTCGGGTGACGTTATTCCCTCGATAGCCCACATACTTCCGTTGGGATTGTAAGGGCTGCGCATTGTGGGTTTTCCGTCGAGTCCGACATACTGCGTAGCAATCTGCCCGCCCTTTTTCATTCTTTCGAGTTCCGTTTCGGGCGCAACTATCTTGCCTTCTCCGTGAGATACGGGAACCGAATAAACTTCTCCTACTTTGCAGGCTGAAAGCCATGGACTGATTGCGGAAGACACGCGGATATTCGCAATAGTAGAAACGTGTCTTGAAATATTATTGTAAGTCAATGTGGGGGAATCGGCGGTAAGCGGACTCACTTTTCCGTAAGGCACAAGCCCCAGTTTTATAAGAGCCTGGAAGCCGTTGCAGATACCCAGAACCAAGCCGTCGCGATGACGGAGAAGTTCCATTATCCTTTCGGATATAGCGGGATTCTTGAATGTTGTTGCAATAAATTTACCCGAACCGTCAGGCTCGTCTCCACCCGAAAAGCCTCCGGGGAAAGCGATTATGTTTGCTCTGTCGACAGCTCTTATTATTGCCTGAACGCTCGCCTCGATATCTGCGGGCGTACGGTTTTTAACTACAAGAATTTCCGTCTCCGCTCCCGCTTTTTCAAATGCGCGGGCGGTATCCAACTCGCAGTTGGTTCCAGGAAAAGCGGGAATAAATACTCTGGGTTTGGCTATCTTGGTCGATATGTTGTATTTTAATCTTACGGGACAGTCGCAATCGGGAACGGAGCCTCTCGCAGGCGCTACTGTGGGGAACACGTTTTCGAGTTTACCCGTATATGCTCCGAGAGCTTTCGCGCTGTCGACCTTATCGCCGTCCAATGTGAAATCTTTCGCCGTAGTTTTACCGAGAAGAACAATATCGAGCCCTTCGAGCATATCTATATCGTCTATAGAGACTATTATATCTCCGTAACGTTCGGCGAAAAGCGTTCCGAAATCACATGCGAAATCAAAGCCCAGTCCGTTTCCGAAACACGATTTCGCTACGGCAGCCGCCGCGCCTCCGTTTTCGACGACGGTTGCAAACTTTATGTGTCCGCTGCTTATACCCGAATTGACCGCGGCATACAATTTTTTGAGCTCAGCGAAGTCCGGAATTTTATTAACGTCCTTTCGTATGGGAAGAAGATAAAGTTTTTCACCCTCTCTCTTCAATACGTTTGTAATAAGTCCCGACGCCTTTGCGGGGGCGAGCGCGAACGAAATCAACGTGGGGGGAACGTCTATATCCTCGACAGTTCCGCTCATGCTGTCCTTACCGCCTATTGCACCCAGACCGAGATTAATCTGCGTATACAATGCGCCGAGAAGCGCGGACAGAGGTACTCCCCAACGTTTTTTATCGTCGCGAAGGCGCATAAAGAATTCCTGCAAAGAAAGTCTTATATCCTCGTATCTTGCGCCCGCAGCCACAATCTTCGATACGGAAGCCACTATCGAATAAACCGCGCCCGTAAAAGGCGAAGCCGACATAAGCTCGGGGCTGTATCCGTAAGCGGAAACCGTACAATCGTCAGTCTCTCCGCCGGTAAGTTTCGCCGCCATCGCGATGACGGGAGTCAACTGCTCTTTACCGCCGAAAGGCATATATACCGATTTTGCGCCTATCGTGGAATCGAAAGTTTCGGCAAGTCCTTTTTTTGAACATACGTTGAGACGTGAAAGCGTGTCAATTAACTTCTTTTCGAAATTCTCCTTTTCGGGAACGGAGAAAAACGCCGTGGTATTTTCGGTTATTTCCGCATCCGCGACCTGTTTTACTCCGTTGGTATCGAGGAAATCGCGCGAAATATTCACGATTGCCTTATCGCGGTGGAACATCTTCATTCTTCTGTCGTCGGTCACGACTGCAACGGGTGTCGCCGAAAGATTTTCTTCCGCAGCGAGAGCCACGAACTTTTCAACATTCCCGGAAGCGACGACTACCGCCATTCTCTCCTGCGATTCGGAAATGGCAAGTTCAGTTCCTGAAAGCCCCTGATATTTTTTGGGCACTCTGTCAAGATTGATTTCTAGCCCTTCCGCAAGCTCGCCTATCGCGACGGAAACTCCGCCCGCGCCGAAATCGTTGCACTTTTTTATCAGGGTCGTTGCGTCTTTATTGAGGAAAAGCCTCTGTAATTTTCTTTCGGTAAGCGCATTGCCTTTCTGAACTTCGGCGCCGCAGGTCTGAACCGATTTTTTATCGTGAGCCTTGGACGAGCCCGTCGCGCCGCCGCAGCCGTCCCTGCCTGTTTCGCCGCCCAGAAGTATAATCACATCGCCTTTTGCGGGCTTTTCGCGGTAAATCATATCGGACCTGGCGCCGCCGACTACAAACCCCGTTTCCAGTCGCTTGGCCTTATAGCCGGGGTGATAAACCTCGTCCACCTGACCGGTGGCAAGACCTATCTGGTTACCGTACGAAGAAAATCCCGCGGCGGCAGTCCTTGTGATAACTCTCTGAGGAAGTTTTCCAGGCAAAGTTTTTTCTATGGGTTCGGTCGGGTCGGCACATCCTGTTACGCGCATGGACTGCAATACGTAAGTTCTGCCGGAAAGAGGGTCGCGTATCGCACCGCCAAGACAGGTCGCGGCGCCGCCGAACGGCTCTATCTCGGTAGGGTGGTTGTGCGTTTCGTTTTTGAACATTACCGTATAATCGGCAGGCTCGCCGTCTATTACGGCTTTGATTTTTATGGAACAGGCATTTATCTCGTCCGATTCGTCTAAATTATCGAGTTTCCCGTCCTTTTTGAGTTTTTTTGCGCCTATAGTGGCAATATCCATCAGACAAGGATACTTATCTTTTCGTTTCGCATACAGTTCGCCGAAAAGATTGCGGTACAATTCCAATGCTTTTCCCACGTGCGAGTTGTCTCCCGAAATCTCGATATTTTTCAGTTCGGTCGCAAACGTGGTATGACGACAATGGTCGGACCAGTAAGTATCTATGACTTTGATTTCCGTTTCAGTAGGATTTCTCTTTTCTTTTTTGAAATATTCGCGGACAAACTTCAAATCTTCTACGGACATTGCAAGTCCCGCATCCCGATGATATTCCGCAATACGCGCGTCCGAAAATTTTACAAAATTTTCAACTTCCCCGACGTCCTCCGCTTCCACCGCGACATGTGCAAGCGATTTGGGCATTTCAAGCGAGACCTCCTCGCTCTCCACGGGATTGATAAGATGGTTCTTGATTTTTTCAAGCTGTACATCGTCGACACCCGAAACCGCGTAAATTCTTGCGCACTTTATAAGGGGACGCTCCTTCTGCGTAAGCAACTGAACGCACTGCGCGGCACTGTCCGCCCGCTGGTCATATTGCCCCGTAAGATAGGCGACTGCAAATACGGAATAATTCTGAGGAAATTTTACTTCGCCGTAATAAACTCTGTCTACGGGAGGCTCGGAAAATACACACGGCACTGCCGCGTTGAATTCCTCTTCCGTAAGCCCCTCCACATCGTAACGAAGAAGTTGTTTTACGTCTTTAACGTCGATTTTAAGGAGCTGTTTAATATCTTCCTTAACTTTTTTTGCCTGTAAATTATCTTTTTTCTCTACAAAAATTCTGTAAATCATAATTGCTTCCGTTTTAACCCTCGCGGTATTTAATTCCTATGTCGGTGCGGTAACTCATACCTTCCCAGCTTATGTTGTCAATCGCGGCGTATACTTTCTTTCTTGCGTCGTCCACGGTCTTTCCTTTTGCCACGACGCCGAGAACTCTTCCGCCGTTTGTAACAAGTTTTCCGTCCTTTAACACCGTACCTGCATGAACGAGAACGGTATCGCCGACGTCGCCTATCGTAATCTCCTTACCCTTGACGTAACTTAACGGATAACCTCCGCTTGCAAGCACTACGCAGACGCAAGCGCCGTCCTCCCATTCAATTTTAATGTCGGAAAGCCTTTCGTCGGTCACAGCTTCGAAAATATCCAAAAGGTCGGTCTTCAACATGGGAAGAACAACCTGGGTTTCGGGGTCGCCGAAACGGGAATTGTATTCCACTACTTTGATTCCCTTGTCCGTACGCATCAGACCGAAGTAAAGACAGCCTTTGAATTTTCTGCCTTCTGCGTTCATAGCCCTGACCGTAGGCACGATAATCGTATCCATAACTTCTTTTTCGAGCTCTTCGGTCCAGAAAGGGCAGGGAGAAAATGTTCCCATGCCACCCGTATTCAAACCTTTATCTCCGTTCTGCGCACGCTTATGGTCGCAGGACGTAATCATCGGCACAACCGTTGTGCCGTCGGTAAACGCAAGAACGGACACCTCTTCGCCCGGCGTATATTTCAGACCGCGCATACATTCCTCGATTACCACTTTATTTCCGGCGGCGCCGAAGGAGTGCGCGAGCATCATATCCTTCAAACCCTCTTCCGCCTGCTTCAGATTGTCGCAGACGAGAACGCCTTTGCCGAGCGCAAGCCCGTCGGCTTTGAGCACTATCGGAGCGCCCTGAGTTCTGAGATATTCCAGGGCTTTATCATAATCGTCGAACGTCTGCGACTTTGCCGTAGGAATATTGTACTTTTGCATAAGTTCCTTTGCAAAAGCCTTGCTCGCCTCTATTATCGCCGCGTTTTTATCAGGACCGAAGCAACGTTTGCCCATAGTTTCCAGTTCGTCCACGAGTCCCATTGCAAGCGGGTCGTCTGGAGCTACTACCACGTAATCGATTTCGGGATGTTCGGACATATATTTTTTTACCGCGTCGAAATTCATATAATCGACGTCGACGTTTTCGGCAATTTCCGCAGTACCGGCATTGCCTTTCATACAATACAGTTTTTCAATGCGCTTACTCTTTTTAAGCGCAAGAAGAATCGCGTGTTCGCGACCGCCGTTACCGATTACCATAACGTTCATAAAAAACCTCTCAAGGAACGCGAAATTGTTAATTTTTCAAATTACGCATACGATACAAAGCCGAATATCCGGCAAGTACCGCGAGCTTGTATAAATTAAGACTCAGTGCTTGAAATGACGGTCGCCCGCAAATACCATGGCAATTCCCGCAGCATTGCAAGCATCGACGGACGCTTTGTCCTGAATTGAACCGCCCGGCTGAATTATCGCCGTAATACCCGCCTTTACGCACTCTTCAACGCAGTCGGGGAAAGGGAAAAACGCATCGGAAGCCATTACAGAACCTTTTGCTTCGGCGCCGGCGTGGGCTATCGCCTGCTGAGCCGCCCAGATACGGTTGGTCTGCCCCATTCCTATACCCGTCGTTCTGCCCGCTTTGCCTATAACTATGGCGTTCGATTTCGTATGTTTAACTACCTTCCAGTTGAAAAGCAACGCGTCAATCTCTTCTTTTGAAGGCGCGCGGTCGGTAACGACGCCCAAACCATACTCCGTTCTGACTTTACCCGACGACAAAGTAACCGTTCCGATTTCCGCGCGGTGTGTAAAAAGTTTTGAATCTTCCCCGCGGATAAGACTTTCGTCGTACTGCTGAACGAGGAGTCCGCCGTAGACCTTCTTCATATCGAACGCCGAACTTTCACGGCGGGCGGAAATATTTTCGATTTGAAGAAGTCTGATATTTTTCTTCTGTTCTAATATTTCAAGCGCCTTTTCCGTATAGGCGGGTGCCATTACAATCTCTATGAATATTTTGTTTATTTCGGCGGCGGTGGCTTCGTCGACCGTCCCGTTGATTGCGAGTATTCCGCCGAACACCGAGACGGGGTCGGACTCGTAAGCCCGCATATATGCTTCAAATACCGTATTTCCCGTACCCACGCCGCAGGGATTCGCGTGCTTGCATGCAACGACCGCGGGAACATTGCCGAATTCTTTTAAAAGCTCCAAAGCGCCGTTCGCGTCGTTTATGTTGTTGTAGGAAAGCTCTTTGCCCCAAAGCTGTTTAGCGGAAGAAAGCGAGCCTTCACGTATGAATTGTTCGTTATAGAACACCGCCTGCTGCTGAGGGTTCTCGCCGTAGCGCATATCCTGCGCTTTTTCATAAGCGAAAGTCACTTCGTCGGGGAAAGTTATACCGAGCTGAGAAGCCAAATAATTGGAAATCAGGCTGTCGTAAACGGCAGTGTGCGCAAAAACCTTGTATTGAAGATATTTTTTTGTCTCCAACGTAACTCCGCCTTCTTTAAGTTCTCCGATAACTTTTTCATAGTCTTTAGGGTCCACTATTACGGCGACGTCCTGATAATTCTTTGCCGCGGCACGAATCATAGTGGGACCGCCTATATCTATATTTTCAACGCATTCCGCAAAATCCGCGCCCTTTGCAAGCGTAGCTTTGAACGGATACAGATTGACGCAGACGACGTCTATAGTGTTTATATTGAGCTTTTTAAGTTGCGCCATATGCTCGGCATTGGAACGCATAGCCAACAGTCCCGCATGAACGTTGGGATGAAGAGTTTTCACTCTTCCGTCAAGGCATTCGGGAAAACCCGTAATTTCGGAAATACCTATTACTTCGAGACCCGCGGCTTTCAACGCTTTTGCCGTGCCGCCGGTGGAAATAATTTCAAACCCGCAGGCAACAAGCTCTTTACAAAATTCAACGACACCCGTTTTATCCGAAACGCTTACGAGCGCTCTTTTTTTCATTTCCATAAATTTTATCTCCGTTCAGTTTACTTTTACTTGTCTGCCCTGTTTTTCAATCATTCCAAGACAAAGTTTTTTAACGCAATAAGGCAACAATACGTGCTCTTCGATAAGAACACGCTGTTGCAGAGTTTCCGCAGTATCGGAAGGAAGCACTTCCACCGCGCGCTGCGCGATAATCGCTCCGCCGTCGGGCACTTCGTTTACGAAATGAACGGTACAACCGGAAATTTTCGCGCCGAAATCTATTACCGCCTGATGCACTTTGAGTCCGTAATATCCCGACCCGCAAAAAGCAGGTATCAAAGAAGGATGAATATTGATGATTCTGTCCCCGAACACTTTTATAAAACTTTCGGGAATGATTTTAAGCCATCCCGCAAGAACTATGTAATCAACGCCGCGCAAATTGAGATAATATGTAAGCTCCGAATATAGTTTTTCCGTATCGGGATAATCTTTTTTTGAAAATACGGCGGCAGGTATGCCGTACTTTTCCGCCCTATCTATCGCGCCTATACCTTCCCTTGACGCAATAAGACAGCAAATTTCACAAAACTTTTCACGTTCGTTGGCATCGATTACGGACTGGAAGTCCGTTCCTCCGCCGCTCGCAAAAACAGCAATTTTTTTCACTTCAGTTTAACTCCGCTGCCCTTGACCGTTTTTCCGAGTATAACGCAGCTTTCGCCCGTGCTTTCAAGCTGAGCGATTGTCTCTTCCGCGTCGCGCTTTCTGACGCAAAGCACCATACCGATACCCATATTGAAAGTATTATACATCTGCTCTTTAGTAAGTTTCGCCTTTTTCTGCATAATGCGGAATACAGCGGGCACTTCGTACGATTTAGTGTTTATTGTGCAACCTATTCCTTCGGGAAAAATGCGCGGAATGTTTTCTATGAAGCCGCCGCCCGTGATATGCGCGATGCCCTTTACCGCTATTCCCTTCTCTAAAAGCGCGAGAATGCTGTTGACGTAAATGCGAGTTGGAGTAAGAAGCACGTCGATGACTTTCGCGCCCAGTTCTTCGTTAAATTTATCAAGCTCCGACATATCTTCTCCCCAGAGTTTTCTGACAAGAGAATAACCGTTAGAGTGAATTCCGCTCGACTTTATTCCTATCAGAACGTCGCCCGACTTGATTTTACTGCCGTTGATAACTTTCTTCCTGTCAACCGCACCGACGGCAAATCCCGCCAAATCATATTCGCCTTCGGGATAAAAACCGGGCATTTCCGCAGTTTCGCCTCCTATAAGAGCGGCTCCCGCCTGCCGGCAACCTTCGGCTATCCCTGACACTACAGTTGCCACCTTTTCGGGGCTCAGACTGCCCGTAGCGAAATAATCGAGAAAAAACAACGGTTTCGCGCCCTGACAAACTATGTCGTTAACACACATTGCAACCGCGTCTATACCTATGGTTTCGTGTCTGCCCGATAAAATCGCATATCTCAGCTTTGTGCCCACACCGTCCGTTCCCGCTACGAGAACAGGCTCTTTCATTCCCTTGGGCATTCTGAAAAAACCACCGAAAGACCCTATATCTCCGAGTACGCCGTCCGTGTACGTAGACTTAACGTGTTCTTTCATTAGCCTTACCGCTTCATAACCTCTCTCGACATCAACGCCGCTGTCTTTGTAAGAAATCATCTTATATCTCCGTAAAATTTATTCGAGTTTTAATTTATCCGCTTCGTATTCCTCTAAAGGATAGGGGTATTTGCCGTTGAAGCAACCGAGGCAGAAATTCGTGTGCGCTCCCTCGCAGGTGCTTACAAGCTGTTCTATCGTCAGATATCTCACGCTGTCCGCGCCGAGACTTTCGCAAATCTGCTCCTCGTCTTTATACGCGCCTATAAGCTGAGAATACGTCTGTATGTCTATGCCGAGATGACAGGGATGTTTTATTATCGGCGAACATATTCGGATATGAACTTCCGTAGCGCCCGCGTCCCTGAGCATCTTGATTATTTTTTTCATCGTTGTTCCGCGCACTATGGAATCGTCTATAATAATCACGCGCTTTCCGCGTATATTCGCACGAAGGGCGTTCATTTTTACGTTCAGACTGTTCTCTCTCTGACGTTGGTCGGGCTGAATGAAAGTTCTGCCGACATATCGGTTTTTAGCAAGCGCTTCCACGAACGGTATGCCGCTCTCCTCCGCATATCCCCTCGCGGCGACGTTTGCGGAATCGGGCACGCCCGAAACCAAATCGGCTTCCACGGGACAATATCTCGCAAGGAGTTTGCCCGCTTCCTTTCTCGCCTCGTACACGCTGTAACCGTCCAGAACCGAGTCGTGGCGCGCAAAATAGACATATTCGAATATGCACATTCTGCTCTCGGGCGGAATGTTATCCATAAAATGCGAGTGGATGCCTTCGCTGTCTACCACCACTATTTCACCCGCCTTTACGTCGCGCAAAAAGTTTGCTCCGACCGAATCGAGAGCGCACGTTTCGCTAGCTACTATAAAGTCCGTATCCGTGGTGCCTATACAAAGAGGTCTAATTCCGAACGGGTCTCGCACGGCAATCAGCTTATCCGTAGTCATGATAACCAAAGCATACGAACCTTTCAGTTTTGCGCATGCCTTTTTTATACCGTTAACCACGTCGCCGTCCGACAGACTGTTTATGACGACGGCTATAACTTCGCTGTCGATAGACGTCTGAAATACGGCGTTCTTTTCAATCATTTCGTCGCGAAGCGCTTTCGTATTGATTAAATTACCGTTGTGAGCGACGGCCATTTTGCCGCACTTACCCGTAAATACAACAGGCTGAGCATTGAGTAGCTGACTCGCGCCCGTAGTGGAATACCGAACGTGACCTATCGCAATATCCCCTTCGGGAAGAGTTTCGAGATTGCCGCCTCCGAAGACGTCGGGAACAAGTCCCATTCCTTTGTAGTAAGATATTTTATCGGCGTACGATACGGCTATACCCGCCGACTCCTGTCCTCTGTGCTGCAAAGCGTATAACCCGTAATAACAGGTACGGGCAACGTTCCGCGTTTCCTGCGAATACACTCCGAACACTCCGCATTCTTCGTGTATTTCGTTCTGGATTTCATCCATATAAATCTCCGTTGACGGTCATTCTTTTCCCGTCCAACAATACGTACACAATTTACAGGGTTCTATACCGATAGCTTCGATAAGTCCCTCTATAGACTGAAATTCCAAAGATTCGAAATTGAATTTATCACATATGGCTTTGCGCATGGCTTTTCCGCGCTCAGTACGCGAATCGCTGTACTCTTCCATATGCCTTACGCCCTCATCTCCCTCGAGCTCCGCCATAGTACGACGGGTAATCAAATCCATATCGCCCGAAGAACGGGAAAAATTAAGGAATTTGCAACCGTACATTATAGGCGGGCAAGCCGAGCGCATATGTACGGCTTTTGCCCCGTGGGAATAGAGAAATTCCACCGTTTCTTTGAGCTGAGTACCGCGCACGATAGAGTCGTCGACAAGCAAAAGTTCCTTGCCCTCTATAAATTCGTGAACGGGTATGAGTTTCATTTTCGCAATCTTGTTTCTCTCCGTCTGATTAACGGGCATAAAACTGCGGGACCAGGTGGGCGTATATTTTATATAAGGGCGCGCAAACGGGATTTTGCTTGCGTTCGCATAACCTATGGCATGCGGAGTTCCCGAATCGGGCACGCCGCCGACGTAATCTATCCCGCTCAAATCCTGAGTTTTTTCGTCGCGAGCGGCAAAAATTTTGCCGTTGCGACAACGCATCATTTCAACGTTAACCCCTTCGTACGACGACGTAGGATATCCGTAATACGACCAAAGGAATGCGCAAACGCGCATTTTTTCGTGCGGAGCGGCAAGACGGGTTATACCGTCTGAGGAAATTTCAACGATTTCTCCCGGACCGAGCTCCCTTTCGTCCGAATAACCGAGCTTTCTGTACGCGAAATTTTCGAACGACACGCAGTATCCGTCCGCGCATTTTCCGATTGTAACGGGCAATCTGCCCACTTTATCGCGGGCGGCGATAAGCGTGCCTCTGTCAGTAAGAAGAAGTATGGACGCGGTGCCCTCTATTCTGTCCTGAGCGTAGCGTATACCGTCCACATAACTCTCTTTGCTGTTTATGAGCGCCGCCACTATTTCACTGGAATTCACCTTGCTTCCCGTCATTGCGTCGAAATATCCGCCGCGCGCGAGAATTTCCTTTTTAATATCGTCGACGTTGTTTATTATGCCAATCGTGCATATGGCGTAGGTTCCCAGTTTGGAAACGGTCAAAAGGGGCTGCGGGTCGGTATCGCTTATGCAACCTATCGCCGCATTGCCCGACATTTCCGCAAGGACACGCTCGAACTTTGTCCTGAACGGCGCGTTTTCTATGTTGTGAATTTCACGCTGCAACCCAATCGCCCTGTCGAAAGCCGCCATACCGCCGCGCTTAGTGCCGAGATGAGAATGATAATCCGCTCCCAGAAACACGTCGAACACTGCGTCGCTTTTTTTTACCGAGCCGAAGAAACCGCCCATCTCTGCTTATTCTCCGGCGGTAAGACGCTTGAATATTTCCGCGTATGCGTCTTCCACGCCGCCGAGGTCGCGGCGGAATCTGTCTTTATCGAGACTGGTGTGCTGCGTAGTATCCCATGTACCGGCTTCCCAGAAACGGCATGTATCGGGAGAAATTTCGTCCGCAAGAACTATTTCGCCTTTGAATCTGCCGAATTCGAGCTTGAAATCAATCAAATCGACGTTGAGCGCCCTGAAAAATTCTTTAAGTGCTTCATTTACCGCAAACGCCGTTTTCTTGATGTTTTCGATTTCTTCCGCAGTCGCGAGATTAAGCGCAAGTGCGTGATAATCGTTTATAAGAGGGTCGCCCAAATCGTCGTTCTTATAGGAAAATTCAATCGTGGGAGCGGAAAACGCAGTACCCTCCGCCACGCCGTATCTCTTGGAAAAGCTGCCCGCGGCAACGTTTCGTATGATTACTTCGAGAGGAACAATCCGAACTTTTTTTACGACCGTATTTCTGTCGTCAATTTCTTCGACGTAATGCGTATGTATTCCCTTCTTCTCGAGGAACTGCATAAGCATGTTGCTCATTTTATTGTTTATGACGCCTTTACCGGCAATCGTACCCTTTTTAAGACCGTTGAAAGCCGTCGCATCGTCTTTATAAGAAACGATTACGTAATCGGGATTTTCGGTTGCGAATACTTTTTTTGCCTTACCCTCGTAAAGCTGTTCGGTTTTTTTCATAGATTTTACTCCTTATATCTCCGTATTTGTTCCCCGTAAAGGGTTTATAACTAAGTTAAATACCCGCGAGTAGACTCTGCGGGTATAATTTCAACTTTGCGCAATTTCACGCCTGACGTCTGCATCGTCGGCGTTAATCTTATCTTTCATATTTTTTTTGTATTCTTTGAGTTTTTCGGCGATTTCGGGATATTTTATACCTAAAATCTGCAAAGCAAGCAAACCGGCATTTTCTCCTGCGTTCACACCGACGGTTGCCACGGGAATGCCCGACGGCATCTGAACTATCGACAAAAGGCTGTCCAATCCGCCCATCATATCGGTTTTCACGGGTAAACCTATAACGGGCAGAGTCGTGCCCGCGGCTATTACTCCGCCGAGATGCGCGGCCTTACCGGCGGCACATATTATAACATCTATGCCGTTCTTTTGGGCATTTACCGAAAAACCGTGCGCCTCTTCCGGCGTTCTATGCGCGGAAATAACGCGCACTTCGACCGATACACCGAAACTCTTTATCACGTCGACAGCCGGCTTTACGACGTTTAAATCAGATTTACTGCCCATAACGATTGCGATTTGAGGCATAATATTTCTCCGTATTAAACTGTTATTTTGCGGCATACTGCTTGTATGCTGTTGTTGTATATCGTATTCACCGTATACATTGTCGCCGTGAATTTTTATGCGGTAATGCTTATTCGTTCCCAACGTGACGAATACGGCGAGGGCGACGGTAAAACGGTTACGGGTGACGGGAAACTGATTCTCACCGCGCTGCTCGGCGGAGCAATCGCAATGTACGTGAGCATGTTTATAATGCGTTACCGACTTAAAAACCTGCTGCTTATGATTCTGTTGCCCGTGGTAGCGGTGTTCAACGTGTATTTCTTTATACTCGCTTACCGCTCCGGCTTCACCTTTTTCGTCGCGTAAATAACAATATTTACAATTGACGATTAAATTATAACACAATATATAGATAAAAGAAAAATGTTTAAAGAAAGATTTTTAAAAAATATTTGAAAAATTCTGCCTTAAAACAATTGACAAAAATAAAAACGGGCGCAACGCGCCCGTTTTTTAACTATACTTCCGTCTTTTCATCCAACGACGATTTTTCTTTAAGCAAATCGCGTATCTCCGCAAGGAGTGCTTCGGTGGCGGGAACAGCCGCAGGAGCAGCAACCGTTTCAACCTTTTCGGTTTGCGGTTCGGCTTTAACATCTTCCTCTTTTTTTGCTTTTTCTTTGAGTTTCTCGCTCTTCTCGTGTACAGAGTTGACAGCTTTCACAATACAGAAAAGCACGAATGCGGTGATGAGAAACGTTACCATGGCGGAAATGACTGCGCCGAAATCTATAACGAGCGCCTGCGTTATGACGGCACCGGTTTCGGGGTCAAGCACCGCCGGTCTCAAAACCACCTGCAATGCTCCCGTATTGTCCGCGCCGGGTATCCAGTTTATAAGCGGAGTTAAAATATTGTTGACAAGAGATGTTATTATCGCGGTGAACGCTCCGCCGACAATAATACCGACCGCCATATCCAATACGTTTCCGCGGGAAATAAAATCCCTGAATTCTTTGAAAAATTTCTTCATTATATCGCTCCTTACCGTTTTTGATTACATTATAATTTGCGCCAATCAAGTTGTCAAGCGCCGACAAGTGCGTCAATCAGCTTCTCACGCATATTTTCGGTTTTTGCGTTTTTTTCGTCAAGCACCGTTTTGCCATGTCTTAAAACAATTATTCTGTCGGCAATTCTCAACGCTTCGTCCGCGTCGTGCGTAACAAAAATCGCGGTTGAAATATATTCGGAACGCAGCTCTATAAAAAACTCCGACATTTCTCTTTTAAGTTTTAAATCGAGCGAAGAAAACGGTTCGTCCATCAAAAGAACGTCGCCGCCGAACAAAAAAGCGCGGGCAAGCGAAACTCTCTGTGCCTGACCTCCCGAAAGTCTGTGAGGATATTCCCCCGATTTATCGGTCAATCTGACGCGGGCGAGCATTTCCCTTATTTTTATGCGGTCCTTGCAAATAAGATATAAATTGTCCTCTACCGTTAAGTTGGAGACAAGACGCGGGGTTTGGAACACATACGAACACTTAATCGGAGTAATATACCCCTCATAACGGCATAAGCCAGCGATACAATTTAGAAGCGTGGTTTTGCCGCAGCCGCTTTCGCCGAGAATACACGTCACTTCCCCCTTCGCTATTTCAAGCGAAAAAGAGTTGTAAAGCTCCGTGCCAGGGTAATTTTTTGTGAGATTATCTATTTTAATCATTCGCCGACCCTCTTTCTCCACTTAAAAGTCACCCCGACAAGAGCCGATAGAGCAACCTCTATAATCAGCCCCGCAAAAACGGCGACGAGCGTGAGCGCGGCAAGTCGCGGTATCTGCAAAAAATTTCTCGCCGTCTGCATCAGTCCGCCGAGGCTTTTAAATGTATTGGAAAGAACTTCTGCAGAAACGGTCAATTTAAGACCGAGAGAAAAAGCCGCACCCGACTGAGCAAGAATATTTGGCGCAATCTGCGGGATATAGATTTTAAACAGACGCTCTTTTTTACTTATTCCGTAAACTTTCGCCATTTCCGCAAGTCCGCCGTCCGCCTCGCCGAGCGCTGCGGAAAACTGAGCGTACAGCATGGGAAACAGAACGAGAATTGTAACTATCACGGGAGCGACTCCCGGCGTCGTCCATATAAGCAGCAGCAGTATCACCGCAAGGGTGGGAATTGCCCTCAATACAGCCATAAAAGGTTTCAGAAGTTCGCCGAAAACTTTACTGAAAGCCGAAACAGACGCGCAAACCGCAGCTAAAACGAACGAAATAATAAATGCCTCCGCAGTTCTGAGAAGAGTAAATGCAAACGCCGTCCAGAACTCTCCCTCCCCGAGACAAGCCCATAAACTCACCATGGTTTCCGTAAACGAAGGCACGACATAGTCGTCGCCGACGGCGTAATAAGCGATTACCCAAATCAACAAAACGAGCAAAAGCGCTGCCACGGAACAAATCAAGTTAAGTTTTCGTTTCGCTAAAAAATTTTTCATATATGGAAAAACGCGTCCGATACGGCTTTTGCCGCCGCAGGCTCCACAGCAACAAGTTTGCTTATGAACGAATTTACTTCCGCTTTACAATCGGCGGCTTTCACAAATCGTATGGCGCAGTTTCTAATCACGTCCTTTGTCACGTTCTGCACCGTAAGAGATGGCGACATACCCGCCGTAAGTTTTCCGTTAACCGCATTCACGATGGTTTCAACGGAAGTTTCACCGTCAAGAAGCCACTCCGCGTTATCGGAAACGGCAGCCGTAAATTTTTCTACAAACGACGGCGAAGAGGAAATAAGTTCCGACTTTGCGACAAGCACCGCTTGCGGATAGCCGTTTTCCCCGCCGTAAAGCGTTTGAAGACTGCCTGCGACAGACAGCTTGCCCGCGGTGACTTTCTGCTTCGCACTGGCGGCAGGCTCGGGCACCACGAAATAATCGCACGTCTTGTCGGACGGAATGACTTCCGCTGCGGTAACCGCTTTAAGATTGACTTTTTCGGAATCCGTCGCGCCGTCGTTTCCAAGAACGTTGAACGCGATTCCGTTGTCGTTGAGGATAAGCCTGAAAATCAACCCCGGAACGTTATTCATCTGCATAACGCCCACAGTTTTACCGATAAGCGAACCGAGATTTTCAACGGTAATATCGGGAAGCCCCTCTTTTTTCATAATAAAAAGATTTCCGTGTGTAACCGCACCGAGCATTTTGTAGGTTGAACCGTCCCCGAGAATAATACTCGCCCTGTTTAAAGGCAGTATGCATATATCGCTTTTCGGATTTTTGCCCGTTACGTAAGTATGAATATTTTCCGAATTGACGATTTCATAGTTCACCTCGCGGTCGAATTCCGCTTCACCGTTAATAAGTCCCGCGAGAGCAAGGGCCGTCGCCCCGTCGGGCGCACAAACAAATATGCCGTCCTTATTTGTTCCGCAGGACGCAGCGCCGAAAGCCGAAAGGAATGTAATTACCGCGCACAGTACGGCAAGAAAAATTTTTTTCATCTATATACCTCTTTTATTTTTTCGAAGTGAGCGTTTTTGCGGAAACACCGTCAATCATTCCGATTTTACCTGTCAAAGTATTAATGATTTCAAGCGGCGCGTCCACGACAACGCATATCACCGACACGCCTTTAGGTTTATAAGGTATTCCCATTCTTCCTATTACATAATCGCCGAACCGCGCCAGAAGCGCGTTGATTTCTCCGCTTTTTTCTCTGTTTTCAACAATGACGTTTACAATGGCAATACGTGTTTCGGACATAAAAATAACCCCCAAAATTTGAGGGAAAGGCGAAAAAGCGCACGTAATTGCGCGCATTCATCCCTTCGCCCTCAGAAAATCTCTTTAAGTTCAGGTACGGTCATTTTAACATATGCTCAGAAAAAGCACAAGCGATTGAATAACGGAAATTTTATTTTGCATACTATTTGTATGAAAAAGTTTTTACCCATCTTCTGCGCTTTGATTTGCGCGCTCAGTCTCGGTTTTTCGGGCTGTTCAAACGATAACAACTCAAAACAAGCTCCCGACCCGGGCACGGTTACGCAAGACGATAATAACCCCGACGACTGCGATAAGCAGCCCTGCCCCGACGAAAAGCCGAAAATCAGACCCGATTTCAAATTCAGACCGCACCGCGGCATAGGAAAAAGAAAGGGCGACGGCAATACGCCGAAACCTCCTCAACCTCCCCAAAAACCGCTGCCGCGCAACTGAAAAAGCACCCGCAAGGGTGCTTTTTATTATTTCCTGTTGAAATTAATGAGACAGCCGCTTAAAATTATTTTTCTCTCCTCTTCGGTGAGACCGCCTGTTTCGAGCATTATATTTTTTACTTTGCCCCCGCAAACGTGCTTGGCGGGAAAAACCTCGGCACCCGATTTCAAAAGTTCGCGGATATTTTCAATATATATGTAGTCTCCGACGGAAAAATCGAATTTGCGGCATACAAACGGAAGAATTCCCCAATTTATAAGATTGGAGCGGTAACGCTTGGTGGCGTATTCCTCGGCGATATTAGCCGCTCCGCCCAGAACGCGCTGACACGAAGCCGCTTGTTCGCGCGCCGAACCGTCCCCAGGTTTTTTCGCGGCGATAAAACTTCCGTAACCGGTATCGTTTTTTATCGTTATGCCGACGTCGGCGAGAACGCTTTCGGGAAGCGTGCCGTTGGCACGGCGGAACTCTTCGTCCTCTTTAACCTGTTTAGCCCGACCGACGTACTCGGGGTCTTTTCTCGAAAGCGCGAAATTTGCCAGGCGCTCGGGATTTGACCTGTACGACGAAGTTTCCCCCGAAGGAATAAGTTCGTCCGTTGTGGTGACCTTATCAGTCAGAACGGAAACGGCTTTAATGAGAAGATTTACGGGAAGAGCGTGTTGTTCGGGCCAGTCTGCGATATTCGGACCGTAGGCGAGCTGTGTAGAGCCGTCCGGCTTGCCTGCGCCGCGATATACTGCGTTGTCGTAAATACTTTTATCGAAATAATATTTCTTTATCTTTTTTACATATTCGAATTCCGTCGCAGGTGTGAGAACGCCGCCGTTTGCAGCGGTAGCCGCGACGGAGCGGGCGTCCATAAGCGCCACGGCGGAAAGCTGTCCTTCAGCAGGTTTACTGCCCTCTCTGTTCTCGAAATTTCGCGTCGTGTGCCGTACGGACAACCCGTTGTTGGCAGGAGTATCTCCCGCGCCGAAGCAAGGTCCGCAGAAAGCGGGTTTGACGATTGCGCCCGCACTCATAAGCGAGGACACATAGCCGTTGTCTGCAAGGCATTTGAACACGGGCTGACTCTGCGGATATACGCCGAGCAGGAAACCGTCGGCGCCGCAGTTCTTTCCGCGGAGAATTTCAGCAGCCTCGGCAATATTTTCATAACTGCCGCCCGCGCAACCAGCAATCACTCCCTGCGTTACGCGAAGTTTTCCGTCTTTGAATTTGTCTCGCAGTCTGAATTGCCCGTTCTTTAAAAGACTGTTCCCGTGCTCTTCGGCGACGGCGAGAATTCCCTCGGCATCAGAAAGAAATTCTTTAATTGTATACGCATTGGAGGGATGAAAAGGCAAAGCAATCATGGGCTCTACTCGCGACAAGTCGATTACAACGGCGCCGTCGTAATAAGCCGGCTCGTCGGGGTGCATATATTCGAAATCGCATTCCCTTCCGTGCGCGGAATAGAATTCGCGTACCGCTTCGTCAGTCTCCCAGATACTGGAAAGACACGTGGTTTCCGTCGTCATAACGTCTATTCCACAGCGAAAATCAACGGAAAGATTTTTTATTCCGGGACCGATGAACTCAAGCACCTTGTTCTTTAAAAAGCCCTTACGGAAAGTCGCGGCTACCAGGGCGAGAGCGACGTCGTGAGGACCGACGCCCTTTTTAGGTTTTCCTTTGAGGTATACGGCGATTACTTCGGGACGGTTAATATCGTAAGTACCGTTCAAAAGCTGTTTTACAAGTTCGGGTCCCCCCTCGCCGACAGCCATAGTGCCCAGAGCGCCGTAACGGGTGTGACTGTCCGAGCCGAGTATCATTGCTCCGCATTTCGCCTGTGCTTCGCGCATATATTGGTGAATCACAGCAAGAGCGGGCGGAACGAAATTGCCGCCGTACTTTTTCGCGGCGGACAGACCAAACGCATGGTCGTCCGCATTGACCGTACCTCCGACTGCGCATAGTGAATTATGACAGTTGGTCAGTGTGTACGGCACCGGGAATTCCTTGAGACCGGACGCCTTGGCAGTCTGAATAATGCCCACGTAAGTAATATCGTGGGAGGCGAGCGCGTCGAATTTAAGTCTCAGTCGCTTATCATCGCCTTTATTGTGAGCTTTGAGAACCTTGTACGTAAGAGTACCTTTTATTGCCGCCTGTTTTTTGCTTTCAACCATAAAAGCCACGTTTTCTTTCAAAAGCGCGCCTTCGGTATAATAAACTCCGCCCCTGATTAACTTAATCATCTCGTCACCCGTAATTTTATTTTCTGTATTATACTATAACCCGTCGTTTTTTTCAATTATTTCACCGTCATATTTCCCGATTACCATAAATTTGTTGCAATTTTCAATTGCGGAATGTATAATACGGATATGCGGAAGTTTAAATTCAATTTCACGAAACTCACGACAACTTTTATATATCTGGGACTTGTACTCTCCCTGGCGGCGTTTGTCTCGAATACCGTGTTCGTTTTCACGGAAGGGCTCGGCGATTACGCATCTCCCGTTTACCCCGTTATAAGATATGTACTTATGTACATCGTTTCCGTTGCGCTGTTTATAATTTTGACAAGCCTTCTTTTTTCCTCGTACTATGCCGTAACCGAAAAACACCTTATAACTTGTTTCGGCGTAATAAAAAGCAAATACGACGTAAAAAAAATACAGACGATAATATTGGACAGAAAGACGAATAAACTAACAGTGTACTTCGACGAAAATAATTTCGTAATGATTGTAGTTAACGAAGCATGGTACGAAGATTTCGTGGACGCCGTAATAAAAGTTAACCCGCGCATAGAATTTTCCATCCGTTCCAAAGAAAACGAACCCGACGAAAAAAACGAACAAAAATGACAGGATATAAAACTGAAAAAGGAAAAGCGTTTAAACACGCTTTTCCTTTTTCTTTCCTTTGTTTTTGATTACAGCCGTATGATGCTCTTCTCCTGCGAGCAGTTTAAAAATATTTTTATGATGCGCGCCCCAGGTAAGAAGATTGATTGAAAGCAGAATCATAAAAACAAGCATAAGCCATATGTTCAAAAGCTCGTTTTGATATCTTATAAAAAAGATTGCGCCCTGCCAGACAGTAAACGAGGCGACAGCCAGAAGAGAACCCATACTACCCATTTCGGTAACCGCAATATACAAAACGATAACCGCACCCACACCGAAACATATCGGCAGATACCAGGCGCATTCGCATGTAAGTCCCAAGCCCAATAAACCTATCGTGGAGGCTATACCCTTCCCGCCTTTGAACTTCATAGTCACGGGGAATATATGCCCGATAATAACGAATATCCCGCAGAAATAACGCGCAAAATCGGAAACCCAGACGTCGGTACCCGCAAATACAAAGTCGCGGAAAATGAAATGTGCGGCAACCGCCGGCAACCCGCCCTTTAAAATATCGCATAAAAAGTTTATCGCGCCTACTTTGAGTCCGAAAGTCCTCGTCATATTGAGAGTTCCCGGATTGCCGCTTCCCGAAGTTCTTATGTCTTTTTTCTTAAAATGCGAAATGAGAACGGCGAAATTGAAACAGCCGATAAAATAGCACACGACCGCAGCAAGCAAAAACCAATACCAGCACTCGGAAAAAGCAAGTTCTTTCATTGTTACCGTAAACCTCCGTAAAATCATTCATAAGTGAAAACGTCAGGCTTCGCCGTTATCACGGGTTATCAGTTTAATAGGTGTGCCCGAAAAATCGAAATTCTTTCTAAGAACGTTTTCGAGAAAACGCGCGTACGAAAAATGCAGAAGGTCGGTGGAATTGACTTTCAGAACAAAAGTCGGAGGCGCGACAGCAACCTGCGACGAATAATAGACTTTGAGTCTCCTTCCGTTATACGAAGGCGGTTCGTTCGCACGCAGCGTATCGGAAATCAAATCGTTCAAAGTGCCCGTCGCAACCTTGAAATGCGCGTGTGCGTATACTTCGTCAATGAGAGAAAACAACTTTTCGGTGCGCTGACCCGTCTTTGCCGAAATATAGACCGATTTGAAATAGTCCATAAATTTAAGGTCTTCTCTGAGCTTTTCCTCAAATTTGTTTATGGTATTTGTATCTTTTTCCACCAAATCCCACTTATTCATCACGATAAGAGAGGGCTTGCCTTGTTCGTGAACGTAACCGATGATTTTAGTGTCCTGTTCCGTAAGTCCCTCCGTGCAATCGACTACAAGCAGACATACGTCCGCGCGGCGCACCGCGTCGAACGCGCGCATTACCGAATAATATTCGATATCGTCCTCAACCTTGCTTTTTTTGCGAATACCCGCAGTGTCTATAACCGTATATTCCTTTCCGTTGTAACTCAGTTTTGTATCTATAGCGTCCCGAGTTGTCCCCGCGATGTCGGTGACAATCGAACGTTCGAAACCCAGAATTTTATTTACCAGACTGCTTTTGCCGGCATTAGGTTTTCCGACGACGGCTATTTTGATACTGTCGTCCTCCTCGATTTCGCCTTTTTCAAACCAACTTACCGCTTCGTCGAGAACGTCGCCACCGCCTTTTCCGTGCTCAGCAGACACGGCAAAAGGCTCGCCGAGTCCGAGAGAATAAAACTCGAACAGTTTATCTTCGGAATACTCGTCGATTTTATTGACAGTGAGAATAACGGGTTTCTTGCTGCGGCGCAACATGGAAGCCACGTCGTAATCGGTAGCCGTAAGCCCCTCTCTTCCGTCAAGAAAAAACAGGATGACCTGAGCGGTATCTATCGCCACTTCCGCCTGTTTTTTTATCTCACGCCACATAGTGTCGTCCGAGCGCATTTCTATGCCGCCCGTATCGACAATGGTAAAAGCCTTGCCGCGCCATTCGCTGTCGGCATACAATCTGTCGCGCGTTACGCCCGGTTTATCCTCCGTAATAGATATTTTCCTGCCGACCACCTTATTGAAAAAGGTACTTTTACCCACGTTGGGTCTGCCGACAATCGCAATTAATGGTTTAGCCATAAAAGACTTTTCATCTCCGTTTCGAATATAAGAATTATAACACTTTACGCGCCCGAATGCAATATATTTTACCCCAACACTTATAAAATAAAAAGCGCGGTAAAACCGCGCTTTGCTTTCGCATGAAAAATCAGAAATGAATAACGCTGAACACGACGCCGAGCGCATAAATAACGAGCGCAACCCAGAAAAAAATCTTCCACGCTTTTTTTCTTCCGCGGACATAACCGTAAGCGGGGATACCGATAGCGACGAGAAGCGCCACTTTTGCCAAAAGGTCGAAAATGCTGATGCACCAGTTGAGCGCAGCGTTTCCGTCTATGCCGAATACGCTCCTTACGACATTGAGGATAGCCGCCACCACAAAAAGAGTAGCCGCTATTGCCAGACTCCAGAACGCGCAAAACTTAACTGTATCGCGCCGTTCCCTTGCTTCGGTAGTAGTAACAGTGTGATTATTAGACATAAAACGAACTCCTGAGAATTTATTTTCTTTATTATATCAAGTTCTGACTGCTTTTGCAAGCGGGCAAAAACTATTTTTTAAATTTCGTTAAGTTTTGAAAGCACTTCGGTAAAATAATCGGGCAACGGCGCTTCGAAACTCATAATTTCCCCCGTTACCGGATGCGTGAACGTAAGCCGCCATGCATGAAGAAGCTGACCATTCAATTTGAATTTGCATTTTTTGACGCCGTATACCGGGTCACCGACAACCGGATGACAAAGATATTTCGCGTGAACGCGAATCTGATGCGTTCTGCCCGTATGCAAATCGAAACGACACAAGGTATAATTTTGTTTATAGCGTTTTACGACCTTATAATCGGTTACGGCTAGCTTACCTTTACCGGGTTCGACCACCGCCATTTTTATACGGTCGGACATATCGCGACCGATATAAGTCGTTACCGTCCCCGCGTCCGTTTTCAGATTTCCTTCCAAAAGCGCAAGATACGTTCTGCGACAGGTCTTTTCCTCAATCTGTCTGGAAAGCGCAAGGTGAGCCGCGTCGTTTTTTGCTACGACCAACAGTCCCGAGGTATCCTTATCTATCCTGTGCACAATACCCGGACGGATAACTCCGTTAATACCGCTCAGGCTTTCCAGTCTGTACAAAAGCGCGTTTACAAGCGTACCTTCGGTATTGCCGTTACCCATATGTACGGTCATTCCCTGAGGTTTGTTTACAACGGCAAGCGATTTGTCCTCGTATACAATTTCAATAGGAATATTTTCCGCTTTTACGGAATATTCCGCAGCGTCCGGCAACGTCACTTCTATCTCGTCGCCGCAGTTTATACACTGCGAAGGTTTGGCGTCTTTCCCGTTCACAAATACGCATGAATTTTCGAACAGTTTTTTTAGCGAAGACCGCGTGTACCCGTCGATTTTACCACAGAGAAACACATCCGCCCGCGGGCAGGCTTCCTCCGCGGCGATTTCAAGTTTCTTCATCTTCTTTTTCTTCTTTTGTATCTTCTTTCGGAGAATTTTTTTCCGCCGACGCTTTTTCGGCAGCATCTTCGCGCGACTCCTGCTCCTTTTTGGCTGCCTGAGAGGCTTTCGCGCTCTTCGTAAGAGGAAGAAGCGCCCATTCGTTCAGAAAAAGCAAATCCACTATCGCAAGCGCCGCGCCTATCACTATCCAGAAATCGGCAAGATTGCAATACGTTATATTGCCGAACATATTCAGTCCGAACCAGTCGCGTACGCCGCCGCCCGGCGTCCAACCGTCCGCACTCAGAAAAATAAATCTGTCAACCAGATTACCTATGGCTCCGGCAACCACTATCGTAATGGAAAGTTTTAAAATTTTGAAGCGTTCGGGTAAAAATACAAAGACAAAAATCAAACCGACGAGCATCAGAAGCGTAAACGAAATAAAAATAGGCTGTCCAACTTCCGGATTGTTGCTAAGAAAACTGAACGCGCAACCGGAATTCCGCACGCCGCTTTTAATCTCTATAAAGCCGGGAATTATAACGGCATTCCAGGCAAATTCCTCTTCGAGAACCTTCGTCACAAGGTCCGCGGCAAGGAGAACGACAAACACCGCGAGGAATATAAAACTTTTCAGACCGACGTTCGGTTTGAGTTTCTTTAACATAGCTAATATAATAACTTATTATCCGAAAAAAGTCAATGAAAGGCGAGTGAAAAAACCGTCGAATAAAGTAAGTCGGCGGCAATTTAAGCCGCCGACCGTATATTTTATTGTTTTTCAAACCCGAGACTGATTAATATCGCTTTATCCACCCGCGTCATTGTTATTTCGTTGAGTTCACCTATTCTTTCTTTAAGTCTGCGTTTATCCAACGTGCGTATCTGCTCCAACAAAATGACCGAATCTCTCGCAAGTCCGTAAGTTGACGAGGGAAGCTCTATATGCGTAGGCAGTTTGGCTTTATTAATCTTGCTCGTTACCGCCGCAGCAATAACGGTGGGTGAATATTTATTGCCCACATCATTCTGAACGACGAGTACGGGACGGACTCCGCCCTGCTCGCTGCCGACAACCGGCGATAAATCGGCATAATATAATTCTCCTCGCTTTATTGTCATATCAACCTCATATTCGGCAGGGTATATTTTATTATATGTACTGCCTCCGGTTAACGGCACACGGGCTTAGCCGTGATTTGCCGCTACCTGAGATTATTATTGACAGCGCGAAACAAAATTATACCGCTCAGTAAATATGAAAGCTGAGGGCGTTAGCAAGAACGAAACCGTAATACAAGACAAGCCCGACAAGCATGATTATACCCGCAACTCTTCCTATGCTTCCCGATTTGCCCTGACACGATAAGAAAATGAAAATTGCAGCTGCAAGAGACACAAGTCCGCTTACAAGCCCCTCTGTCGAAAAAGGCAGACCCGCCGAACCCGTGCAAATTGCACCGAGTCCGCCGATTAATAAAATATTCGCTATGTTGCTGCCTATAATGTTACCCGTAGCTATCCCGACATCGCCTTTACGCGCAGCGGAAACGGACGTAACCAATTCGGGAAGCGAAGTACCGAACGCTACGACCGTAAGTGCAACAATCTCCTCGGACAAGAACATAGAACCTATATAACGCGCAGAATTCACCACGAGCTGTGCGCCGCCGACAACCATTGCAAGACCTACAACGGTTAAAATTATAAGAAACCAGACTTTTCCGCAAAGATTTTCATATCCCGTACGCAGTTTTTCCGCAAAACTTTCCGTTCCCGTTCCCGCAATCGCTCCTTCCGAACTTATCGAAACCGCGGTAGCCTCTTCAAGCTGAGATTTGGACTGCTTTACGGCAAGCGTAACGTTATAAGCCATAAACGCCGCATACAGTAATATCAGTATCAAACCTTCCCACCATGTAAACGTATTGGCGGCGCCAAGAAACACCCCGAAAACAACGAAAATCACGCTGACGAAAACAAGAAACGGCATATCGATAAACCGCGTGGATTTTTCAACTGGCAGTTTGCAAATCACTGCGGAAACACCGAGTATGAGCAATATATTTATAACGTTGCTGCCGAGAATGTTTCCTACTATTATCTGCCCGGAACCGCCTGCCGCGTCTATTATAGTCACAGCCATTTCGGGCGCGCTGGTTCCGAGAGCAACGACGGTAGCTCCTATTATAAACGAAGAAACTTTAAGTTTTTTTGCGATTCCCGCCGCTCCGTCCACGAAGAAATCGGCGCCTTTGACGAGAAGAACAAAACCGACGAGCATAAGAAGTACGTTAAGAACAATTTCCCAAGTCATTTAAAAAACCTCTATATAATTGTATCCACCGGAAGATAAAAAAATAAGACCCCGACTTAAATTTCTTTAAGTCGAAAGTCTTGTTCCTTAAAATCATTAAGGGGTTGCGGCACGATTATTTTATCGGGGTCTGTTGCCGCAGACCTTTTAACTACTCCCTTTCAACGGTATGATTCTAGCAATAACAGGTCATTCTGTCAAGCGTTTTACCGAAAAATGTAAATTTTTTATAATATCTTTTGCCGTCGCGCAGTACTCCGTCTTTTCCCTTGAAACCGTTTCCGCAGCCAATCCGAGAGAATAAGCAGAACAGACAGCCGCGTCGAAAAGCGAAAGTCCTCGCGCTGCCGTACCGCATATAAATCCCGAAAGCATATCTCCGCTGCCGCCTTTGGCGAGCGCGGAATTACCGCGCGTGTTTATAACGGTGCGCACTCCGTCCGTTATAACGCTTCCCGCGCCTTTCAGCAACACCTTAACGCCGTATTCCGTCGCAAACCCGCGTGCTAGCCCGACAGGGTCGGACAATATGTCGTCCACACTCTTTCCCGTCAGACGCGAAAACTCCCTGACGTGCGGCGTAATCAGGATATCGCAATTCTTTTCTTTCAAACAATTTACGCCGTATTCCGCAACGGAATTCAGAGCGTCCGCGTCCAGTATGAGCGAGCCTTTGTACATTTTTATTATATGCCCGATTAACGAGTACAGTTCCTCGCTTGCGCCGCATCCCATTCCCACGGCTATTGCCGACGACGACAAGTCGGGTTCTTTACAGAAAATAATCTGCGGTAACGCGGAAACAAGCGCGGATACCGCTTTGTCCGACGTAACCAGTCTGACATAACCGCAACCCGATTTCAAAGCGGCTTCCGCGGACAGCGCGGCGGCGCCCATATACATATCCGAGCCCGCAACCAGAGCCGCGGAGCCGAAAGTTCCCTTATGCGAATTCCTTTTTCGGCGGGGATAAAATTTTTTTACGTCCTCAAACTCATAAACATGTTGTCTGATTTCTTCGGGTACAATTATACCTATATCCTTAACGACCGTTTTACCGCAATAATCAAAGCCGTCGTTCAAAAAATATCCGAGTTTGTATTCCGCAACGGCGACAGTCAAATCGGCTTTCACCGCCGCGCCGCTCACTCTGCCGTTATCGCCGTTCAGTCCGCTCGGAATATCCGCCGACACGACATAAGCTCCGCTCGAATTAATTGTGTTTATAACTTCCGCATATTCGCCGTTTATTTCACGCGAAAGCCCCGTCCCGAATATACAGTCTACAACAACAGACCCGCATATATGCTGCAAATACCTGCCTTTATACGCTTTTTTCTCTCGCTCGCAGTCAACGGAAAATCTGCCTTCGAAAGCAAATATACCGACCTCGTAACCGCTCAAACGCAGCAACTCGGCGCACACATATCCGTCCCCTCCGTTATTGCCCGTTCCGCACACAACTACAATATCGCGAACACTCAAGCTGTCGGCAACCGCGGCAACTTCCTCAGCCAAAGCGACACCCGCACGGCGCATAAGTTCTTGCGAGGAAACACCCATGCTGTTTATCGTATATTCATCGGCGGCGCGAATCTGCGCGTTTGTAAGGACTTTTTTCATAACCGAAACCTCAACGAAACCTCCGCCGAACTGATTTTTTCGATTTTTCCGTCCGACGACACGACAAGCGAACCGTCTTGCTCCACGTCGAGCGCGGTCGCTTGCCTTTCGCCGAAAGCCGTTTTAAGTATTATCTGTTTGCCGAACCAATCAATATAACGTTTGTAATCGTCGATTGTATAATTTTTGACAAGTTCGCGGCAGAAGGTCTCCCTGACTTTTTCATACGGCAGCAATCCGTTGTTAATTTCCCTCATCGATACTGCGACGTCGGACAGCTCGCAGGGCAGAATATTGTTGACGTTTATTCCCGTACCCAAAATAGAACGCTTGATTTTTCCTCCAGAAAAAGTGTTCTCGATAAGCGTTCCGCTTATTTTTCTTCCGCCCACCAACACGTCGTTAGCCCATCTCACGACAGGTTTTATTCCGAATTCTTCAAGTGTTTTACAGACGGCGACGCAACCGCTTACCATAATTACAAA
>CATKEF010000084.1 GCA_949747905.1 uncultured Eubacteriales bacterium
AGAATAATATTAAATTATTGCCCGGAAGGCTGCCTATGGAAGTCATTTCCTGGGTTTACAGCGATGTGAAGCTCGGCGGGTTCGACTCTTCGCTCTTTATGGCTGTACCTCAGGGTAACACAAAATTTTTCATAGCCCGCAATGCGGACGCGCTTTCGCAATTGTCTAAGCAGCTCTACACCGACGGAGCATTCGGCTCTGCCGAATTCTATTGGACGATATGATATATAACCGATTGTTTATATGTGCAAAAAAGCACGTCTCGGGGAAGAGGCGTGCTTTTATTTATTATTTGATTTTCCTCGCCATGCCCGGAATGACAGTTAGCCGTCATCCTGAGCGAAGCGAAGTTGCTTAAAACATTACGAGAAGGAAGCCCGTCAGAACACCTACAAAAAGCGAGAGCGCGGGGAGTTTGCTTTTCCACATAAGAATCGATTCGGGCAAAAGCTCGCCGAACACTACGTAAAGCATCGCTCCGCTTGCAAAGCCCAGTGAAAGAATGAGCATTATTTCGTTTATTCCGCCCAATATAAAACCTAAAAGCGCGCCGAACACCGTAGGCAGTCCGCTCAGCGCCGTAAGAAATACGGCTTTTGTTTTCTTCATGCCTCCGGAAATGAGCGGTACCGCTACGGCCATACCTTCGGGAACATTGTGAAGTCCGATTACGATTGCCATAATAAAGCCGCTGCCCGAAAAAAGGTTTGCCGTCAAATCGGGAGTAATCGCATAGGTCGCGCCTATCACCATTCCTTCGGGAAGATTATGCAAAGCTATGGCGGTCATCATAACCAGACCTGCGACAAACAGGTTGCCGTTGCTTTTTCTGTGTGTTTCGAAGTGGTCGGAGTGAATCAACTCGTCCAAATCGTCCGCAGTTGTCGGATGATTTTCGTCAATATGTTTTACTTCGTGGTTGGTGCTTCTGTCTATGAAGAAATTGAGAAGATATACCACGCCGTATCCAAACGCAACAGCCGCTACCACGATGAGCGGAGTGTAGAACGGAACCTTGCCATCTTTCATCATTTCGATAGGTTCGCTCATAAGGTCGAAGCATACGACGGCGAGCATTATTCCCGCGGCGAACGATAAAAGAAGACTGACTATTTTATTCGATTCGCGGCGGAGCACTGCGCCTATTAAGCCGCCGAGTCCGGTGCCTATTACGCCGGATATGAAAGTTATTAATATTATTGCGAGGTATTCCAATTCTTTGCTCCGTTTACAGGTCGTCTGAACGCGACCGATATATATTATAGCTGCACGCACGAAAAAACGCAAGCGCGGGCGTCGGGTATAAATAAAATTATAAGCCGCGACGGCAGATTTTGTAAAATCTGCCGTCGCGGTTTTTTGAAGAACGAATAAAATCAAACCGCGGCAGACAAATTTTTGCCTGCCGCGGTTTAAATGAAGATTATTTTTTAATCAGTTTCTGTACCGCTTTCTGCATTTTTTCAAGCGCGGCTTCCGCGTCCTGCTTGTTGTGCGCTTTGACCGAGAAGTAAATTTTCAGTTTGGGTTCGGTACCCGAGGGGCGAACGCAAATAAATCCTCCGTTTTCGAGTTCGTAATAAACGCAGTTGGTGAGGGGGGAGCCTATTTCCGACTTCGCGCCGGTGGCTATGTCCGTTTTTACGTTCGCGGAATAGTCGCGTACGGTCACAACGTTGTAAATATCGAATTTTGTCGCGGGCTCGGCTTTAAGACCGTCCACAACGGCGTTCATATCCTTCATTGCGTTCAGTCCCTTGAAGGGAACGGAAATATTACAGTCGAGCACGTATCCGTACGTATCGTAAATTTCCTGTAAACGCTGGAATACAGTCTTGTTTTTATATGTGTAGTAGCATACCATTTCGGCACAAAGCATCGAAGCGACTACGGCGTCCTTGTCGCGGGCGTGAGTGCCGCGCAGGTATCCGCAACTTTCCTCGAAACCGAATACGAATGTGTGCGAACGGTCGCGCTCCCAAAGTTTTATTTTTTCGCCTATAAATTTGAAGCCGACGGGCACTTCGAAAAGCTCGACGCCGAATTTATTGCATATTGCTTTCGCCATTCCCGTAGTTACAAACGACTTTACGACCGCCGCGTTTGCGGGAAGGGCTTTTTCTTCTTTGAGCCTTGTAAGAATATAATCGAGGAGGAGTATGCCGACCTGGTTCCCCGAAAGCGCCTCGAATTCGCCCTCTTTGTTTTTAACCGCAACGCCCAGTCTGTCGCTGTCCGGGTCGGTCCCGAATACGACGGTTGCGTCGATTCTCTGCGCAAGTTTTATTCCCATCGAAAGCGTCTCTTTGAATTCGGGGTTGGGAACTTCGACGGTGGAGAAGGATGTGTCTTTCGAGGTCTGTTCCTCGACTACGGTTGCGTTGATTCCTATTTTTCTGAGAATGGTGGTGACGGGAATATAACCCGAGCCATGCACGGGAGTATAGACGAGTTTGAGATTCTTTCCACAGGCTCTTACGGCTTTTTTGGAAAGGGTGAGTTTTTTGAGCTGCTTATAATATTTTCTGTCGACTTTTGCGGGGACGGTTTTTATGAATTTTCTTGTCTGTTCGTCGGTAGGGGCGGGGGTGCCTAGGTAATCGGTTATTTTCCCTATGAAATCTACAACTACGGACGTATCGTCGGGACTCATCTGCGCTCCGTCCTCACCGTAAACCTTATATCCGTTGTATTGCTTGGGATTATGGGACGCGGTAATCATAATTCCCGCGAACGTATTGAGTTCTCTCACCGTAAAAGAGAGCATGGGGACTGGATGAACGTCGTCGAACAGATAGGCGGTTATTCCGTTTGCAGCGAGTACTTCGGCAGCGGCTTTCGCGAATTCGTCGCTTTTGAGTCTCGTGTCGAAGGAAATCGCCACGCCGCGAGCCATCGCCGCCGCGCCTTTTGATTTTATGAATTCCGCAAGTCCCTGAGTTGCGCGTCTTACGGTGTAAACATTGAGCATATTCGTGCCGTAGCCTATTATTCCTCGCATTCCCGCCGTGCCGAATTCCAGTTCGGCGCCGAAACGGTACTCGGTTTCATCCTTATTGTCTTTTATATTTTCAAGCTCGGTTTTTGCTTCGGCATTGAGCCTTTCGTCGTTGAGCCAATTTTCGTAATTTTCGATATAATTCATCTTCTTCTCCTTAATATAGTATACGGTTATCATATACGCATTTATTATATAAAAAAATCTTCCCGATGTAAAGAGAAGATTTGAAAAAAATTACAATTATTTTTAATTTTTGACACCTTTTAGTTAATTTTCGCCTCTGAAAAACTCTTCGCGGGTCAGCGTATTTTCTTTTTCGGATTTTACGATGTGATTTTTGTCAAGGAAATACTTTAATTGTTCTCTGTCGTAGTAATTTACGAGTTGGAAACAGAGCAGTATAATATAGCTTGCGGGGACGGTTATTAACAGTCCGACGCCTATCGTGCTGAAGCCGAACGTGACGTTTGCCGCGATAATCAAAAGTACGAGCACGACATAGTTGGCAAGAACTTCAAAAGTATTTTTATTCTTGCGCGAGAAGGTATAAATGAAAGATTGCTTTTGTCCCATTTTGCCGCGTATAAGCGCGGGCAACCAGTCGGAAGTGAAAGTCAGTTTCAGCGCGACGGCAAACACCGTTATCAGGGCGAACAGGAAAACGCCGACGAGGAAGGGCAGGAAGCTGTTGACCATAACGTATACGAGGAAAAACATTCCCACGCCCACGCTTACGTCGTAAACGGTGGACAGCGGCACGTATATGAGATTGTACATTGCGGCATGTCCGAGATTTTTTATTATCGTGCTGAAAAAAGGCGAGTCGGTGCACAGAGTCATTTTGTCGTTTATGACCGCGGCGGTAGCGTAGTTGCCTATTCCCGTAAACCATTCGGCTACAATTATTATAGTTAATAAAAGGAGCAGACTCAAAGTCAGTTGCGTCGCGTAGCTTTCCAAAAGACGCATAACTCCGCCGAACGCCTCCTGAACTTTTGCGGAGATGTCTCGCAGTTCGTCGACATTACCGTTGAGAAGATTCATTACGAAGTTGCGTATGCCTTCCGTCAGTTGGTTGAATTCCGGGGAGTTGAGAAGTTTGTTCTGTATAAAGGGATATATACCGGCAAAACAAATTGCTCCGGCGACGACAAGAATCACAAGCCTGTATAAAAGGTGCTTGAACGTTATCGAAAAATTGTCGGAAAATACATGCAGTGTGTGTCTGAATTTCATATTTCTAACCTTTTATTTTGCGGTTGCCCCGCATATATATGCCGTTAAACGGTTTTAACCGCCACATTTTTAAATATCGCTTTACCGTTAGCCGCAGTCATATATGTATAGCTCTGTTCCGAATATCTCGACATAGTGCCGGGGTTTATAAGAGTTATCCCGTCAATCTCGTCTTCTCGGGCGCGGTGTGTATGTCCGTAAAGAACCACCGTGCACCCAAGCTCTTTCGCGCGTTCGGTAAGGCGTGTCAGGGTCGTTTTTGCCGAATAAAGATGTCCGTGAGTTGCGAATATTTTCACGCCCTCTATATCCAGAACCGTTTCGTCCTCGCCCGTTTTCGGGAAATCGCAGTTACCGTTTATTCTGTATATTTTATCGGGGAATTCGGCGAGCAGCGGATACAGGTCGAAAGAGCCGTCGCCGAGATGTATGAGATAATCGTTTTCCGCGCAGAGACTTTTAAGCTGTTGTACCGCCGCGCGGTTTCCGTGAGTGTCGGAAATTATTATTGCCGTTTTCATATTTTTTTCATCAGGTCGGTAAGTGCCCGGTAGCGGTGAGAGACGGAATTTTTCTCGTCTTCCGACGCTGCACCGAAACTTTTTTTCAAATCGTCCGAGTAAAACAGACAGTCGTAGCCGAAGCCGTTTTCTCCTATTTCTTCCTGCAAAATTCTGCCGTAGGTTCTTCCTTCTCCGAAATAAGTTCTGCCGTCGGGCATACAGAGACATACGGCGCTTTCGAAGTATGCGCGGCGCTTTGTTATGTGTTCCATACGCTTTAAAAGCAGTTTTCTGTTGCCCGCGTCGCCCTCTCCCGAAAAACGCGCGGAATATACCCCGGGCGCACCACCCAGTGCTTCGACACAGAGCCCCGAGTCGTCCGCAAGCGCGGGGAGCGAGTACTTTTCCGCTATGGCGTAAGCCTTGATTTTGGCGTTTTCCTTGAAGGTTTCGCCAGTCTCTTCGATTTCTTCGTCAAAGCCGAGTTCCGACATGGGGATTATTTCCGCTTCGTGGAATATAGCCTTGATTTCGCTGATTTTGCCTTTATTCGAACTGGCAACGATTATTTTATCGAGTATCATAGGTATATTATATAATATAAAAATTCAAAAGTAAAGAAGTTGCGGTAATCTTTAATCCCAATCGAGGTCGTGCAGTCTGCCTTCCGTTTTAAACCCTTTGAAGTCGTTCTGCCTGAGTCCTTCGTATACGGCGAGCGCTACCGAGTTGGAGAGGTTAAGGCTGCGCGTTTCGCCAATCATGGGTATTCTCAGGCATCTGTCGCCGTTCTTTTTCAGAAGCTCTTCGGGCAATCCGCGCGTTTCCTTGCCGAACACTAAAAAATCGCCGTCGCGGAAAGCCGCGTCGGAATAGCGTTTTCTGCCTTTCGTTGTAAAAAAATAAAATGAGGAGGACGGAAATTTCTTTAAAACTTCGTCAAAACCGTCATAGTAAAGGATATTGCAGTCCTTCCAGTAGTCCAGCCCCGCACGTTTTAAATATTTGTCCGAAACTTCGAAACCCAAAGGGCGCACAAGATGCAGAGCGCAACCGGTCGCGGCGCAGGTTCTTACTATATTGCCCGTGTTCTGGGGGATTTCGGGCTCGACAAGTACGATATTGAACATACCGTCATTATAATCCTATTCTACGAAAAATGCAAGAAATTATAAGGTGCGTAACGGTTCCGATATATGTCGAATTTTATTGACATAGCCATATAAAACTGTTAAAATTTATTCGTGGCAGTTTGTGCCTCCAGTACTACGGAGAAAACTTAAAGACATGGCTAATTCTTTACTGAGCCTTACCGGCGCGGACGCGCTTACACTTATTAATTGCATATTTTTCATTCTCGGCGGCATTGTCGTGTTTATGGTGGGAATGAATATGATGGGCTCAAACCTCGAAACGGCTGCGGGAAAGTCCATGCGCCGCCTCATGGCAAAGGCAACAAAGAACCGTTTTTTGGGCGTCGGTACGGGCGCGGCGGTCACCGCGATAGTAAACAGTTCTTCGGCGACCACCGTCATGATAGTTGGCTTTGTCAACGTCGGATTTATGACGTTGGCGCAAGCGGCTTCGGTAATAATGGGAGCTAATATAGGTACAACGGTATCTGCTTTTATTATGGCTTTGTCTGCTGCCGGCGACGCGTTTTCCGTGGCGGCGGTATTTGCGCTTATTGCTTTTGTGGGTTTTGTTATAACGCTTGTCGGAAAGGGCGATAAAATCAAGCGTATCGGCAGCATATTCGTGGGTGTAGGACTCATATTCGTCGGGCTCGACGTAATGAGTGGCGCCGTAAGCGATATGATAGAAAGCGATAATATAAGGACTGCGGTTGAGGGTATGTTTACGGCCCTCGGAAACGGCTCCGACGCCGTTCTGACCTGGGAAATCATAGTTCTGTTTCTTCTCGGCGCGGTTTTGACGGCGGCAATGCAGTCGTCTGCGGCGCTAACCGCGATAGTTATATCTTTGGCGACTCAAAATCTTATTTCGCTTCAGATGACGATGTGCATTATCCTGGGCGCAAATGTGGGAACCTGTCTGACTTCGCTTATATCCTCCGTCGGCGCAAGCGTGAACGCTCGTCGCGCGGCAATGGTTCACTTGCTCTTCAATGTGGCGGGTTGTCTTATATTCATCTGGCCCGTCGCGTTTGCCGGCAGGCACATAGCGACGTTTCTGGACGGATTCATTGCAGATACGGAGTGGCAAATCGCCATCTTCCATATGGCATTCAATCTTGCGACTACGATCTTGTTACTTCCGTTTGTAAACGTTCTTGTCAAACTTGCATGTTTAATCGTCCCCGAAAAGAAGGGCGAGGCGCTTACGGACGAAATCGAAGGGCTCGATAAACGACTTTTGAAGACTCCCGCAATAGCCGTGGGACAGGTGCGAAAAGAAATTATAAGAATGGCGGAAGCGGCTTACGGAAATTATAAAAGCGCTCTCGATATGTTGCTTACAGGCAATATGGGAGAAAAAGAAAAGTTTGCGGCTACGGAAAAAAGCATAAACGACGCAAACAGTTACATATCTTCCTTCCTTGTCAAGCTGTCTTTGCAGGAACTTGGAGAATCGGATGAGAAGAAGGTTTCTTCATTCTATCACGTCACCTCAGATATAGAGCGCATAGGCGACTACGCGGAAAACATAGTCGAGTATGCCGAAAAAATGAGTGAGGACAAGGCTAAATTTTCCGAACACGCGAAAGCGGAAATTCTCGAAATGGATGCGCACATAACCGAACTTTACAAATATGTCGGTAAAACGTTTTCGGAAATTACTTTAAAATACGTTCCCGACGTGGAGCGGGAAGAGGCGGCTACCGACGCCATGTGCGAAAAAATGCAGACCGAGCATCTGCGCCGTACGACGGACGGCGACTGCACTCCCGAGGCGGGAGCGATTTATCTTCAGCTTGCAATAAATCTGGAAAGAATAGGCGACCATATGCATAACGTGGCAAATTCGGTCAAGGATTACGCCGTAAGGTAAGCGGGTGGCAAATGAATATAAGAAGAAATACAAGACAAAAAAATTATATAATGGAAGCACTTGCGTGCGCCGACCATCCGACTGCGACCGAGCTTTACGAAACTTTGAAAGAAAAGTATCCGGCTCTCAGTCGCGGAACCGTTTTCAGGGTACTATCGCAGTTTGCGGACGAGGGTAAGATTTCGAGACTCGGTTCGGCGGACGGTTCGGTTCGTTACGACGCGGGGAAAATTCCCCATGCTCACGCGCAGTGCTTGCGGTGCGGTAAAATTCGCGACCTTTTCGGCGACGAGTACGCGGCGGTACTAAATACAAAACTTCCCGACGGGTTTACGGTTTATTCGTCGAGGATAGAGTATCTCGGACTTTGCGGCGAATGCGCGGAGTCGGGCAACAACTGAAAACGCACCGCGGGTAAATCCCGCGGTTTTTGTTTGTCTTGCAATTCGGTTCGGGCAAAGGTTGGTCCTTTCGCATCGCTCAGGGTGACAATTCAAGCGTCATTCCGAGCGCAGCAAGGAATCTTCACTTTTTAAACCTCGGGGTGACGGTTAATTGTTATTCCGAGGCTTGCCGAGGAATCTGACCGACGGTCAACGGGCGTCTCGGCAACGCGAGAGACCGTCGGCTTTGTTCAAGGTGACAACCCAAGTGTCATTCCGAGCGAAGCGGGGAATCTGTTTGACAATTTTTAAGGAGGTAAAAACATGTCTTTGATAAATATAGAAAATCTTACATTCGGATATCCCGATTCGTTGTCGCCGATATTCGAAAATTTCAACCTGAATATCGATGCGGAATGGAAGATAGGAATAATAGGCGAAAACGGTACGGGCAAAACCACGTTGTTTAAACTGCTTTGCGGCGAACTTAAAGGAGCGGGGAAAATTTACGCGAATACGAATTTTGTTCGTTACCCCGTGAATATACCCGATAAAACGCTCACCCCGTCGGAAATTGCAACCGAATTTTTGCCCGAATACGAGGACTGGAAGTTTTTCCGCGAAGCGGGGCTTATAGGACTCTATGAGGATGCGTTGGCGCGGCAATATGCTTTGCTTTCGGGCGGGGAACAGACAAAGTTCCAGCTTGCGCTCGCTTTTGCCGCCGACGGCTATCCTTTGATAGACGAACCGACCGACCACCTCGACGCAGAGGGCAGGCGCCGGCTTGCCGATTATCTTTCGGGCAAGAAAGGTTTTGCGGTCGTTTCTCACGACAGGGCGTTTCTTGACGGAGTGTGCAGTCATATTCTTGCTTTGGAGAACGGCAAGTCCGTTCTTGTGCGCGGTAATTATTCCGTTTATGCAAAGGAGCGGGATAAAAGACTGCGTTTCGATGAGGCGGAGAGGGCAAAACTTGAAAAAGAGAGGGCGCGTCTCGCTCCGTCCGCGAAGCGAATAAACGAATGGGGAAAAGCCGCGGAACGTGAAAAAATCAACGGAAGCGGCAAGCGCGACGGCAAGAGGCTTTCCGTTGATAAAGGCTTTCTCGGTGCCAAAGCCGCAAAAATTCAAAAGCGAGCCGGGGCGGTTACGGCTCGTCGCGCGGCGGCCGAAGAACAGCTGAAAGAACGTCTGAAAGATTTTCGCGAAACGGAAAATCTGAAATTGAATCCCGAAGAGTTTTTTAAGGAAGAATTGCTTTCGCTCCGTAATATATCCGTGTCTTTGCCCGGGAAGAATCTTTTCAACGGGTTGAATTTGTCGGTGATTCGCGGCGAACGCGTTGCTGTTTCGGGCGGCAACGGAACGGGCAAAAGCACGCTCTTTAAAATTATTACGGGCGAGGCGGAGTTCCGCGGCGAAAGAGCGGTATCCGAAAGGTTGAAAATTTCATATATTCCTCAGGTGTGCGCATATAGCGGAACGCTTGAAGAATATGCCGCCGGTTATGCGATAGATGTAAGTTATTTCAAAGCGCTTTTGTCGAAGTTGGGTTTTGACGTAAGGGACTTTTTACGGGATATGTCGGCTTTTTCCGAAGGGCAGAAGAAAAAAGCCGCGCTTGCGCGCAGCATTTGCGAGAGAGCTCATCTCTATATCTGGGACGAGCCGCTTAATTATCTCGATATAACCGCCCGCGAGCAGTTGGAAGACGCGGTGCTTTCATCCGGGGCGACGCTGTTGTTTACGGAGCACGACGCGGCTTTTGTCGGAAGAGTAGCTACAAGATTTGTGAAATTGTGAGATAAACCCTCCGTGCAAAATTTTTTGCACGGAGGGTTTTGACGTTTATAGTGCGTTTTCGTTTTGCGTATTCTCGTCGGTTTGTTCTTTGCCTTCGGGGGTGTCGTATGTCATAGCCGTTTCTTCGCTCAGAAGCGGAATTGCAACTTCGGGAACGGCGGGTTGAGTAGTGCGGACGGGGATTTTTTTGCGTATCGCAAGAAACGCGTAATATCCGCCCGTGAATATCCAGAATATTCCCACGTAGACTATGTACAGAATTATAAGATACAACAGATTGAATTCGCACCGCCATATGGTGAACGGTATGTTGTAAACCGGTATCGGCACGGGGTTAATCTGCGTGAATGCATAGTTCGGCGTAAGCCATTCGCCTTCTTGCAGGGTGTAGCCGTCGTATGTGAATTCCATGGAGGCGGAGCTCACGAGCCCGCTCGCCGCCGTGGCGACGATAATAACCAGACAGTAATATACGAGCGGAACGATGCAGTCTTTAAAACGGAATTTGTAATGTCCGAGCGCGGACGGCAGAACGCAGAGCGCAAACAGAATGCAGTGCGTCAGGCAGAAATACAGTATGGAATAGCTGCAAAAAATTCCGTAATTGGACATTTCGTCCTTTCCGAAATAAAGGAATACCGTAAGCGCGCCAGCTGCGTGTACGAAGAATGAAATCGCATATAATACGCGTTTTTTCATTATAACGGAAAAAGATGCTACGTATACGCCTATATTGCATATAAACAGCGGAATGCAGGCGAAAACCGTGTGGTATACGTTATATCCGTCACCCATTACCATGGAATCTTTGCTGTGATATTGTATCAGCAGAACTATTGCCGCCGCCGCGAGATAGTCGCGTTGGCTTTTCCCGTCTTTGTTTTTCAGGAACATATATGCGCCCGATGTAAACGCAATCAGCGCCGCAAGCGCGAGGAAATGCCAAATCGTGAAATTCTTGAACCAAAGAAAATGCGTTTTGTCAAAATTCGCTATATCGAAAAAGTTTTCGAAAATATTCAGCGGCATAACGGCAACGAACGCAAAGGGGAGATAAACGAAACTTTTGGCGTTTACTTTGTATCCGTCGCGTACGAACAGCAGCGCGCAGGCAAAAAGTTCCGCGAATCCCTGAGCAAAAAATAACGTCATATGCAGGGGTTTCGGCATAAATTCATTTATGCTTGCGTAAACCTTGTCTGCGGGAGAAGCGTTTTCCGTCAGTTTTGTGATATCGAAAAAATTGCCGAAAGTACAAAACGAAACAAGTATGAAGACGGGAAGAAGATATTTTGCGATGTCCGAGCAGCTGCGCTTTTTATAAAAAACCGCCAAAGGCAGTAAAAGAAGCCCAGTTTTTTTGGACCACTGACTCAAAACAAAAAAAACGTTGAAACTTTCCGAGGAGTTTTCCCAGCCTATTCTGTTGAATATGTAGTAATCCGATATCGTAAACGTCAATGCAAACGAGAAGGCAAGAAACATTCCCGTAAGGACTTTAAGCGCTATGTCGATATATTCGACTTTATCTTTTCGTATTCTCATAAGCTGAATTATATTATATAATTATGAAAAAGTCAACAGTAAGAGTTTGCGGCGCGGAGCTTATTACAAGGCAAATGTTGGAACTCGTAAAAATTTTTATTCAAAATTATTGTAAAACGCGCAAAACGGTGTTATACTAATTAAGAAATAAAATGACGGAGAAATATTTATGGCTAAGATAACCAAAGATACATTAATTATGGACTGTTTGAAAATCAATCCCGACAGCGCGGAAATCCTTCAGTCTGTCGGAATGCATTGCCTCGGTTGCGCTATGGCGCACGGCGAGACAATCGAGGAAGCTGTTTTTGTGCACGGCAACGATTTGGACGCACTTTTGGAAAAACTCAACGAAGGCGTTGCGGACTGATAAATTCAAAGCGTGATTTTCTCTGCAAGCCTTTTCTCGGCAAACGGAGTAAGTTATAATTTTGCTTTGCACGCAAAAAATTCCATACCGTTACAAACTGTTATTTAAGCCCCGCCCGAACGAATTTTTCGTTCGGGCGGGGCTTGGTATTCTTTGCAAGTATTGGAAAAATTTTTGCGTTGCGCGTTTTTTTGACCTCTGATATAATATAAAGCGTATAGAAGGAGGTTATTAATTCAAATGAAAATCAAAAATCTTGCGGCGATTGCCGCAGCGATGGGAGTTTCTCTGATGCTCGGCGGTTGCGCCGTGGCGGACGGGGCGGGCTCCGGCGATAACGATAATTCCGTAGGAGGTTTGCCGCCTGCGGTGGAGAGTCCGCCGTCGCAGGATATCCCCGACGTGCCGTCCGTGGAAATACCCGAAAAACAAAAGGTTCCGTACATAAGCGTCGAACGCGACGGGGTGAATATACGCTCGGGCGCGGGAACGGACTATAAAGTTCTCGGCGCGGCGGAACAGGCTACTTTGTATGCGTATCTCGGAGAACAGGGCGACTGGTACGAAACGCGCTATAAAAACGGTACTGCGTACATATCCAAAAAGTTCTGCGTTCTCGTAGATATGGAGGCGAACGAAGAGCCCCGCGTGGAGGCGGTAATAGCCGAGGGCACGAAACATCTAGGGACGAAGTACGTGTACGGCGCCGTGAGATACCACGACGGCAGAGGGAACAAACTCAAAAATTTCACAACGAGCGCGTTCGACTGTTCGTCGCTCATGCAGTATATGTTTTATATGGGCGCGGACAAGCTGCTCGACGTCACGACTCGCACGCAGGTTGTGCAGGGAAGCACCGTTAAAAAGTCTCAGCTGCGAAGGGGTGACCTGATGTTCTTTACCAACGCATCGAGAAAAGACAAGACGGGTGTCGAGCGCATCGGACACGTCGCTATGTATCTCGGAGACAATCTGATTCTGCATACGGCGTCCGACTATGCGAAAATCGAACAGATTAGTTCGGTGAGATGGAGTTACTTCATACAGGCTCAGAGAATGATATAATCAAAATTAAAAACCGCGGGCGTTGATTCGCCCGCGGTTTTGATATTGTAAATAAAATTGCGCCCTGCCGCCGTTTGTGTCGGGCGAACCGGAGCGTTATATCATATTATTATATAATTATAATGTCGACAATTTCGTAAGGGAAAAATTATTTCTCGTCGGTGTTCTCTTTTTTGACTTTTCCAGTTATAAAGTCTCCTTCGGGGGCGGGCGGGTTGAGTTTGCGTTCTTTGCTCTCCTGCGCATTTTTGCAAATGAACATAAGAGCCGCGAAAGCCAATGCTCCTCCGAGCGGAAGCAGTCCCCACAAACCGAAAGATATAAATATAAATATTGTAACGGCGGTGCACGCTACGGATAAGAGACAAAAAACAATACGTAAAATT
The DNA here is from genome assembly GCA_949747905.1 of uncultured Eubacteriales bacterium. Taxonomy (GTDB): domain Bacteria; phylum Bacillota; class Clostridia; order Christensenellales; family Borkfalkiaceae; genus Coproplasma. Next base: position 13,308 of record CATKEF010000084.1, read on the forward strand.
TTAAACATGACATAATAATACAACTTCCGACGCAAAAAAGCAAGCCGGATGTGTGTATAAAAATAACGGAAAATGTCAAAAATCAACTTATGGAAAATTTTTCCGGATGTTTACGTTTTTTATTGACTTTATAAATACCGTTATGATATATTAGCAAAGCTGTCGCGAGCGAACGGCGGCACGAAAAAGTTTGTCGGATGTAATAAAAAAGTTTTTTAAAATAATGAAAAAAACTTTGAAAAAACAGTTGACAAAAAAAAAGTGCTATGTTATTATAGACAAGCTCGCTACCGAGCACCGACTTTTTTGTCGGTTTGAGAAGTTTAAAAATTGAATAGAAGGAAACGAATTTAAAAAGTTTCTGTCAATTTAACTTTGAAGTACAAATAGTACCACAAAGCAAAGTCAGCAAAGATAAATGACTTAATAGTCGAGATAGAGCCACGATTGAATAAATCGGTTTTATACAAATTAAACTTAAGAGTTTGATTCTGGCTCAGGATGAACGCTGGCGGCGTGCTTAACACATGCAAGTCGAATGTAGTTTACTACATGGCG
>CATKEF010000085.1 GCA_949747905.1 uncultured Eubacteriales bacterium
AATGGGGTGGGCTGCGGTATGCCGTTACCTAGCTCCCATAATCCTTTACTCCCAGCATTCACCCACTTTTGGCAAAGCAAGCAAACACCAGAAACTTCATCGATATGCCCTTTAACGGTATTTTACCCCCGCCTTCAGAACAATGAAAACTGACTAGAATACTGCACCACTATATCGAATGTGTTTATTATAACATAAACGTATTCCGTTGTCAACACCTTTGAACAGATATTGACTTATACAGAATCGTTACTTCGTACGCGTACGGACGTAATCTACAAGCTGCATTAAAAACTCGGTATTGAAAGGCAGTCCTTCGAGAAGTTTTTTACAGTTTCCGCACAAAATATCCGCATAGAGTTTTGCACCGTCCAAACCAAAGAGATTTACAGCGGTGTATTTTCCCTCTTTACTGTCCTTACCTATACTCTTGCCGACTACGCTGAAATCGCCTTCCACGTCGAGAATATCGTCCGTCAGCTGAAATAAATAACCCAAATCTTTACCGAAAGATTTCAGTTCGGCAAAATATTTGCCGCCGCCGAGTATTGCGGGTACGACAACGGGAGCCATCAGAAGTTTTGCCGTCTTGTTTTCATATATAAAATTCAGAACCAGCTCATTGTAATTACCGTCGTTCTCATGCAATAAATCGGCAGATTGTCCGGCAATCATACCGAAAACCCCCGCACATTCGCAGATATATTCAGCGGCGGAAATATACTCCTCTCCGTTCCTGCATTCTCTTAAAAGTATAAGATACGCGGTATTCAAAAGCCCGTCGCCGGCAAGAACAGCGTTACCCGTTCCGAATTTTTTATGGTTAGCCGGTTTGCCGCGACGAAAATCGTCGTTATCCATTTCCGGCAAATCGTCGTGAATAAGCGAATACGTATGGATGAATTCTATGGCGACGGCAAAATTAATTATCTTCCGCCTTTCAACCCCGAGCATATCTCCCACCGCATACGCGAGCACGGGACGGATGCGCTTACCGCCGAGCATCAGACTGTATCCTATACTTTCCGAAAGAATCTCCGGACGGCATTTATCGAATTCTCTTTCGCAAGCCGATTTCAGGTCGCCGTTAAATTCAGCCGAATAGCAAGCTAATTTATCCGAAAAGTTCAATTTACACTCCTGTTTGCCGCAATTACGGTATTATACATAAGCATCGTTATCGTCATAGGACCAACTCCGCCCGGAACGGGCGTAATAAAAGAACATTTATCTTTGACGTTTTCGAAATCCACGTCGCCGCAAAGCCTGCCCTGTTCGTCGCGATTCATCCCTACATCTATTACAGTCGCCCCTTCCTTTACCATATCGGCGGTAATGAATTTTGCCTTGCCTATCGCCGCCACGAGTATATCGGCATCGAGACATTCCGATTTCAAATCAGACGTTTTGCTATGGCATATCGTCACCGTAGCGTCCGCATTCAGAAGCAACATCGACATAGGTCTGCCAACAATATTGGACCGGCCTACTATAACGGCTTTTTTCCCTTTAGTCTGTACTCCGTACTTTTCAAGTATCTTCATTACCCCGAAAGGCGTACATGCGGCAAGACAATTTTTGTTCATGCAAAGTTTGCCGATATTCTCTTCGGAAAAACCGTCGACGTCTTTTTGAACGGGAATTAATTTGAGCAATTTCTCCGCGTCCAGATGAGCAGGTAAAGGCAATTGAACGAGAATGCCGTGAACGTTACCGTTCTGCGCAAGTTCTTCAATCAAGTCGGCAACTTCTTCCTGCGCGGTATTTGCGGGAAGATAATACGCATAGGATTTGATTCCTACCTCTTCACACGCCTTTATTTTATTCCTAACGTAGACCTGCGAAGCCTGATTGTTGCCCACAAGTATAACGGCAAGACCTATCTCTTTACCGCACCGACTCTTGAAAAGTCCCGCCTGACGTTTTATTTCGATGCGCATTTCTGCCGCAAGTGATTTTCCGTCCATCAAATTATACATAATTATTCCTTTATTATACCGGATAAAATTCCGCTTATAAACGTAGCGCTCTTGGGTGACGAATATTTCGCGGCAATGTTCGCCGCCTCGTTCACCGAAACGACTTTCGGAATATCTTCCATATATTTGATTTCCGCAAGCGCAATAAAAAGCACGCTCTTATCTGCGGGAAAAATACGCGATTGAGGAAACACCGGCGAATGACTGTCAACAATTTCAGCAAATTCGCTTTCGTGCTCGTCGATTAACGACAATACTTTCTCGCAGTATTCCGCGTCGTTTTTATCCAATTTCTCTTTCTTAAACAACGCTTTCTTCAATTCCGAAACGTCGCCGCCCGAAAAACGCGAAGCAAATACCAACTGGAATAAAATTTCTCTGGCTTTTGTTCTCATAACAATCCTCTTAAAGCATAAGTAATTCCCTTAAAATTTCTACATTTTAAGGGAATTGCATTTTAATGATTATATTGCAGAGCTTTCGGGGAAGTTTACATCCTGAATGTGAACGTCCACTTTCGCCACTTTGTATTTCGTCATCGACTCCACATTATGTTTAATGGACTGCTGAATCTGAAACGCAAGCGATGAAACGTTATAGTTGCTGTCGACGATTACGCTGATATCGGCAACTATGCCCTGCTTTTCGAAATTAAGTTTTACCCCTTTATTTTTTGTGTTCAAAAGGGAAACGCCCTCGACCTCTCCGACAGCGAGCGCAACAATGCCGCTGACAATACCCGAATTATAAGTAATTTTACCTTTCTGGTTGGACGTAGGGTCATGTCTCATATGTGCCATAACTATCACTCCTCGAAACGGCGCCTTTATAAAACGTCGTTTTTCATTATTAGTATAACACGTATTTTATTTTTTTGCAACTTTTAAATTAAACTTGCGAATAAACAGGTAAAATTATTATGCTTCCGGGAGCGATACCCACTTCGTCCTTGAGGACCGTATAAATCGAGAGCGCCGTATTATAGTCAAGCTCGTTTGAGTTAATAAATACGTTTACGTTATCACTGTTCATACCGATGGATACGACCGCGTCGGAAAAACCTCTTGATTTGATAAGAGTTTCGAGAAGAAGTTCATTTTCCATCATTTCAACTATTTTGAGTTTGAGGTTGACGGCTTCTTTATACTTGTCGCTGTCCTCTTCGTAAAGCGCAATAACGCTGTCGAGCTGCAAAAGTTCTTCGCTTCTGGTCGTGGTTCTTTCAGAACGGAAAGTAGTAAAGTAATTGGACGTAGTTACGGCAGCGTCATCGGATGCGAAAACGTTGCTCGCGAGCAGCACGTTCAATACCGCAGTCAGCGCAAGTAAGAACACGAGTGAGGACATAATAATGATTTTTTTCTTTTTAGTCATAAGATTCTCCTTAAATATTCATTGAATATATTGCTATAATTTTTTTGTCGACATTCAGTGCCGTAGAAACGGCGTTTAAAAGATTGTTCCTCGTCATTATATTGTTTGCACCTTCGCAGACTATAACGACGCCGAGTATTCCTTCCTTTCCCTCGTTAACCATGACTTCGGTCGCACCGACTCCGTCGATGGAACTCAGAATTTCAGTGAGTTTGATTTCGGTAGGACTTCTCGCCGTCACATTTGTAGACTGCGTAGCCCGATTTCCGTTTCCGCTCAACAAATAAATGGTTCCGACAAGAATTATAATAAGAATAACAACTATAATTATTTTCTTGTTGTCTTTCACAAAATTAAGAACTTTCCGCATATACTGATATATTTATATAGCCCAGCCCGTTCAAATATTCATAAATTACGTCAATTAAATTTTTATAATTTTCGGCGACCTCAACCGTTACCGCGGTCACCTTGAACTTACCCTCTTTAAACTCGACCTCGACATTGCATTCCGTTTCAGCGCCCTTTTCTTTTAGAATAAGTTTTTCAAGCTCCTCGCTCTGATGCCCGGCATAAATTTCGCTCACATAAGCGTAATCGATATAATTTTCAAACACTTCTCCGCTTTTCAGATTGAATATCCCTGTTATGGGCTGTATCAGAACGAGAATACAAATCAGACGGATGATAAAGTTTACGCTTTTATTAAGTTTGCCCTCAGGCACGAGAAGTGACACGATTACAGCAATGAATATCACTCCCGCAGCAGTTAAAAGATATGTTTTCATACAAAACTGTTCGCAGAATTGATTATCAGCATTATTACAAGCGCATACATAAAAGCAACCGTCAAAAGCCCCGCAATAAAGTATTCTATATCTTTGGAAAGGTCGGACAGCAACGAAAACAGAACGTTTTCACCTACAGGCTGCACAATTGCACCAACCACTTTAAGTATAAGAGAAAACGCAACGAGAATAATTACCGGTTGAATTATTTCTAATAGGAGAAGAATTATTCCGCAAATGCCCACTGAACTTTTAATTAAAAGACCCGCCGAAGTCAGCATATCGAAACCGCTCGACAAAAAATTGCCCACCATAGGCACGGAGTTACTGACCACATACTTTGTAGCCTTAAAAATAATACCGTCAAACAACGACGACGCGGAACTCTGAGCGGTAATAAAAATGCTGAAGACAGTAACCGTAATACCTATTACCCATTTCATTATGCTTTTCAACAATGCCGTAACCCCCGAAAAAGACGTCTGAGGATTTAATTTGGACATAAAGTTGAGAACAATAGCAGCAATAGCCGCAGGAAAAATGAATCCGCTTACAATCTCAACGGCTCCGCCGGAAAGAAAAATCGCCGAAGGCTGATAAATCGCCGCGGAACTCGTTCCGCCGGTCAGAACGGTCAGAGTCGCCAAAATAGGCGTAATAATTTCAATCTGACGTTTTATTCCCCCTATACAATCGGTACAATCGGCGACAATTCCCGCAAGCATTGCCGTGACTATGAGAATTATCAGCGAATAGCACGCCAGATGAACGATTTTTCCGGTAGATTTACCGAGAATGCTGCCTTCCGCAGAGCTCACTACCGCCGATAACAGAGCAATTGCAGTCACCGTAGCGAATGCGGGAATAAGGTTAACAACGTCTTTGAATATTACGGAGAACAATTCGGAAAGATAACTTCCGTAATCGGCCTGTAAATTTCCGTTGATAAGAAATTCCACTATTTCGCGCGCAGAATTGCCGAATTTAAAAAGATAATCGTTTCCGTGTTCGTCCAGATACTTCTGTAGTTCGGATAAATCGAGTCCGTCGAGAAGGTTGGAAATATTGTCCGTAATCTCGGTTTTTCCGTCCTCGGCGGCAAAAGCGACAACTCCGCCCGAAGCAAACAGAAATACGGCAAGCACCAACACGGCAAGAACGAGAATCTTTTTCAGGCAAGCTGAATTAATGAAACTATTATTTTGTATGTACTGCTTAAAATCGGAATGGCAGCCACGAATAAAATTATTTTTCCGCATAAAATCAGCTTGTCCGCAACCCCCTCGAACCCGAGCTCCTTAACGGAACCCGCCGTCAACTCCACAATAAAACCTATACCCACGATTTTAAATACAGTACGGATGATTTCATTATCGACGCCTGTATTTTCCGAAAAATTCTTCAGAAATTCTATGCTTTCCGTAAGATAGTCGAAAGCGTACAAAAACATTATTACGCCGCCGGCGAGAAGACATAAGGGAACCAGCTCCGATTTATTCTGTTTTAAAATAAAAGCACACACCGCAGTTATTACGGCAATGCAGCAAAGACGTAAAATATACATCAGAACATATCGAACAATTGTCTAATCTGAGAGAACAAATCGGCGACCATAGAAATTACCACCGTAAGAACCAAAATCAGCCCGACAAGACTTACAAGCGTCGCGATATCGTCCCTGTCCGATTTTTTTAAAACTTGACAAATAATCGTTATAATTATGCCGACAGCGGCAATTTTGAAAATAATACTTATATCCATATAAAATTACGCCAGCAAAACCGCTGCCAACACCCCGACCATAAAAAAAATTTTTACATATAAAGAGCCGTATTTTTCATAATCGGTACGACTTTCGTCCCTATATCTCGTCAGAACCTGTTTTCTGCCGTTGAGATATTCTATTTGCGACAGCGCGTCAGTTTTACCGAGATTTACGGTATACTCCGAAATAGTCTCGCCGTCTTTTCCGTCCAAAACCTTCGAGCCGCTTAAAATCTGAGGAATGAACTTATATTTTTCCGCAACTTTAATTAACGGCTCTCGACTGTACCTGAGGTTGAGAATCAAGTCTTCGTTAAACTCATACAGCTCTCCGAACACTTGCATTCTCTTTTTTTTATTTGCCGAAGCAAATATTCCGAGCAACGTCGTCAGGACGACCAACGTCAACAGCATTATAATTTTTATCATAAATTTCTACCGGTCCGCCTATCGAAAGAAGTTTTACGTAATATTCAAACGGCATTTTAATATGCTCGCTTTGCGCCGTCACATGTGAGGAAGCTATTACGCAAATTCCGCAGTCGGCGGCATACGATACTGCCTCCATATCTTCGCGTCCGTATAATTCGTCGGTTATAATAATATCTGGTTTCATTGCACGTACGGCGCTCGACAGCGCACTCAGCTTACTGTAACACCGCACAACATCGACTCCCGCACCCAAAATAAATCCGTTCCCATATCCGTCTATAGCTGAAATTTCGCCTCTTTCGTCGAGAATAAGCACATTTTTCGATATATCTTTACCGAAAAATCTTGCAATATCTCGCAACATGGTTGTCTTACCCATACCCGGTCGCGAAAACACAAGAGTACTTTTTTCTCCATCCGCAAACAATTTTTCACATACGCTTTTCGCGCAATCTTCTATATCGTGCGGAATTCTTATGTTTAATGAAGTAATATTTTTTACGGCGTTTACCCGTCCGTTTTCGGTTACATATTCTCCCGCAACCCCTATACGAACCCCGCGTTCCACCGTTATAAAGCCGTTTTTAAGTTGTTCGGTATAATTATAGACGCAACCGCCCGTCGCACTGTTAAGAACCGCGCCGACATCGTCAAAAAACAACGCTTCGCTTTTTTTATCCGTCGCTCCAAGCGGCGAAAGATAAGCGTATTTACCTTTATACTCAACAACCGCGGGCTGACCTTTTCTTAGTCTTATCTCAGAGAGAAATTTATAATTGAGATGCAGCAGCGCTTGGGCTATCTCGTCGGGAAGAAAGGACAAACTCATACTTTAATTTATTTATCGAAACACAAAAAAAGAACAAACCGTTTCGGTTTGTCCTCTTTTACTTTATTTAACTTTTAATTTGCCGCGCGTTCTCCGCCGAATCTCGCCTCATAAGCATTGTCCGCCGCGATTTTAAGCGCGCATAAAGCATTTTCCAGTAATTTATTGTCTGTTATTTTAATCCGTACAGGTTTAGTCCCGACAGACAAATTTTTATGCCCATACTCACGCACTTCCGCACCCTCGACATAACAATCGAGACAAAGAATTCCCGACGTTATATGCAATCTGGCAACGGTTGCATTGCCCTGCAACAAACAATAATCACATTCCGATTTTCTTACCCTCGTGCGTTTGAACATTTCAAACGCGGAAATAATCGCGGTAAAATACGTCATCTGAACCAAAGACAATTCGTTGACTGCTTTGTCAATAGCGCACTCTTCCGTTTCGGCTTGCAAATTGAAATTCGCAGAATTTTCAATGACGGCGACAGGTTCTTCCGCATATCCGCAACCTTTTTCCACTCTCAATGATTTCGTCAAAGCATTGTCGGCAACGCAGCCTTTAATATCTTCCGCTTTCATGACAGCAGGTTTTATCTCGGAAACTTTTTTTGATACAAGTTCCTTTTTCAGTTTCGCGGTCTTTCTTATTAAAAGAACGACAATCGCAAATAGCAAAGCCACAGCAAACGCCAACACAATTACAGCTATAAGCATTTTAAACCTCTGTAAGAAATAAAAATCAATTAAATTATAACACCGACTGCAAATTATGTCAAACCAATAATATATAGAAAAAATATCCGTTCCTACGATTTAATCGCAAAAACGGACAAAAAATGGTGCACTCGACAGGAGTTGAACCTGCATGGGGTTAACCACAAGATCCTTAGTCTTGCGCGTCTGCCAATTCCGCCACGAGTGCTTAATCAAAGGTGCTTAATCAAAGCAAGGTAAATTCTATAATATTTTCAAATCAATGTCAAGTCAAAAAGAGCAATTATTCAATATTTTTTTAACAACTTTATGCGTTTCAGTCGTCAATTCCGCCAAATTACCGTCATTATGTATGACATAGTACTCTGAAAAAGTCGAATTATCGTAATCAAACTGGCTTCCAATACGCAATTCTATCTTATGCCTGACAATATTATCGCGTTCAATAACCGAATCTATCCTTTTTTCTTTATCTCTCAGAACAACGATTACAGCATCAAAAAGCCGCTGAAAACCTCCTTCGAACAAAAGCGGAACCTCGCAAAAACATATATGGGAACATTGCGAACGTTTTAAAACCTCGTTCATGACGGCGCTGTGAGTTATATCGTTCAATTTTTGCAGCTTTAATTTATCTCCGAACACAATGTCGGATAACTTCCTTCGGTCAAGTTTTCCGTCGAGCGTCAAAACGTCACCGAAGGTCCCCGAAATTTCTTCCGAAAACTCTTCACGTTCGGTTAATTCGGCATACACTTCATCGCAGGAAATTGTGTCGTACCCCATATCTTTTATTGCGGCGACGACGGTCGATTTTCCGCTGCCTATACCGCCAGTCACCGCAATTCTGATGTTACTTCGCGTCATACCAACTTTTTCCCGTACTCACGCCTACAGTAAGCGGAACCTTCAACTCCACCGCGTTTTCCATTTGCTTTTTAAGAATAGTCGAAGCCTCCGCAACCTCTTCTTCCGGCGCTTCGAGAATAAGTTCATCATGAACCTGAAGTATAAGTTTTGTTCTTAATTTGGCTTTTTCAAGCTCTCTAACAACACCGAGCATTGCAATTTTAATAATATCGGCGCTCGACCCCTGTAAGGGCATATTCATTGCCGCACGTTCACCGAACTGGCGCAAGTTGTAATTCGCCGAATTTATTTCGGGAATTACACGCTTTCTGCCCGCCAAAGTGGAGACATAACCGTTTTCCCGTGCAAACTCCACGTTTGATTTCATATATTCTTTAACAGCGCTGTAAGTGTTAAAATATTTTTCGATATAACTTTTGGCAGTGGAAACGGAAATATTCAGATTCCGCGAAAGACCGAAATCGCTTATCCCGTAAATTATGCCGAAATTCACGGCTTTCGCCGCGCGTCTCATTTTCGGCGTAACTTCTCCGACAGGTACGCCGAAAACCTGCGAAGCCGTCAAAGCGTGAATATCCGTTTCGGAATTAAAGGCGTCGATAAGTTCTTTACATCCCGAAAAATGCGCTAAAAGCCGCAACTCTATCTGAGAATAGTCGGCGTCGATAAAGACGTTTCCGTCACGCGGAACAAACAATTTTCTTAGTTCTCTGCCCTCTTCCTCTCTTACGGGTATATTTTGCAGGTTCGGTTCACTGCTCGACAGTCTGCCGGTTGAGGTAACCGTCTGATGAAACGTAGTATGAATAAGTCCGCTTTGCTTATTCGCCAAAGGGCGGAAACCCTCTATATACGTCGAATTAAGTTTCTGATATAACCTGAACTTTAAAATGTCACCAGCGACGGGATATGCATCGACCAATTTCTCGAGAACTTCCGCTCCAGTAGTATATTTTTCCGAATTCTTCTTTTTTATTTCTTTTATGCCCAGCTTTTCATATAATACTCTGCCGAGTTGAGACGGAGAATTCAAATTAAACTGTTGTCCGCACGCCTCGAAAACTTTATCCCTGTATTCATTTATAAGTGCCAGATAATGTTCGGAAAGCTCGTTAAGCCTTTCGAAACTTATTTTTATACCTGCCCTTTCCATATCGTACAGTATGACAAGCAGCGGTTTTTCAATATCGTTATAAAGTTTATTTAATCGGTTCTCATTTAATTTTACCGAATATAAGTCATAAATTTTCTTTACGGCAAACGCCGGATAATCGTAATTAAAACCGTTAAGTTCACAAACGGTTTTAAGATTTTCGCTTGCAATACCGTTATCGCAAAGGTGCATAATTACCGAAAGCGCCTCGAAATCACATTCGACCTGTATTCCGTACGACTCTAAAATATGCATCTGCTTTTTGAAATCGTAAGCGATTACCGTATTCTTTTTATTCGAATAAATAATATTAAGCGTCTTTATAAACTCTTCGTAATCTATGCAGTTTTCATCAATCCGACCCATTTTCAGACAATATTCCTTATCCGCATAAATGCAAGCAGCATCAACGCCGAGCACGACGGAAAATTCCGAAACTTCCGACAGCTTTTCGGAAATATCGGAAAATGAACGACATATTACCACTTCCGGAATATTTTCAGTCGCAGGAGATTTTTCGTCATCGGTAAAAATATTAAGTCCAAGCAAACTTTTGAACTCCAGCTCGCCGAATATTCTCTTTACCTCCATATTGTAGGTTTTCGGAACGACACATGATTCAATCGAAACGTTCAAATCGCAATCTCTGTCTATTTTTGCAAGGTTATAAGATAATTCCGCCAACTGTTTGTTAGCTTCGAGTTTAGCTTTTACCGCGCCGCTAAGCTCATTCAAATTATCGTAAATGCCCTTCAAAGTTCCGAATCTGTTCAGTAAATTACGCGCGGTTTTCTCCCCTATTCCGGGGACACCGGGAATATTATCGGAGCTGTCACCCATAAGCGCTTTTAAATCAATTATGCGCTCCGGAGTCAAACCGTTCACTTCGGAAAAATTATCCGCGTTAAGTTCCAGAATATCCGAAACGCCGCGTTTAGTATAACATACGTTCGTCTTCTCGTCTACAAGCTGATAACTGTCCCTGTCCCCTGTATATATAAAACTATGGACGTCAAATTTTTTTGACAAAGTACCGAGAATATCATCCGCCTCTATTCCCTCTTTTTCGCACGTTGCTATCTTCATGGCTTTCAGAAGATTTTTCAACGGCTCAAGCTGAACAGCAAGGTCGTCCGGCATAGATTTTCTCGTCGCCTTATATCCATCATAAAGTGTATGTCTGAATGTCGGAGCTTTCATATCGAAAGCGACAATAATATATTTCGGCTTTTTGTCGTTTAAAATTTTGAACAGCAATTTAACAAAACCGAATACGGCATTTGTCGGCAGTCCTGCGCGAGTAGTAAATACGGGCGTCGCATAGAACGCCCTGTTCAAAAGACTGTTACCATCTATCAATACGAGATTATCCATAAAATAAGTTTAACACTTTTTACAAATAAAATCAACGGTCTGAAAGAAAAACGCTTGATTTTTATTGCTCACTATAATATAATATAAAATATCATTTGCCGCTGTGGTGGAATTGGCAGACGCGCTGGACTCAAAATCCAGTGGTAGCGATACCGTGTCGGTTCGACCCCGACCAGCGGCACCAAGACGAGCCTAAATTGAACCGTAAGGAATGGTTTGATTTAGGCTTTTTCTATGCGTTCCGTTGGGTAAGTCAGATTGCAACGGCGGTTTATGCCGCGAAAGTCTATTGACAGGAATTGCGGTGATGTTTGCTTGTGCGTTCTG
>CATKEF010000086.1 GCA_949747905.1 uncultured Eubacteriales bacterium
GGTAGGAGCAAAGAGCTTAAAGAAATGCTTGAAACAGAGGGATTTTGTATCTAAGAAAGGAGTATCAATGAAAAAGAAGCAAAAGAGAGAAGAATGCAAAGCGTGGCTAAAGGGCGATAGAGACAACAATCTCAATTATGTTAGAGAGCTTTTAGAGGGCATACACTATATTGGTATGCGTAAGGATTTCTATGGGAAACACGCTTGTCTCAGCTCTCTTATTGTGAGGGTTGCGACTTGTATAGACGAGCTTGTGCCAGAAAAAAATGAATCCTCCGCAATACATCATCACGAGAGAGGGAGTATAGGTTTTGAAGAGATTGTGCGGCAAAATCTTTGTAAGAAAGACGGGCGTTCAACCAAAGGGAATCAATAATGTTATTACAAGAAATGTGTGCTTTTGCTAACATATAGAGGGCAGGAAAAATGAATATTGTTATCTTCGCATCATCCTTACCTAGCAAAGCTTCGTGTCTCTTTTTGGCGGTGAGTTTGATATATTTTGTAGCATTGGCAATTGTTTCATCACTAAGGGGCTCTATCTTTATATCTTCGTCTTGCCTGCAGTCTTCAATGAGGGATTCTATCTGCTCTAATACTGAATTAGGTAATTCTTTGAGCATATCGATTGCAATATTTTCAAGACTAGAGAAATATTTTAAAGTTTTTTTCATTAGGACAACCTTCTTTGGTTTATTATAACATAAAAATAGATGAGGAATCATAATGGGACAATGGGTAAGTAGCAAGGAGTTCGCAAAAGCGCATAGCGTTAAAATAGATACCCTATATAAAACAATTCAACGCAATTCAAAATGCGAGAAAAAAATTTGCAAAATTATAGGCAAATTTTGTCCTATATTGTATGCAAATGGACATATTGGAGGTAATGCTGGTAAAGTCCTCCGCATTTGGAGTGAGCCATTTAAGACGCAAGCAGAGGCAGAGGCGTTTGTGGAATCTTATATAAAAGCACAAGAGGCTTCTTTTCAAAAGATTACAACACCTACAACACTAACAACACCGCATAAAATAGGCACTTCTAGCGTTTTAGCACAAGAGCAAGCAAAAGCCTTGAGCTGTCCATCACACTTTA
>CATKEF010000087.1 GCA_949747905.1 uncultured Eubacteriales bacterium
CGCGCCCGCTGCGTGTGAAACGGTTGCCTCCGTTCGCCTGATTTTTTGCATTGTTCCGACATTAAAATGTGAAGATTCTTCGCTTCGCTCGGAATGACAATTTGCATCGCCTGAGCGTATTTTGTCTCCCTGAGTGCATTTCGTCACCCTGAGCATTAGCGAAGGTCCCTCGTATAACTCGGGAAGACAAAAATGCTCGGGAAGACAAAAGGGTTCGGGGATGACAAAAACCGTTTGTGGTGGCGGATACCGCTATGAACGACGAAAATGCACGGAAAATGACAACCTGTCGTGGACGGAAAAATAATTCGCACCCTGCCGTCATCCCGAGTAAGCAAGGAGATTTTGCCTCTTGTTTAATTCGATTGTTAAAAATTAACTGTAAGAAATTTGTATAAATATGCCGAAAACGCTTTTTCTTTTAGAAAAAAAGTGATATAATTAATCAGTATTTGAATACTCATTTCAAATTTTGCATTAAAAACAGGAGAAAAAAATGTCACAAAATTTATTTGAGGGCACTGCCGAGCAAATGAGCGCGTTGATGGTATGCATAAACGCACATCGCAACGAAAAAGGCGCCCTGATGCCCGTATTGCAGGAAGCGCAGAATATTTACGGCTATCTGCCCGCGGAAGTTCAGACGGTTATAGCGGAAGAACTCGGAGTCTCGCTTGCCGAAGTTTACGGCGTCGCCACGTTCTATTCCCAGTTTACGCTTACGCCCAAAGGCAAGCATAAAATCAGTATTTGTCTGGGTACCGCGTGCTATGTAAAGGGTTCGGACAAGATTTTGGAAGCGGTTGAGCACGAACTTCGCATCAGTTGCGGAAATTGCACTCCGGACAAGAAGTTTTCCATTGACAGCTGTCGCTGCGTAGGCGCCTGCGGACTTGCGCCCGTTATGATTATAGACGGCGAAGTTTACGGCAGACTTTCCCCCGCGGACGTCAAGGGAATTTTGGACAAGTATATTCAGGATTGAGGTGGCGGAAGATGACGGTCAAAGAACTTAAAGACATTGCGGCGAAAAACGCCGACCTGATAAAAGTAAGACAAATAGTGCGCGAGCAGGCGGAAAAACTCGCTGTGAACACCGGTTACAGAAAACAGGTGCTTGTATGCGGCGGTACAGGCTGTACTTCGTCGCATTCGTTGCAGGTTATCGAGCAGCTTGAAAAGAGTTTTAAAGAACTGGGAATAGACGACGTTCTGATTGTAAAAACCGGTTGTTTCGGACTTTGCGCGCTCGGTCCCATTATGATAGTGTATCCCGAGGGAGCTTTCTATTCGCAGATGACGCCCGAACACGCAAAGACGGTTGCCGAAAAGCATCTTGTAAAAGGCGGTTCGATTGTAAAGGAGCTTTTATACGAAGGCACCGTTCACGAGGACGGAAGCGTTATTCCCTTTGCGGAAATTCCCTTTTATAAGCATCAGCTCAGAATAGCACTCAGAAACTGCGGTGTAATCGCTGCGGAAAGCATAGAGGAGGCGATTGCTGCGGGCGATTATTCGGCGCTTGCGAAAGTTCTCTTCGAAATGAGCCCGGATGAGGTCATTTCCGAACTGAAAGCGGCGGGACTGCGCGGCAGAGGCGGCGCAGGCTTCCCCACCGGTCTCAAATGGCAGTTCACGAGAGAGGCAAAGGGAGATATAAAATACGTATGCTGCAACGCGGACGAGGGTGACCCCGGCGCGTTTATGGACCGCTCCGTGCTCGAGGGCGACCCTCATTGCGTTCTCGAAGCAATGGCGATTGCCGGCTATACGGTCGGCGCGCAGGAAGGTTACATATACGTTCGTGCAGAATATCCCATAGCGGTAGAGAGACTGAACATAGCCATAGAACAGGCGCGTAAATACGGGCTTCTGGGTAAGAATATACTGGGCAGCGGCTTCGATTTCGACGTTCACGTACGTCTCGGCGCGGGCGCGTTTGTCTGCGGCGAAGAGACGGCGCTTATGGCGAGTATCGAAGGACACCGCGGCGAGCCCCGTCCCCGTCCTCCGTTCTCGGCGCAATGCGGCGTATTCCGCAAGCCCACGGTACTCAACAACGTCGAAACCTGGGCAAACGTAGCGCCCATAATTCTTAAAGGCTCCGAATGGTTCTCCGAAATCGGTACCGAAAAGAGCAAGGGAACAAAGGTATTCGCGCTCGGCGGAAAAATACATAACGTAGGTCTTGTGGAAGTGCCTATGGGAACTACGCTTAAAACCATTGTTTACGACATAGGCGGGGGTATACCCGGCGGCAAAGCGTTCAAGGCCGCGCAGACGGGCGGACCTTCGGGCGGCTGTATTCCCGCAAAATACATAGACATCGAAATGGACTTCGACAACCTCGTCAAGATAGGCTCGATGATGGGCTCGGGCGGACTTATAGTAATGGACGAGGACACCTGTATGGTGGATATCGCAAAGTTCTATCTTGAATTTACGGCTGACGAGAGCTGCGGAAAATGTACTCCCTGCCGTATCGGAACAAAGCGTCTTCTGGAAACTCTGGACAAGATATGCGAAGGCAAGGGAGAACCCGAGGATTTGGAGAAAATCAGGGAAATCGCAGAGCATATGAAGAGTTCTTCGCTCTGCGCGCTCGGACAGTCCGCGCCCAACCCCATTCTTTCCACGATGGAACATTTCGGCGACGAATACAAAGCGCATATTTACGAGAAAAAATGTCCTGCGGGCGTTTGTAAATCGCTTCTTAATTACTACATCGAACCCGACAAGTGTCGCGGCTGTACGCTCTGTGCGAGAAATTGTCCCGCAAACGCCATTTCCGGCGTCGTAAAGAGCGTTCACGATATAGATACGTCGAAATGTATCAAGTGCGGACAGTGTATTGCGCATTGTAAGTTCAACGCCATCGTTAAGAAATAGAAGCAGATAATCTTTGCAATGCTTTGCAGGGTTGCGTTTTACCCGGGGTCTTTTACAGAAAGTTAAATTCCGTCGGAAGCAAACTTGCATACCTTGCTCGTTTCTCGGCTTTTATCGTACGACACGGAATAAGAAATTCCACAAACGTTAATTTAAGGAGAATTATGGTTAATTTGAAAATCAACGGCATAGCTGTAAGCGTGCCGGAAGGTTCAACGATAATGCAGGCGGCAAAGCTCGCCAACGTAAGAATACCCACTCTTTGCTATTTGAAGGACGTGCAATGCGTCGGCTCCTGCCGTATGTGTCTGGTTGAGGCTACGGGAGCGAGAGGGCTTGTTGCGGCTTGCGTTTATCCCGTTTCGGATGGAATGGAGGTTCGCACCAACACTCCGCGCGTTAGAAAAGCGAGAAGGACCACGCTGGAACTTATTCTCTCCACGCATAAGAAAAAATGTCTCAGCTGCGTGCGTTCCATGAACTGCGAATTGCAGAAACTCGCGCTCGAATATAACGCGGAAGAGGACAGATACGGCACAGACCATGACCTGAAACCCATTGACGATTTGTCCGCGTCGGTCGTACGCGACAACAGCAAATGCATAATGTGTACCCGTTGCGTCGCCGCGTGCAACAATCAGACGATAGGCGCTATCGGACCCAAGAACAGAGGTTACGCAAAGGTTATCGGTTCACCGTACGACGTGTCCCTTGCTTTTACGCCGTGCGTAAACTGCGGACAGTGCGTAGTCGCATGTCCCGTAGGTGCGCTCTATGAAAAGAGCGCGGTTGCCGACGTTTGGGGAGCTATCGTCGACCCCGATAAGGAGGTCGTGTTCTATACCGCGCCTTCGGTCAGGGCTACTCTCGGCGAAGCGTTCGGTCTGCCCGTGGGCACCAACGTAGAGGGCAAAATGGTTACGGCAATAAAGCAGCTCGGCGACGTAAAGTGCTTCAATATGGACGTCACCGCAGACCTCACCATTATGGAAGAGGCTACGGAACTGCTCGCGAGACTTGAAAAGGGCGGCACAACGCCTATGTTTACAAGCTGTTGTCCCGGTTGGGTTAAATTCCTCGAACACTATTACCCCGAGTTTATACCAAATCTTTCTACTTGCAAATCTCCGCAGGAGATGTTCTCCGCGCTTCTTAAAACCTATTATTGCGAGAAAAACAATATCGACCCCGAAAAACTTTACGTAGTTTCGGTTATCCCCTGTACGGCGAAGAAGTTCGAAATTTCGCGCGAGGAGTTGGGAGGATACACCGACGCCGCGCTCACCACGCGCGAACTTGCAAAGATGATAAAGGAAGCGGGCATAGATTTCGCCAATCTCGAAGACGGCGAATTCGACAGTCCTTTCGGAATTGCCAGCGGCGCAGGCGCCATATTCGGCGCAACCGGCGGCGTTATGGAAGCGGCTCTCAGAACGGCGGCGTTCAAGCTCGGAGGAAAGGGCGCGCCCGTGGAATTCACCGAAGTGCGCGGCATAGAGGGAGTTAAAGAGGCTGATTACACTGTCGGCGGAGCTACCGTCAAGGTTGCGGTTGCGAGCGGTCTCGGTAACGCGAGAAAAATTCTCGACGCAATCAAAAGCGGAGATAAGGAGTATACGTTTGTAGAGGTTATGGCTTGTCCCGGCGGCTGTATTAACGGCGGCGGGCAGCCCTATGTACACGACGAGGTCAGAAACAACGTGGAGCTCAAAACTCTTCGCGCACAAGCTCTGTATGACAGCGACAGCGACAACGTGTTCCGTTGCTCGCATGCGTCGCCCGTCGTGGATACGATTTACGAAGAGTATTTCGGCTCCCCCAACAGCCATAAGGCTCACGAGCTTTTGCATACTACCTATTCCAAACGCGACAAATATTAATCGATGTTATAAAGCCCCGCCGAAACGGCGGGGCTTGCTTTATTTTTTTGCGGGTTACGTTTGTCTCTCGAAGTGTCCTTTGCATTCAGAGGCGCGATATAGTCATTACGAGTTTGCGAGGAATCCGATGGACACTTTATGCCTTCCCGAGCGAAGCGAGAGCCCCTTCGGACAGTTTACGTCATTCCGAGCGTGCGATGAATCGGATGTTTCGCTAACGCTCAATATGACGGGGAAAAGCGCTCAGGATGACAATAAATCGTCCGAAACGCACGCACCGTCATTCTAAGAAGTTGCCCGCCGTCATTGCGAGACGCGCCCGATGTCATTCCGAGCGGAGCGAGCAATCAAACGCTTTGCTTGGCACAAATACTCATTTATTGAGTCCTTGCAGATATTTATGCATTGTCATTGCCACGCGCTTTGAAGTTTCCGCGGCTTCCACCACGGTTTTTGCGCCTTTGACAACGTCTCCGGAAGCAAATACGCCCTCGCGGCTCGTTGAACCGTCTTCGCTTATTTTCGCAAGTCCGCGTTCGTTGATTTCAAGTCCCTTGGTTTGCGTTAAAATCAGGTTTGAAGGGCGTTGGGATACGCAGATGAATATGCAATCGGCTTTCATCAGTTCGGGTTTATCCGAAACGGAAATTACTTTATGGTTTTCGTCGCACACTGTATCGGCAAACATAACTCCTTCATCTGTGATTTCCACTGGCGCCTTATTGAATATGAATTTCGCGCCTTCTATTTCCGCGTACTCTTTTTCTTCTTCGCTCGCCGTGTATCTGTCGCTTCTGACAACTACTTTGACGTCGTTGACGCCGCGGCGTAAAACGGTTCGGGCGACGTCCATAGCAACGTTTCCAGCGCCTATGATTATCACGCTTTTGCCGAGGTTAAAGCCCTCCGGTCTTACCAGATAATGTACGCCGTAATGCACGTGTCCGAGCGTTTCTCCCTTAATATTCAGCGTTATAGGCCAGTTTACGCCCGTACCTATGGATATTGCTTTGAATCCGTCGCGGAAAAGTTCCTCGATGCCGAACGCTTTGCCGATAGTTATATTGAATTTTATTTTTACGCCGAGTTTGCGCATAAGCGTTTCATAGCGGTCCACAATCGTTCTCGGAAGTCTGAATTCCGGGATGCCGTAACGAAGAACGCCTCCGATTTGCGATTTCGATTCGAATACCGTGACGTCGTAACCGAGACGCGCCATTGTGATTGAGATAACGATTCCCGCAGGACCGGCGCCGACTACGGCGACTTTTATGCCGTTCGGCTTGGCTTTTTCAAGTTCCAAACTGTCTAAATAAGCAGAGGAAATAAAGTTTTCAATCGTACTTATTTCCACGGGCTCGCCTTTTAACCCGCGTATGCAATGTCCCTGACATTGGTTGCCGTGATTGCATACAATCGAGCAGACGACGGACAGCGGATTGTTTTCGAAAAGCATTTTGCCGGCCTCTTTTATTTCTCCGTTTAAAAAAGCGGAAATCATCTGCGGTATGGGCGTGTTGATGGGACAGCCGGGACGGCAGCGCGGATTTTTGCAGTTAAGACATCTTTTGGCTTCCGCAATTACATTATGTGCCATATTTTCTCCAGAAACTAATAAAATTTACAGAGCCGATTTTATACTTTCAATCATTTCGGCATATTCTTCTTTATTAAGATAAACCTTCTGCGGATTCATGGTAAACGTGCCGCCCCATTCGTCGCCGTCTTTGTATTTCGGGCAGAGGTGTACGTGCAGATGACAGCCGGTATCGCCGTAAGCTCCGTAATTCAGCTTGTCGGGGCGAAAAACTTTGTGTATGGCGTTTGCAGCCCGCGCTACGTCGGCAAAGAATGCGTTGCGCTCGTCGTCGGAAATATCAACTATTTCGCTCACGTGTTCCTTGTAAGCTACTATGCATCTTCCGCGTTTGGATTGTTCTTTGAAAAGTATAAGCGTGCTGACCGATAAATCACAGATAAATATTCCGAAATTGTCTAACAGTTCTCCGCGCATACAATAGCCGCAGTTTTTGTCTTTCATTATAGTTATTACCTTTAAAAAAATTTTAATGCTTAAATTATATCATAGGTTTATTCGGTTTACAAGGTTTTGAAAAATATCGTATTTTATTTTCTTATTTTGCGTCTGCGTTTTGCATAGAGACGGATTCCTCGCAAGCTCGGAATGACGTAAACTGTCACCCTGAGCGATAGCGAAGGTCTTTCGCATTGTTCGGGATGGCATAAAGTGTCAAGCATCATTTGATTTCTCGCAGGCTCGGAATGACGGTGGGTGCGTCTCGGAATGACGGGTTGTTGTCCAACTGAGCGCTTTTCCCCGTCATATTGAGCGTTAGCGCAACACTTGATTTTTCGCGGGCTCGCAATGACGTAAGCTGTCACTCTCAGTGCATTTTTGTCACCCTGAGGCTTGCCGAAGGTCCTTTCGGGTTATTCATTGCGTTCGGAATGACAAATCACTTCGCAATGACAATGCGGAGTTTCTAAATGATAAATTACTCAGGACTTTCGGGATGAAATATTATCGTATTTGCGGTTTGGCCTGTTTTTTTGAGGTAATTTTGCGCGGGCGCAACCGTAAGTTGCGCGAAAAAATCGCATCGGCAACTTAAAGTCGGTTGTGTTTTTAAGTTAAAGAATATAAAATTGATTAAAAAGGAGCGTAAAATGAGTTTTAACGATAATCTGCATTATCTCAGAAAGAAAAACAAAATAACGCAGGAAGAGCTTGCGGACAGATTGGGAGTTTCCAGACAGTCCGTTTCCAAATGGGAGACGGGGGAGGCTTATCCCGAAACCGAGAAACTTCTTTTGCTTTGCGATATGTTCGGCGTGACTCTCGACGGGCTCATGCGCGGCGATTTGACCGAGGATTCCGAAAGCGTAGTTTCCTGCGAATGCGGGTATGAAAAGCATATTAAACGCTTTTCAACGGCAATGGCTGTCGGCGTGTTTCTGATTCTGTTCGGCGTTGCGGTGTGCGTCGGACTTTCGGGATACGCGGCAACGCTGTCCGGACAAGAAGCGAAAATCGCATCGGCTATAGGCGGCATTGCCGTTGTATTTTTTGTCGCCGCCGCTTTGTTTTTCTTTGTGTATTTCGGTATGTCAAACGAAAAGTTTTTGAAGGAACATACGCAAACCGATAATGTAATATCCGAAGAGACGTCAAAAAAATTCGGTTCGCGCTTCAACGCCGTAATGGCGGGACTTGTTTCGGGAATTCTTTTAGACGTTGTTTTTCTTGCGGTGATGTGCGTGCTTACGGACGCGCAAATCATAAAAACCGAAAATACGGATTCGGCGTACTGTTATTATACCGCGGTATTTCTTGCCGTACTTTCCTTTATTGTGGCGGGTCTGGTCTGTAACGGAATAAAGTTCACCGCATATGGCGGCGCGGGTACGGCAAAGACTGCGCGGAAACCGAGTCGTCTGGCAAAGCTGAAAGACGCGGTTTGCGGAGCGGTTATGTTGGCGGCGACAGCGCTTTTTTTGGTGCTCGGTTTCGTATGGGGATTATGGCACCCCGGTTGGGTTGCTTTCGTTGCGGGCGGTATAATATGCGCTGTTATCGGTACGATTGTCGAGGCTTCTGACGACGGGGATAAAAATGACTGAGAAAAATAAAGTGGCCGGCGGCGCTGCAACCGGCCCCCGCGGGACTATAATGTTAATCTTATTTACAGCCTCCGCACGTTGAACAGTTGCCGCTGCATTTTTTTGAAGAAACTCCCGTTGAGGAAAACATTTTTCCTCCCCATACGCGTTCGGCTCTGTTTTTGCAGACGGGACACAGGACTTCTTCGTCGTGTTTTTTTACTAATTCTTCAAA
Organism: uncultured Eubacteriales bacterium; assembly: GCA_949747905.1. Taxonomy (GTDB): domain Bacteria; phylum Bacillota; class Clostridia; order Christensenellales; family Borkfalkiaceae; genus Coproplasma. The sequence continues at coordinate 8,626 of CATKEF010000087.1, forward strand.
ATTTTTGTTGCAGTTTTTGCAGATATATTGAAGTACGGGCATTATTTTTCCTTGTCGTTCTTTCTGTCTTTTTTGTGTTTTTTCTTTTGCTTTAAAGCGCTTTTGAAGGGGTTGCCTTTGACTATTACAACCGCAAGCGCCGCGGTTAAAGCGATTGTCGCGAGTATTACAAGCCAGAACCAACCCGTCTGGTAAAATTCCACGCCCTTTTCGAAAGGCACGGGCATGTTCATTCCCCAGAACCCCGCAATCATTGTGGGAACGGCAAGCAGTATGGTTATGATGGTCAGCTTGCGCATATTGTCGTTGGAGTTGTTGGATATTACCGAGCCGTATGCGTCCATTGTAACGCTGAGAATGCTCTTGTAAATATTACACGTCTCTATAGCCTGACGGTTTTCTATGCAGACGTCGTCAAATAAGTCTCTGTAATCTTCGTTCAGAGTCACCGCTTCGGCTTTGGACAGTTTTTCGTGCACCCTTTCGTTGGAGTTGAGGGAGGTGGAGAAGTATACGAGGGAATTTTGCAAATCGAGCAGCTGAATTATTTCCTCGTTTCTCATCATCTTGCCCATTTCGTTCTGTATTCGGTGATTTTTTCTGTCTATCTGTTTAAGACAGTACAAAAATCTCTTTGCGTTACCCAACATAAACGTAAGCGCGAAGTGCACGGGTTTTGCGCAGGAAACGCGCTCTCTGCCGGTGATGAAATCTTTAAGCACGGTGTTGCCTTTCAGACAAACCGTCACAACGCACCGTTTGTTGTAAATTACGGCGAGGGGAAGAGTCGTGTAGCTGTCGCCGAAATCGCCCTCTTCCATGATGGGGCAATCCACGATAAAAAGATTGCAGCCCTCGTCGAATTCCGAACGCGCGCGTTCCTCTTCGTCCAGCGCGGCTTTCAGCATATCCTCGGGCACGCCGGTGACTGCGGATACGTCTTCGCATTCGTCGTCCGTGGGGTTGACCATATCCACCCAGCAGTTTTCGCTGAATTTATCCGTTTTTTCAATTTCGCCGTTTGCGGCGGTTACGAAAAATTTAACCATAAGCACCTCTCAATGCCGTTGAAAATAAAAATGCACGGAATTATTCCGTGCACGGCAAAATATGCTTTAGTACGGAATAAATTACGTTTTTTCTGAAATTTTACTGTCGGGCACGTCCATTGAACTTTCCTTAGCGCTGCCGCCTTTAAATGCGGCTTACTATCTTTATTGACCTAATTATATACCATTATATTCTGTTTGGCAAGTATTTGATTAAAAATAATAGCGCCCGCGCAAAAATTGCGCGGGCGGGGCATTTGCATAAAAACGGTTTTTGTTTGCAACTCGTCATATAAGAATTTTTCCTTCGGTGAAGGAGCCGAAGAAGCCTTCGAGGTCCGTTCCGAATTTCATAAAGCAGGCGTACAATGATTCGGGGGAAGCTATTTTACAGAGATTATCGGAAAAATAGTTTTTGAGTCCCTTGAAGAAGGCGTCGTCGCCCACGGAATTTCTGAGCATATCGAACATGATAAGTCCTTTGTTGTATGTGACGTTATTGTATTCGAATTCGCCCGAATATTCGGAAAGATTTCTCGTCATGCTCGTATCCACCGTGCCGTTGAGCTGTTCGTAGACGGTAAAAAACGCTCTGTACGAGTTCGTCGCCGATTTGACTATACCCGTTCTCGTAAATCCGTAAGACGGGTTGTTTTCGAAGAATGCAAGGGTGGAGTATTCGGCAAGTCCTTCGTCCTGCCACGCGTTTTTCATCTGGTCGCTTCCTACCATGGCGTACCACCACTGATGGGCGTTTTCATGAACGATTGTGTACAGATTATTGTCGCTGTCAAGCCCGTTGGCAATCATGGTGAGCGCGGGATATTCCATACCGCCGTAGCAGAAACCCGTCTGAACTACGGAAAGAGTCGGATAGATGTAGTTTCCGAAGGTCTGAGAAAAGTATTTGAGACTTTCGGTCGCGGCGCCTAAACTTATCTGCGGATTATTGTCGGATATGTAGTAATAGCTTACGTTGACTCCCGAGGAATCGTCGGAGACCACCTGGAATTTATCCGATAGAACGAAGGCGAAGTCACGGGCGTTTTCAAGCGTGTATGTGCATTTTTTTCTGCCGTCGGTCTTTGTTTCGTCGGTCTGTTTTCCGCTGCTCGCAACTATGTATTTTTCGGCTACATCCAAAGTTACGTTATAATCCGCGCATTCGGAGAGAAAGGGGTCGCCGCAGTAGTAATAGGGGCATTCGGTAAAACCTTCCGTGGAATACGCGCAAAGTACGGGATAGAAATTTCCAAGATTGACAGTGTTTGCGGTTACGCCCGTGCGGTGGTTCACTTTTGCGAGAGTGAGGGTGTAACTTATTTTCAAAATCACCGTTTCTTCGGGATATATGGGGGTCAAAAGGTTTACTGTGAGAAGATTTTCATCTTCTCCCGCAACCGTCCAGCCCGCGCAGTTCTCCACGTTTGTAATCTCCATTGCTCCGTAACTTTCGCCGGCATAGTAAGCGCGCTTTTCGTATGTTTCCGAGACGGGTTTGAACTTGGCGTCTTTGCGGAAAGCGTTTCCGTATGTGTTGAATTTAAGGTCGGCGAGTTCGTTGTCCGTGTTATTGCGGAACGTAAAGTCCACCGTGCCCGTAAGAGTCTGTTTTTCGTCGTCGTACGTAACGAAAATATCGTAACTGCTTCTGTTCGAATCTTCTTTGTTGTTGCACGCGGTTGCCGTTAGTACAGCCGCCGAAATTGATACGATAAGTAGAAAAGTTAGTAGTTTTTTCACGTATTTACCTCTGGTTCGATTGTCCTTATCTTAAAATATGCGTCCGCATACCGAAATAAAACTTTTTTCACATATTTATTGCCGCCGCAATAGAATGTAAGAGTATGGTGTTCTGCGTGGTTACTGAAGGTGCGGTTGCGGATACGGATTGTCTGCCCGAGTGCGATATTGCTCTGTTCGGCTTCAACGGGCTGGGCGAAGTGGACTATGAGAGGGAGCTGAAAGGCGAAACGGAGAAATTCGAGGAAACCGCAAGGCTTTCCAAAGTCGCTTCCTGCGGGGTTCTGAGCGGCTGCATTACGGACAGTCGCGGCGTGCGCCGCAAGTCGGTCGCCGTTTCGGACAGGGGTAAACTTCTGGGCATCTCCGATATGAATCACGTTATCGACAGTGAAGATTTCAAGAGCGGTTCCGCGCTCGGTTTTTATAAGGTCAACGGTTGCAAAATCGGTATTTGTATAGAAAACGACATAAAGTTTCCAGATACCGTCAAATCGCTTACCGCTTGCGGATGCAACGTTGTGGTCGCGGTAATGGAGGAAATCAAGGACTGTGTGCCGCCGCTCATTGCGCGCGCTTACTCTTATCTGTACGGCGTTCCTGTAATTCTTTGCGCAGGTAAGACGGCTTATTTTGCGGATATATCGGGGGCAATTGCCACCTCAACGCAAAAATACGCCCTTTTCGAGGTAAGTCCGCAAAGCCGTTACCACGTTGTCACAACCCGCGTCAAGGGCATTTCCGCAGACGACAGGCAGGACTATTAACCGTTTTCTTTAATTTCCTCGTCCAGCTCGAACATCTTGTC